>NZ_JACCLP010000082.1:0-201 GCF_050937395.1 Treponema sp. OMZ 805 | reverse complement strand
TTTAGCTCTTGTATTGGAGGCGTAAAACAATGATTGACAAGTTTATAAAAAGCGCACTGATTGCATTCGCATTAATACCGCTTGCTGTATGGAAGCTCGTTGACATCATTATATGGATTGCAACGCATATCACTATTCGTTTGCACTAAATGCAGGTAAAACGATGTTAAGTGAAAGCAACCTTAAAGCAGAATTGCTTAC
>NZ_JACCLP010000081.1:0-217 GCF_050937395.1 Treponema sp. OMZ 805 | reverse complement strand
TTTCTTCAATCACTCTTTTCAGCCTTTCTCCTCGAAATGCATTGATTGTTCTAAAGTCAGGTTTTTGGTTTGCTGCCAGCCACATTACGTTTACATTTTCTCGGCATTGTTTCGCAATCTGCCGCGACGAATAGGTACCGGTCAGATAGCAGTAGATCAAGACTTTTAACAGCATCTGCGGATGGTAGCGGCTTGCTCCCCCTCCCGTTGTGTAGGC
>NZ_JACCLP010000080.1:0-220 GCF_050937395.1 Treponema sp. OMZ 805 | reverse complement strand
CCTATCTGCTTTGCCTGAATATTTGCCGTCCCGTCTTCACCGCCTACCCACGGATCGGTCGTTTCAACCCGTCTAATCCCTGTAGGCCACTGTTTAATAATCGTTAAATTTGCCATAAAAGCTCCTTTAAAAAATAATTACCCATTGCCCTTCAAGAGCAATATCAGAATCTTTACTAATCGGGCGCGCTCGTGTCTTTCGGGAAAAGAGCGTTCCGTCC
>NZ_JACCLP010000079.1:0-241 GCF_050937395.1 Treponema sp. OMZ 805 | reverse complement strand
CGGAGCGGTAATCTCTCCATTTGGCGGAAGAATATCTATCTGACCGCCTAAACCGATACTGTTCTTACACGTCGTAAGTAAGGCGGTAACGCACATTATCAAGACCGCCGCTAATGCGGTGTTTCCCATACGTGTCTTTTTCATACACTGCTCCTTTGGTTTCACACAATACAAGCGTATCCCGCTTCTCATATCGGCAGAAATAGCTCAGCATTTTAATGTTGCTAATGATAGACTTTTT
>NZ_JACCLP010000078.1:0-243 GCF_050937395.1 Treponema sp. OMZ 805 | reverse complement strand
GGGTTCTTAGGGTGATAACCCTAAGCGGTTATTTTGAAGATAGGAAGGGTTGAAGGGGAGGAAAGAAACTTTTATCCGAAAAAAGTGTCTTTCCTCCCCTTACCAATTAAGAATTGATCGCTCCTTCCCCTATAGCCTTGCTATTTCTTCAGCACTTAAACCGGTTACTTGCATAATCATTGCAGTATCAGAATGGAGCTGCTTTAAAATTCTTGCACTTTCAACAGCTTTGTTATGAGCACC
>NZ_JACCLP010000077.1:0-244 GCF_050937395.1 Treponema sp. OMZ 805 | reverse complement strand
ACTGATTGAGGTAGACTTACGATAACCGAATTCACCGAAGGACAGTTTTTGGGATTTGCGGTCTTTAAACAGTTCCTCGCGGTTGTATTCGGCAAATGCGCCGAGCAGGGCGGAAAGGTCGGTAATGCGTTTACGGAGACCTTCCCCTTGCTTTGCGCAGTCCGCTTTAATTTCTGCAATTTTCTTGTTCGCTTCCCCGTCGATTGCCTCCAGTTCGTGTTCAAGAAGTCCGATTTCCTTGAGA
>NZ_JACCLP010000076.1:0-255 GCF_050937395.1 Treponema sp. OMZ 805 | reverse complement strand
GCCGCTTCCGCCACTGGTTCCAATTTTAATGTGCGACGTATTGTTTTTAAACCTAAACGTACCGCCGTCAGCTTTACCGTGCCAATCGTATTTTTCACTGTCGATACCGTCAGGATTTGCTGCGTTATATGTCAGCCCCAACGTTTTGGTTTCAACCACCGTAGAGCCGACATCTGCGATAGTGCCGTTCCGGTTCATATCCGTTCCCAATGCTACAGCGCTTATCTTCAAAGGCTCCTTTTTAAGTTTTACCGG
>NZ_JACCLP010000075.1:0-255 GCF_050937395.1 Treponema sp. OMZ 805 | reverse complement strand
TCCGTAAAACTTAAAAAGGAACCTTTGAGGATAAGTGCTGTAGCATTGGGAACGGACATGAACCGGAACGGCACTATCGCAGATGTCGGCTCTACGGTGGTTGAAACCAAAACATTGGCGCTGACATATAACGCAGCAAATCCTGACGGTATCGACAGTGAAAAATACGATTGGCGCGGTAAAGCTGACGGCGGTACGTTTAGATTTAAAAACAATACGTCGCACATTAACATTGGAACCGGCGGCGGAAGCGGA
>NZ_JACCLP010000074.1:0-261 GCF_050937395.1 Treponema sp. OMZ 805 | reverse complement strand
ATAAATCTGCAGAAAGCCTTCCGTCATCGGAAGGCTTTTTTATGCGTAAAAAGCCTAAGGTTCTTCAAACTTTCCGCACAACCTAGTTGACATTATTATTCGGCTGCCGTATAATAATACTATAAACCTGAAAAGCAAAGGAGCAAATATGAACGAAATTAACATGGTATATGTAGATGAGGCAAATCACAACAAGTTTTATAATATGATTGACTTAGGTACCGGCTTTTTTAAAGCTCACTGGGGCAGAGTCGGATCAAA
>NZ_JACCLP010000073.1:0-287 GCF_050937395.1 Treponema sp. OMZ 805 | reverse complement strand
CTTCTTCAATCACACTTTTCAGCCTTTCTCCTCGGAATGCATTGATTGTTCTAAAGTCCGGTTTTTGGTTTGCCGCCAGCCACATTACATTCACATTTTCCCGGCATTGTTTCGCAATCTGCCGCGACGAATAGGTACCGGTCAGATAGCAGTAGATCAATACTTTTAACAGCATCTGCGGATGGTAGCGGCTTGCTCCCCCTCCCGTTGTGTAGGCTTCAAACAGGGCTTTCAGTTCTATTTCATCCACCGTTGCGCTGACTACTCTTACCAGATGATTCTCCGGT
>NZ_JACCLP010000072.1:0-288 GCF_050937395.1 Treponema sp. OMZ 805 | reverse complement strand
TACTTCAATCGGAGCAGAGGCATTATTTGCACGGTCAATCGGCGTAATGACGATTTTCCCCGTACCATCTACAAAACTGCTGACATCGAGTTCACCTTTCCATGTGACAAAGTTGACATCGCCGTTACCGACATCCGTTCGCACGCCGCTCGGAAACTCTAACGTAACTTCGCTTGCCGGAACTCCATTATAGCTTACTTTGACCTTTTCAACCCCAGCGCCTACATCATACGCAGCGCCGGATACCCACACTTTACCGCTACTGTCAGGCCTCAAATATTCAATGGG
>NZ_JACCLP010000071.1:0-300 GCF_050937395.1 Treponema sp. OMZ 805 | reverse complement strand
GATTGCGCTATATCTTGCGCCACCATTGCAGAACCCGATACGAGCTTCACATCCCCGTCAGCGGTAAAAACAATGTCATCATCTTGCAATAAAAAATCCGTGCCCCAGTCCATTTACCTCACCTTAATGCCGACAGGATTAGGAATTCCTTTTGCCGTCCCTGCAACTTCTACGACAACCGTTCCCGCCGGTATTTCCGCACATTTTATCTGATCGGTAATCGCCGCCGCTATTTTTTCCGCATACCATTCTTTCGTCTTAGGCGTACCCGATGCGGCCGCTTCCATCTCGGTAAAAATA
>NZ_JACCLP010000070.1:0-301 GCF_050937395.1 Treponema sp. OMZ 805 | reverse complement strand
GGAAAAATTAGGCATATTAAAAGCGTTCATATATCAGAGCGTGTAGTGCAAAAAAGCCTTGCATTAAATGTGCTCATTCCTATCCTTGAAGCTTCACTCATTTATGATAATGGAGCTTCAATTAAGGGCAAAGGCATTCATTTTGCATTAAGACGGCTGATTGAGCATTTAAGAAGATTTTATCGGACAAACGGCAATTCAAATGCAGGCTATGCGCTGCTTATTGATTTTGCAAAGTTCTTTGACAATATAGACCATGAAATACTGCTTCAGCAGCTTAGAACACGTATTAAAGATGAGC
>NZ_JACCLP010000069.1:0-355 GCF_050937395.1 Treponema sp. OMZ 805 | reverse complement strand
AATAAGGGAGCTGATAAAAGAAATAAATACGATAGCCGAACAAGAAAATGAGATATATGGCGATAAAGATTTAGAAGAGCTCGGAGAAGGAGCAGAGGTTACGAGTAAAGAGATCAAAGAAGTTGCGCAAAAGATAAACAACAAGCTTGAAGCGTTGGCAGAGAATAGTGAAACAAAAGCAAAAACGGTTAAAAAAAAACTGGAGAAAGCAAAGAAAGCACTTGAGACAGAGCTGCTGCCGCGAAAAGAAAAATATGAAGCATACAACGCAACCTTTAATGGGAGAAACAGCTTTTCTAAAACCGACCATGATGCCACTTTTATGAGAATGAAAGAAGATGCGATGAAGAACGGG
>NZ_JACCLP010000068.1:0-359 GCF_050937395.1 Treponema sp. OMZ 805 | reverse complement strand
AAAAAGTCTATCATTAGCAACATTAAAATGCTGAGCTATTTCTGCCGATATGAGAAGCGGGATAGCAGAAAGTTGTGCCGATCATGCCGCTACCGCTGAAACGGGAAAGCAAGACGATGAAAAATTACTGCTGCGGCGTATATGCAGCAGTAATAGAAGTGCGCTTTTAACAGCACGGGTTCATGTGTTAAGGGTGCTTACTAAATAAAGCGGAGAAAAAGCTTATGAAAAAGAAGAATCGTATAGTATCTTTTGCACTGATTGTGCTTGCTGCCATTGCAGGTTTTACCTGTAAGAACAGTATCGGTTTAGGCGGTCAGATAGATATTCTTCCGCCAAATGGAGAGATTACCGCTCCT
>NZ_JACCLP010000067.1:0-374 GCF_050937395.1 Treponema sp. OMZ 805 | reverse complement strand
CACCACCGGGCAGGCGTCGATACCGCCTTCAGGGTTTCCCCTAATCTTAACCCGTACCCTCGTACTCGGGTACTTTGATTATCGGGTCATCATGCCGTCAGGTTTAGCTCAATCATTTTGAGGAGGCTTGAGTCTATGAAGACGCCAATTTCGTACTACGGCGGCAAGCAAACGCTTGCACCCATTATTCTGGAGCTTATTCCGGAACACAAAATATACTGTGAACCGTTCTTAGGCGGAGCTGCAGTATACTTCGCAAAAAAGCCGTCTAAGGTTGAAGTCATTAACGACACCAATAGCGAGTTGATTAACTTCTATGAAGTTGTCAAAAATGACTTTTCGGCTTTGGAAAAAGAGATTGCCATAACGCTGCA
>NZ_JACCLP010000066.1:0-414 GCF_050937395.1 Treponema sp. OMZ 805 | reverse complement strand
GGTCAGGGAGTTGATAAAAGAAATAAATACGATAGCCGAACAAGAAAATGATATATATGGCGATAAAGATTTAGAAGAGCTTGGAGAAGGAGCAGAGGTAACGAGCGAAGAGATCAAAGAAGTTGCGCAAAAGATAAATAACAAGCTTGAAGCGTTGGCAGAGAACAGTGAGAAGAAAGCAAAAACAGTTAAAAAAAAACTGGAGAAAGCAAAGAAAGAACTTGAGACAGAGCTGCTGCCGCGAAAAGAAAAATATGAAGCATACAACGCAACCTTTAATGGGAGAAACAGTTTTTCTAAAACCGATCATGATGCCACTTTTATGAGGATGAAAGAAGATGCTATGAAGAATGGGCAGTTAAAGCCCGGCTACAATGTACAAGTAGGCAATGAGAATACCTTTGCAATAGGCTT
>NZ_JACCLP010000065.1:0-421 GCF_050937395.1 Treponema sp. OMZ 805 | reverse complement strand
GTCAAAAAGACAACACTTGAGCTTTTGAAAAAGCTCAAGCTGGTACGGTATATCCGCATCAAAGAAGAAATTGATAAGGATTTAATGGCGGAGATGACTGATGAATCCTTAGCGCAAGTTGATGCGGTGCGCAAAGTCAAAGACAGCTTTTTCTGCGAAGCAAACCGCGAACAGGTGAACAAAGAGCTGTTGAAAGAGCAGGTATCGTGAAAGAAGTAGGTTCATGGTAAGCACCGCCTTATATAGGGTTGAGCGCTTACCAAAAACCGCTTTATTGTAACAGGGAGCGATTATGGAAGCAAAAACATCGGTCATAGGCGCTGCACAGCGTAAATGGATACAGATACTCCACGTAGCAAAACGTGAATGCGCACTTAATGATGAGGCATACCGCACCCTGTTATATGGAGCGGCGGGGGTT
>NZ_JACCLP010000064.1:0-428 GCF_050937395.1 Treponema sp. OMZ 805 | reverse complement strand
GATAAAAAGTATACGCTGAAATGCGTAACAAACGGTACTGACATTCGGAATCTAACTGCATTACCTTCAGATGGCGTTATTACGCTGGATGCGGCTGATTTTACTAAAATAGGTCAAAGTGATGACCTTGCCACAAGCGACCCCAAAAAGCGTAAGCTTCTGCTTACCGTATGGGATTCTGCACAGGGGTTAACCTGCGGTAGCGATACGTGGATGGCAGAACTGGAACTGGATGTTATTGTCGATACTACAGACAGAATTGCGCCCACAAACGAGATAAATCCATTTAAGTGGGTTTCCGAAAGCGAAAACAGCTTGTACGGCAACAGCCGCGATAACGGACACATCGAAAGAGGAACCGATTTACCAAGTACTTTTAACCAGACAAGCGGCCTTATGGACAAGGATGATAAAGTTTCCGGCAAGAT
>NZ_JACCLP010000063.1:0-439 GCF_050937395.1 Treponema sp. OMZ 805 | reverse complement strand
ACAAGCGCGAAAAACTTTTGATACAGTTCTTCGTTTATTCCGTCTTGTTTATCCATATTCTTTCTCCTTCCCGTTTGAATATCGTTTGTTCTACTGTAAGCGCCATTTTTACGGCGCTGATTGTGCTGCTTTAATCAGGATCAATCGGAAGCCGCAAGGTGCGCTTGCGCCTCGGCGCTAACGGCTCCCCGCCGACAACTTTTTTGCTTTCAAGCGCATTTGGTACCGGCTCCGGCTCTTCTATCTTTTCAGCGAGTAATTGTGCCGGTGTTTTCCGCGCGTTTCTAATGTCCTTATCCCAGCGGTAGTCTTTTAAGTGCTCACGGGCTTGTCTTTGCTCCTTGCGTACTGCTCGCAGGTTTTCTTCCGTAATGCCTCGATCCTTGAACACGTCGCTTTCCGCATCGAACTGAAAGACTAAATCAGGCAGACTGAAAAT
>NZ_JACCLP010000062.1:0-446 GCF_050937395.1 Treponema sp. OMZ 805 | reverse complement strand
AGGACGGTGCCGAAGGTACGCTTGGTAAGGAGGGTGAAGTCGTAACAAGGTAGCCGTACCGGAAGGTGCGGCTGGATCACCTCCTTTCTTAGAGAAAGGTAATACTAAATGCTTTGTAAGTTGTACACAAAGCTTTCGCTTATCGCTTCTTCTTTCCCTCTCTTTTTTTATATTTTTGGTTTGTAGTAAGGGGATATAGCTCAGCTGGCTAGAGCGGCGGCTTTGCAAGCCGTAGGTCAGGGGTTCGAATCCCCTTATCTCCAGAATCGTAAGACGAAAATATTTTTTGTATTACGGAAAGATCTTTGAAAAGCTAGGGAAGGGAAAGAAAGACTACTTGAAGGTGGATTACTTTGTTAGAGAAGTGATTAACTGGAGAGTAGATAAAATAAGGTGAAGAGAAACGTTCTTAACGGTTGTTGATATAGATGATCGTTTTAAGAAGA
>NZ_JACCLP010000061.1:0-453 GCF_050937395.1 Treponema sp. OMZ 805 | reverse complement strand
CCTTCTTAAAACGTTTGCTTATTCAAGCAATCGCCAAGAACATTTCTTTTTACCTTATTTCTCTACTCTCCGGCTCATTCCTTTTCAACAAAAAAAACTCGCCTTCAAGCATTCTTTCTTTCCCTTCCCTCATCTTTCAAAGAACAATTTCTTTATTCCGATTATTCAATCAAAATAAAGATTTCAGCTATTCACTCAGCTGTTAATGGGCCTGATTAGAGTTGAACTAATGACCCCTTCCTTATCAGAGAAGTGCTCTAACCAACTGAGCTACAGGCCCGTATAAAAAAAGAGAGGGAAAGAAGAGGAGATAAGCGTACGCCTTGTGTACAACTACAAAGCATTTAGTATTTACCTTTCTCTAAGAAAGGAGGTGATCCAGCCGCACCTTCCGGTACGGCTACCTTGTTACGACTTCACCCTCCTTACCAAGCGTACCTTCGGCACCGTCCC
>NZ_JACCLP010000060.1:0-510 GCF_050937395.1 Treponema sp. OMZ 805 | reverse complement strand
CTTAGAGGTTCAAGACGGGCCGTTCAAATTATGGGAGCGGCGCAAAACCGAACTTTTGATAACAAAACTTGAGCTTGCGCAAGAAAAGCGCATTGCCGATTTAGTTACCAATTTGGATGGCCGCAATACAAAGCTTTCGGGGAAAGGAACGAAAGCGGAACATAAATGGTCTGGAGCCTCCGATACGGCAGGAGGTAATCCCGTTGAAGCGATCGACGCGGCGATAAAAAAATGCTTTTTCCGACCCAATACGATGGTGCTCAGCGAGGCTGTCTATGATGCCCTTGAATACCATCCGGTTCTTTTGAAATACCTCGGTGAAGCAAACTTGATAAAAAAAGTTGACGAGGCGAACCTTGCAAAGCTTTTCAGAATTAACAAGGTCATCATCGCACAAGGCAGGGCGGATTTTGGCAATCGAAGTGAAGATAAAAAGGTTACCCCTGAAAGTATCTGGGGAGACTCGGTCGTTCTTTGCTACACCGACTCCCGGTGGGATCAACCGTGCGG
>NZ_JACCLP010000059.1:0-510 GCF_050937395.1 Treponema sp. OMZ 805 | reverse complement strand
GCACACGGTTGATCCCACTGGGAGTCGGTGTAGCAAAGAACGACCGAGTCTCCCCAGATACTTTCAGGGGTAACCTTTTTATCTTCGCTTCGCTTGCCGAAATCCGCTCGGCCTTTTGCGATGATGACCTTGTTAATTCTGAATAGCTTCGCAAGGTTTGCCTCGTCAACTTTTTTTATCAAGTTAGCTTCTCCCAGATACTTTAAAAGTACCGGATGGTATTCAAGAGCATCATAGACGGCCTCGCTGAGCACCATCGTATTGGGCCGGAAAAAACATTCTTTTATCGCCGCGTTGATCGCTTCAACGGGATTGCCTCCTGCCGTATCGGATGCTCCAGACCATTTGTGTTCCGCTTTCGTACCTTTTCCTGAAAGCTTTGTATTTCGGCCGTCCAAATTGGTAACTAAATCGGCAATGCGCTTTTCTTGCGCAAGCTCAAGCTTTGTTATCAAAAGTTCGGTTTTACGCCGCTCCCACAATTTGAACGGCCCGTCTTGAAATTCCAAA
>NZ_JACCLP010000058.1:0-518 GCF_050937395.1 Treponema sp. OMZ 805 | reverse complement strand
GATCACAAAAATTGAAGTTGTAGATGGCAACGATACGGATTTGCATGTTGCTAAACCCGTTTACGCCATACATTTTAAGTTAATAGAGGAATAACACAATCATATAAAAACCTTTCAGTAGCCGCGAAAGGTGAGTTGGAGACGGTGGCTCCGTAAATCGTTTGAGGGATTCGTAAACCTACGCTACGCCGCAGGCGGCCCGGCCGGGGACAATACCGGCAGCGGCATTTTTTGAAAAAGTGGCGATAAATCTGCAGAAAGCCTTCCGATGTTTGGAAGGCTTTTTTATGCGTAAAACGCCAAGAAAACCGGAAGTTTCTTATTTCTTTTCGCAGAACTAACTTGACATTATTATTCGGCTGCCGTATAATAATAGTATAAAAATGAAAAGACAAAGGAGCAAATATGAACGAAATTAACATGGTATATGTAGATGAGGCAAATCACAATAAGTTTTATAATATGATTGACTTAGGCACCGGTTTTTTTAAAGCCCACTGGGGCAGAGTCGGATCAAC
>NZ_JACCLP010000057.1:0-533 GCF_050937395.1 Treponema sp. OMZ 805 | reverse complement strand
TAAAAAACCGAGCTGCCGGACACAGAAGGAGATAAGCGCCCTGCGGGCTGCCATTTTAAGGCCCCCGCAAACCGTAACCTTGACACGAGAAGGCGGACGCGGACGGGAGACCGTTCATGCATGGCTTTTAGAACCGGCGGTAAAAAGTTTCATGCCTTTACTTCGTTATGCGGCATACTTTCCGTCGAACGGCTTAAAAAAAGCCGTATGCCGTGCAAGGTTTTTTTAGAACCGATGGAGGTTTCATTATTTAAATGAGTGATAAACGACATACAGCGAGGGATGCGCGGAGGCGGCAACGCCGCAGTGAAAAACGGGATGCAAAATTAAAAGCCTTTGATGATTTTAATCAAGTGGTTAATCCCGATAATCTGTGCACAGCCTTTAAAAAATCCCGTCGTGAAGTGTCGTGGAAAGAAAGTGTACAGCGCTATGAAGCGAACCTTTTACCGAATATCCTTGATGCTCGGAAAAAATTGTTAGCCGGTGAAAGTGTACAAAAAGGCTTTAAAGAATTTACTTTAAACGAACGT
>NZ_JACCLP010000056.1:0-534 GCF_050937395.1 Treponema sp. OMZ 805 | reverse complement strand
TGCTTTATTATCGCTTTTGCGCACAACGCCGAGTGCAAGCCCCCAAAACGATAGAAAGACGCCGGTTGCTTTATCGACCGTCGCATTCGTATAAATCGGATTTATCGCTGTCTTGTAGATAAAAAAGACAACGCTTGCAATTACTTCGATAAACCCACGTAGAACTCCGGTCGATTTAAAGTTAGTAAGTCCTGTATTTTTTTTCGCTATGGCGACAATATCATCCCGTATTTCATGTTCCGCTTTATCTATCCAAGTATCCTGCATGCTCATCACCTCTTTTATTTCTTGTGTAAATCGTATTCCAATATTTCCGCATTCGCTTCCCCGATAGGGGTAAAGGCAAGCACAAATATCCCGTCCGCCTTTTGGTATACAGAAACACTATCGGGGTCAACCCGTACATCATCCATTGCAATGCGTTCAAGTTCCGCTATCACGCTTGCCGCATCGCTATTATTGTCGTTTAAGAAAAGCGGCATCGTGCTTCCCTTTTCCTTATCCCAATACAGTGATCCTTTTATCACTTGCAAT
>NZ_JACCLP010000055.1:0-534 GCF_050937395.1 Treponema sp. OMZ 805 | reverse complement strand
CGCTTTATTATCGCTTTTGCGCACAACGCCGAGTGCAAGCCCCCAAAACGATAGAAAGACGCCGGTTGCTTTATCGACCGTCGCATTCGTGTATATCGGATTAATTGCTGTCTTGTAGATAAAAAAGACAACGCTTGCAATTACTTCGATAAACCCACGTAGAACTCCGGTCGATTTAAAGTTAGTAAGTCCTGTATTTTTTTTCGCTATGGCGACAATGTCATCCCGTATTTCATGTTCCGCTTTATCTATCCAAGTATCCTGCATGCTCATCACCTCTTTTATTTCTTGTGTAAATCGTATTCCAATATTTCCGCATTCGCTTCCCCGATAGGAGTAAAGGTAAGCACAAATATCCCGTTTGCCTTTTGGTATGCAGAAACGCTATCGGGGTCAACCCGTACATCATCCATTGCAATGCGTTCAAGTTCCGCTATCACGCTTGCCGCATCGCTATTATTGTCATTAAGAAAAAGCGGCATCGTACTTCCCGTTTCCTTATCCCAATACAGTGAGCCTTTTATCACTTTCACC
>NZ_JACCLP010000054.1:0-535 GCF_050937395.1 Treponema sp. OMZ 805 | reverse complement strand
AAAAAAACCGAGCTGTCGGACACAGAAGGAGATAAGCGCCCTGCGGGCTGCCATTTTAAGGCCCCCGCAAACCGTAACCTTGACACGAGAAGGCGGACGCGGACGGGAGACTGTCCATGCATGGCTTTTAGAACCGGCGGTAAAAAGTTTCATGCCTTTACTTCGTTATGCGGCATACTTTCCGTCGAACGGCTTAAAAAAAGCCGTATGCCGTGCAAGGTTTTTTTTAAGACCCGATGGAGGCTTCATTATTTAAATGAGTGATAAACGACATACAGCGAGGGATGCGCGGAGGCGGCAACGCCGCAGTGAAAAACGGGATGCAAAATTAAAAGCCTTTGATGATTTTAATCAAGTGGCTAATCCCGATAATCTGTGCGCAGCCTTTAAAAAATCCCGTCGTGAAGTGTCGTGGAAAGAAAGCGTACAGCGCTATGAAGCGAACCTTTTACCGAATATCCTTGATGCTCGGAAAAAATTGTTAGCCGGTGAAAGTGTACAAAAAGGCTTTAAAGAATTTACTTTAAACGAACGC
>NZ_JACCLP010000053.1:0-553 GCF_050937395.1 Treponema sp. OMZ 805 | reverse complement strand
ACCGGTTTGCGCTTTGTCGTTGATGACCCGCCGGATCAGCTCAAGGCAGCCGTCTGACAGATACTCCGCCTCGTCAATCAGGATAACGGCGTCCCGTCCCTTTAAGGCATCTACGATGCGGGAGATAATGACGCTCATGCCGCCTTTGGTATCGAGCCCCAGTGACTGGGCAATGGTTTTAACCAGTACGCTTTTGGTAAAACTTGAATCGACTTCAATTAACAGCGCGCTATGGCTTTCCGCGGCATAATTGCGGAGCGCGGTGCTCTTACCCGTTCCAGCATCTCCCACGATAACCGCAATATCAGCCTCATCCTGCGCAATGCTTAACGCTTTACGGATCGACCCCAGCGTGTCCGTCTCGGCAGTGGGGATATGCAGCCGTTCAATCCGGCGTTCTTCCCGCTTTAACCACGCCTGCACCGCCTCTTCAAACGCCTTTACATTGCCGTTATACGTGCGGTTTTTGTATGCCGACACAACGGCAGAAGAATAGCCTAAGGCTTGCGCTGCTTTTGCTTGGCTAATCCGCTTTCCCTCATCGGGGTTTCCC
>NZ_JACCLP010000052.1:0-560 GCF_050937395.1 Treponema sp. OMZ 805 | reverse complement strand
GCTAAATCCGCATCCTCAAGCGTTTTGATTTTGCCGATATTCGGCTTGTACCTTGCCATAGATAACCTCCACTTATGGTCTTGTGTGTTTGCTCATCATGTGCGATAAAACCCATTCTTTTATGCACAATCCAGCCAGTACTAACGTGCGGCACCGCACTTTTTCCCCTACATCTTTTAAGTCTAATGCTCTTCGATATAGCCACCCATACATACGCTTTACACCTCCTCTGCTCCGATTAGTTTTTATTCCATCAGCATTTCTCCTGCTGCTTGAATAACCTCCTCATCCGGCTCATCGAGCCGGTTAATTGCCATTGTCTGATGCACCCGCCCCATCAGTTTGGTGAGCGTCCGCACCGATCCCTTTGACGCTTTGACAAAAAGCTCAAGCGTTTCCTTTGAAAGACGAGGCCAGACCGCTCCGATGATTTTTGCGGCATCGGCTTTGCTCATCTTTTTGACTTCAAGAAACACCCCGACGCGGCTGGTGAGCTGGTGATGGTCGTTCCGGCGATTTTCCAGCTTGTACCGTAAGTCGGGCAGTCCGCAGAGGACTAC
>NZ_JACCLP010000051.1:0-591 GCF_050937395.1 Treponema sp. OMZ 805 | reverse complement strand
CGCCACTTTTTCAAAAAATGCCGCTGCCGGTATTGTCCCCGGCCGGGTCGCCTGCGGCGTAGCGTAGGTTTACGAATCCCTCAAACGATTTACGGAGCCACCGTCTCCAACTTACCTTTCTCGGCTACTGAAAGGTTTTTATATGATTGTGTTATTCCTCTATTAACTTAAAATGTATGGCGTAAACGGGTTTAGCAACATGCAAATCCGTATCGTTACCATCTACAACTTCAATTTTTGTGATCCACGCCTGTAGGATTTCTCCTGTGTAGCCTAAACGAAAACAACACGGTGCCGTATAGCTTTCGAATCTATAGCATTTTTGAGTGGAGCCCCAAGTAACACAGCCACTGCTATATTCGGCATTCATTAATCTTCTTTGCCAGTATTTTGTTGTTTCTCGGTATTCGATGGCCTTTTCGCCTTTCTTTATTTTTTCAAACCATTCTTTTTTAAGCGGGAAACAGAGCATATTGACCTCCCCCTTTTAATCCATTAACTTTTGAATGTCTTCCGGTTTTGCACCGACGCTGATAAGTAGCAATGTACAATAGCCGATAATGTCGGCAACGTCATTGATGCGCGGGGTGT
>NZ_JACCLP010000050.1:0-695 GCF_050937395.1 Treponema sp. OMZ 805 | reverse complement strand
GAAAAGGCAAAAGAGAATTTCCTCTCATTATACAATGCTCTGCATGGAACAACACTTAAAGATACAGCACAACTAAAAACAGTCAGACTCGATCAGGTTCTCTATATGTCATTTTATAATGATGTATCTTATCTCGTTGAGAATAAAATCATAGTACTTGCAGAGCATCAATCAACCATAAACCCCAATATGCCTTTACGCTGTCTTGAGTATGTCAGCCGCCTGTATGAAACGCTCTTTGAATCAAAAGAAAAATATAGCCGTAAACTTCTTAACATTCCCACTCCTGAGTTCTATGTCTTTTACAACGGCATAGAAGACTATCCTAAAACTACAATGCTAAAACTTTCAGATGCTTTTGTAGAAAAGGTAGGCGAACCAAGCCTTGAGTTGACCGTTAAGGTAATAAACATTAATCAGCACGATAAACATCCGATATTAGCAAACTGTAAAACTATGAAAGAATACAGCATATTTGTGGAAACAGTGAGAAGATGGAAAGAGCTAGATCAGATAAACGGTTTTCAACAAGCGATTGAAGAATGCATAGCAAATAATATCTTGAAAGAGTATCTCAAACGTAAGACCAAGGAGGTATTGAACATGTTACTCGCTGAATATGATTATGAAACCGATATAGCCGTGCAACGAGCGGAAGAACATGAAATAGCCTTTGCCCAAGGCATTGAACAAGG
>NZ_JACCLP010000049.1:0-761 GCF_050937395.1 Treponema sp. OMZ 805 | reverse complement strand
CGCAGTAACAAGTTTGCCTTGCAAACTTGCAGCTCAAGAATGTACACGGATGTACATTCTTGAGCGAGGGTGTTCTGCCAGCACGATAATCTTATTGTCAACGAGATACGATACATCGTTAGCGAAACTCATATAGAGTACCTGTTTCAGCCGTATGTTCTTTAGAATAGCAGTAGATTGGTAATCAGTACCGTGCAGCGCGTTATAGAGCGCTAAAAAGTTAGCTTTTGCAGTCCTGTCTTCGCTGAAAAAGTCGACAAAGACAGAATCTTTGTATCGGCGATTATGCTTCTTCATAGTAGGTTCCTCCATAAGGCATATATAACTACTTATAGAGCACGGATGAAGAAATGGCTAACAAAATGGGGATAATTCATCATTTTTAATTAAAAATTACTAAATGGAAATACGGACTCCGATGATGCAGTTGCAGTGGAACCAGCCTCTGCTTTCAACAACAATACCAATCCGCGTCAGGAGCAAAACTAAGGGGGGCAATTGGTAATTGGTAATTATGAATTACAAATTGATTACACATTACAAATTAAAAGAAATGAAACCTGATAATGTGATTGTTGATAAATCTAAGGCGTTTGCGTTGAAGGTCATCGCCTTGTACAAAAAGCTCTGTGATACGAACCGTGAGTTTGTTATGTCAAAACAGCTTTTAAAAAGCGGAACGAGCATCGGGGCAAACATTAAAGAAGCCCAGCAAGGACAAAGCAAGGCAGACTTTTATGCAAAGCTCTTGGGATAAAGGC
>NZ_JACCLP010000048.1:0-761 GCF_050937395.1 Treponema sp. OMZ 805 | reverse complement strand
TAGCAGGGCAAAGCACCGGCAAGCGCAAGTTATCTATGACAACCCCGATATGTTTGATAGGGTAAAACGGGCGTGGGCTGTATGGATGCTTGCAAATATCTCATACGGCTGTAAACTGGATGCTGCTTTTGGATATGACCGTGCCGGTTGTGCAAGTAAAAAACTTGCCAATAAACGGAAAAATTTTACCGAAGAATATGCCGTCAGACTGCAAAATACACAGATTGAGTGTTGTGATGCACTGCGGATTATCAGAAGCCGTGACACTGCAGAAGCTTTTTTCTACATTGATCCGCCGTATGTCGGTGCAGATCAAGGGCATTATGACGGCTACAGCCAAGAGGATTTTGACAATTTGCTTGCTTTATTGGAGGAAATTAAAGGTAAATTCTTGTTGAGTTCCTATCGGAACCCTGCATTAAAAGAATGCATTAAACGGAATAAATGGCATACGGTTGAAATAGAGATGGCTTGCTCTATGACTAACCGGGCGCAAACACCCCGCCACAAGGTAGAGGTATTGACGGCCAATTATCCTATATCGGTAGACCTGAAAGGCTCACAAAAGCGGATCGTAAACAGCGATACCGACAGCCTTTAAAATCAAAAAAGCACCCTTAAAAAGCCATTTTAGGGGTGCTTTTCCTGCCATTAAAAGCTGTTTTATAGGCGGTTTAATTCCTAATATTGATGTAAAATACGGCCGTTGTTTTTCCTATTCTATGTGCAAAATTTTTCCTAGTTTGCGCGCGCGGTTACAA
>NZ_JACCLP010000047.1:0-771 GCF_050937395.1 Treponema sp. OMZ 805 | reverse complement strand
TGCGAGTGGGAGTGGTGGTGTTGCGCCCGCTTTCTGTGTTGCGTAGCAACATACGATCTTCACATCTTAGCCCCTTTATGGGGCTAAAGAAAAAGAGCGTGAAAATGAGTATACTCTATGCTCAGGCGTTAGCCTGAGCTTAAAAAAAATTTCATATTTTGGAGGTGTATTTTTAACAATGAGTGTTCTTAAAAATAAGCGCGGGCTTTCTAAAATGGAGTTTTATCATACTGCACGAAAAATCAGACGGGAGTTGACTGAGTTTTTACGCCGTGATTTTGGTATACATAGTAGAAATAATGCTTCAAAGATTGACCCGACATTGCCGGACGATTGGTACGATGAGGATATGAAAGAAATTGCCCGGAATATCAGAATGCTATTGCGGAACCTCATGTGGAATATCACGGCTGCCAATACGATTTATGCGGTAACAAAAGAAGAATTACAGGTAAGGCGGAATTATCAAAATACAGCTATCATCAACTGTCAGCAGTTAATACAAGAATTACAGTTTTGCGAAGATGCTTTGCCGATAAAGGCCTCAAAATTATTGCCGTATGTTGAGGCAATTGGGTTTGAAATAACACTTCTAAAAGGATGGCGCAAGTCGGATAATAAAATTGCCGAAAAATTAAATGGTACATAAGGGTGCTTTCTGTTTGCGGCTTCTTTTTGCAATAGCAACAACAATGGTAATGCCAACTACAATAATGCGAGTGGGAGTGGTGGTGTTGCGCCCGATTCCGTGAGGCAGCACACGGTAGGTTT
>NZ_JACCLP010000046.1:0-782 GCF_050937395.1 Treponema sp. OMZ 805 | reverse complement strand
TGATATATTTGCGGATGCTGCGGATATGAGAACCTTACCGGTTCATATTGATAATGTACAAAAACGGTTAGAGCATACCTTTGAAATGGTGATAGCAGATGCAGGGTATGGCAGTGAAGAAAACTATGAGTATCTTGAGAGAAATGGAAGTGTTGCATTAGTAAAGTATGGAAGCTATCATCAACAGCGGAAGAAGAGTTTTAAAAAGAAGCTCTTTAATAGTGAAAATTGGGACTATGATAGTGAGCAAAAAGCATACACCTGTCCAGCCGGCAACAGAGTACCGTATGTGAAAACCGTGACGAAAGAAACGAAAAACGGGTATACCCATACTATTGATATCTATCAGTGTCACAACTGTGAAGGTTGTCCGTTACGGGAAAAGTGTAGCAAAGCGAAAGAAGGGCGAACGGTACAGCGGAACGAGAAGTGGCTTGCCCAAAAGAAGCAAGTCAATGAGCTACTTGATGATGATGAGAACAAGAAAATCATGAAACGCCGCTCGGTAGAATGCGAAACGGTCTTTGGACAAATAAAAGGGAACCAGCACTTCCGTCGCTTTTATTTACGCAGCACTGAAAAAGTAACAGTAGAGATCGCTCTGTTATTGCTTGGTTATAATATTAAGAACCTTATGCGCAAAGAACAGGAAAAGAAGGCGGCATAAGGGGGATAAATCGAGGGTTACCCCTAAAATAATCAAAAAAAACGAAAAATATGGTTAGTTCTGTGAAGCAGGGGCTATACAATCGGTAATAAAACAAAACTTTTAGGACAGCCCC
>NZ_JACCLP010000045.1:0-808 GCF_050937395.1 Treponema sp. OMZ 805 | reverse complement strand
CATCCGGTGTTGCAGTAAACGTAAGTTTTGCGTATTGCGCAACCATACCGTCTTTCGGCAGCACAGGATCAACGGTCACCGTACCGTGTTCACCTTGATTAAGCGTTATCTTGTACTTTCGTATATCAGGTTTGGCGCTCTGCGGACAACCTGCCATCATTACTGCACTTGTCAATAATACAAGCGCACCCAGTAGTGAAGCGACTCTTCGTTTCATAATAAAACTCCTTTATAATAATGTGGAATTGGTAATTGATAATGGCTACGTACGAGATGTATTGTGAAAGCTTGGCAATAGAAAACGCATATTGAAATTGGCAAAAATATAACCGCCAAGCACGCAAAGAACGCAAAGGTTCTGAACAGAAAGAACTTATCAGATACTCCTGCTCCACTCCTCTGCGTCCTTAGCGGCCTCTGCGGTTTATTTTTTAATGCAACCGCGAATCTCACAAAGAGCGCAAAGGTTCTGAACAGAAAGAACTTATCAGATAGCTCCCTTACCTTTCTTTGCGTCCTTTGAGGCCTCTGCGGTTTATTTTTTAATGCAACCGCGAAGCACGCAGAGAACGCAGAGGGTTTTATATCTACGTTTTGTTTTTGTGTGTAAACTGAGAAAAAATGATGATGTTTATAGGGAAAAGATAAAAGATTATCTAAATAGAATTCACGCTGTGAGCTGTGAGCTGTGAGCTGTGAGCTGTGAGCTGTGAGCTGTGAGCTGTGAGCTGTGAGCTGTGAGCTGTGAGCTGTGAAATTATGCCGCTGGTTATGCGCGTGTCAAGCCCCTTTTGCAAATATGCAGCAT
>NZ_JACCLP010000044.1:0-818 GCF_050937395.1 Treponema sp. OMZ 805 | reverse complement strand
AATCACAAAAATTGAAGTTGTAGATGGCAACGATACGGATTTGCATGTTGCTAAACCCGTTTACGCCATACATTTTAAGTTAACAGAGGAATAACACAATCATATAAAAACCTTTCAGTAGCCGCGAAAGGTGAGTTTGAGACGGTGGCTCCGTAAATCGTTTGAGGGATTCGTAAACCTACGCTACGCCGCAGGCGGCCCGGCCGGGGACAATACCGGCAGCGGCATTTTTTTAATAAGCGATAAGGAGGAGCAACCAATGACGCTTAACGAGATGATCAGCTATGCGCAAAAGCATAAACTTGACTTTGATAAACCGGTTACCGGGATATTGGAAATGAATGAGAGTATACCGCTGGACATCGTAACTTGTCATGGCAGTGTAAATAAAAACGTAGTCCTTCATGCTGCACCGATTGAAGTATTTCGATCATGGCGTGTTGTATGGCAGGAAGAAAAGGAGTAATGAATGGCTTTTACTTTTGAAGAATGGAAAAAAGAGTACAACAATAACAGACCTATCGAACCAAATAATGCATGGGAGAATCCGATGCAATGGGCTAAGATTACTAATTATGCAGAAGATAAGTTGAAAGAAGCCTTTGACGCCGGTTATCAAAGTTGCCGTGAAAAAAACGGTTGACACTTTTTGAAAGACGGGAATATTCCGCCGCAAGAATATAAACTGTATCTTTTTTACCTTGTTTCTAGACATAAAGAATGCGTTACCTGTGATACATGGAACAATAAAAGATATAACAGCTATGTTATTGCATGGGCGGAATTTGAATATCCAGAAAGTTTTTGAAAAAGCGGGC
>NZ_JACCLP010000043.1:0-871 GCF_050937395.1 Treponema sp. OMZ 805 | reverse complement strand
TCATACACAAAGGGAGGAGGAGCAAGCCGCTACCATCCGCAGATGCTGTTAAAAGTATTGATCTACTGCTATCTGACCGGTACCTATTCGTCGCGGCAGATTGCGAAACAATGCCGAGAAAATGTGAACGTAATGTGGCTGGCAGCAAACCAAAAGCCGGACTTTAGAACAATCAATGCATTTCGAGGAGAAAGGCTGAAAAGTGTGATTGAAGAAGTATTTACGGCAACGGTAAAGCTTTTGTATGAAAAAGGCTATGTCAAATTAGAGAAGTATTTTGTGGACGGGACAAAGATAGAAAGTGCGGCGAACAAATACACATTTGTATGGAAAGGGTCGGTAGAAAAGTACGAAAAGAAACTTGATGAAAAGGTCAGAGAGCTGATAAAAGAAATAAACACGATAGCCGAACAAGAAAATGATATATATGGCGATAAAGATTTAGAAGAGCTTGGAGAAGGAGCAGAGGTTACGAGTAAAGAGATCAAAGAAGTTGCGCAAAAGATAAACAACAAGCTTGAAGCGTTGGCAGAGAACAGCGAAACAAAAGCAAAAACGGTTAAAAAAAACTGGAGAAAGCAAAGAAAGAACTTGAGACAGAGCTGCTGCCGCGAAAAGAAAAATATGAAGCATACAACGCAACCTTTAATGGGAGAAACAGCTTTTCTAAAACCGACCATGATGCCACTTTTATGAGAAGGTATAACTTCGGCAGCCGAATAAGGCTGCCTCGTTAACCGTCAAGTTTTCTTCCGAAAACTTGCTTATTGACATATGCGCTTTTCGCGCACGAATGCAACACCTTCCAAAGTTGACACTTTGTTCAGTTGTTGCATTTATAGGCATGAAAGAAGATGCGATGAAGAACGGA
>NZ_JACCLP010000042.1:0-896 GCF_050937395.1 Treponema sp. OMZ 805 | reverse complement strand
CCTTCAGCAAAGGCTATTTCACGTTCTTCTGCACGTTGTACGGCAATATCTTCTTCATAATTATATTCGGCCAGCAACATGTTTATTACCTCCTTCGTCTTCCGTTCGAGATATTCTCGCAAAATATTATTTGCTATACACTCCTCAATGGCTTTTTGAAAACCATATACCGGATCAAGCTCTTTCCATTTTCTCACTGTTTGGACAAAAATGCTATATTCATTGATGGGTTTACACAGCTCCAAGAGCGGATGTTCATTGTGCCGGTTTATGTTTACCACTTTGACAATTAATTCCAAGTTTGGTTGTTCCGTCTGTTCCTTAAATGCGTGGGATAGTTTAAGCGTCGCTTCTCGAGTATAAACTTCTTTACCGTTATAAAAAACATAAAATTCCGGTGTCGGGATAGTGAGCAGTTTACGGCTATACTTTTCCTTTGATTCAAAGAGTTTTTCATACAGACGGCTGACATACTCAAGGCAGCGCAATGGCATATTAGGGTTGATAGTCGATTGATGTTCGGCAAGGACAATAATTTTGTTTTCGACAAGATACGAGACATCATTGGCAAAGCTCATATACATCACTTGTTCAAGCTTGATATTTTCTAGTAAGGCAACATCATGCACCTGAGTACCGTGCAAAGCATTGTATAGAGACAAAAACCGCTCTTTTGCTTTTTCATCGGTGCTGAATAGATCGACAAAAACAGAGTCCTTATAGTTACGGTTATCCGGTACGGTTTCTAACATGATAGTAGTATAGCATACAAAGCTCGATAGTGTAAGGTCATCGGAGTCAGAGATACCGCATTATAAAATCTGAATCAAAATAAGGTGTTTAAGCTCCTCTTTGCAAAAGGTATTTCAGAAGCGGCACGGATGCCGCTGGTTCTA
>NZ_JACCLP010000041.1:0-967 GCF_050937395.1 Treponema sp. OMZ 805 | reverse complement strand
GGATTATTACGCTTATAAAGCAATTTATATCAGCATTCGGGGAAGGAAAATCACTTGGTCTTGGCAGTGAAGTATCACAGATTTGCGCCGTTTATTACCCGTCGCGCCTTGACCATTTTATCAAAGAAAAGCTTAAGGTAAAATACTACGGCCGCTACATGGACGATATGTACTTAATCCATGCCGATAAAGTCTTTTTGCAGCGGTGTTTGTATGAAATAAAACAGATGTGCGACACACTGAAGATTACGCTTAATGAGAAAAAAACACGGATCGTTAAACTTTCACAAGGCGTTATATTCTTGAAAGGTCGCTATATTCTTTCTTCGACCGGCAAAATTATAAAGCTTGCTGGAAAAAGTTCGACAACGAGAATGCGGCGCAAATTAAAAAAGTTCAAACGCCTACTGGATGCAGGCAACATGAGCTATCTTGATGTACGCACCGCTTATCAATCGTGGCGTGGAAACTATAAAAAACGCTTTAATGCATATTATCGGGTTTGCGATATGGATAAATTGTATAACTCGATTATATTACAGGATACATTTTAACGGGAGGTTAAATATGGTGTATTTGGCAAAAAAAGGGAATGAAGTTATTCATCATACCAGTAAGCAAGCAATGCTGGAGATGGACGGGATTACTAAAGCTGATATGGAAATCAGCGATGAGGAATTTGAAAAGGCTGGCTGTTTTGCACGAATTATCGATGGAAAAATCGTTGTCGGTAAAACGAAAGCCGAATTGAAAGCTGCAGCAAATGCCGACCGTATCGAATTTCTTAAAGCGCAATTAGCAGAAACCGATTATATTGCCGCTAAAATTGCCGAAGGCTCTGCGACGGCTGCCGACTATGCTGAAAAAATTGCACAGCGCAAGGCGTGGCGGAAAGAAATCAGCGAGCTTGAAAGTGCATAAAAGCGCACTTTAAACGCAATAAAAACGGGCAAGAACCCGGTGTTAC
>NZ_JACCLP010000040.1:0-1001 GCF_050937395.1 Treponema sp. OMZ 805 | reverse complement strand
AGATTATTAGGCTTATAAAGCAATTTATATCGGCGTTCGGGGAAGGAAAATCACTTGGTCTTGGCAGTGAAGTATCACAGATTTGCGCCGTTTATTACCCGTCGCGCCTCGATCATTTTATCAAAGAAAAGCTTAAGGTAAAATACTACGGCCGCTACATGGACGATATGTACTTAATCCATGCCGATAAAGTCTTTTTGCAGCAGTGTTTGTACGAAATAAAACAGATGTGCGACAAACTGAAGATTACGCTTAATGAGAAAAAAACACGGATCGTTAAACTTTCACAAGGCGTTGTATTCTTGAAAGGTCGCTATATTCTTTCTTCGACCGGCAAAATTATAAAGCTCGCCGGAAAAAGCTCGACAACAAGAATGCGGCGCAAATTAAAAAAGTTCAAACGCCTACTGGATGCAGGCAACATGAGCTATCTTGATGTACGCACCGCTTATCAGTCGTGGCGTGGAAACTATAAAAAACGCTTTAATGCATATTATCGGGTTTGCGATATGGATAAATTGTATAACTCGATTATATTACAGGATACATTTTAACGGGAGGTTAAATATGGTGTATTTAGCAAAAAAAGGGAATGAGGTTATTCATCATACCAGTAAGCAAGCAATGCTGGAGATGGACGGGATTGCAAAAGCTGATATGGAAATCAGCGATGAGGAGTTTGAAAAGGCGGGCTGTCTTGCGCGGCTTGTCGATGGTAAAATCGTTATCGGTAAAACGAAAGCCGAATTGAAAGCTGAAACAACCGCTGAACGTATCAGCTTTCTTAAAGCGCAATTAGCAGAAACCGATTATATTGCCGCTAAAATTGCCGAAGGCTCTGCGACGACTGCCGACTATGCTGAAAAAATTGCACAGCGCAAGGCGTGGCGGAAAGAAATCAGCGAGCTTGAAAGCGCATAAAAGCGCACGTTAAACGCAATAAAAACGGTATCTTTATTCGTTAAGGATACCGTAAAAAACGGGCAAGAACCCGGTGTCTT
>NZ_JACCLP010000039.1:0-1016 GCF_050937395.1 Treponema sp. OMZ 805 | reverse complement strand
CCGTCATGTAACAGGTGTGGGATAAGTAAAGCTTCCCCGTGTTCTTCAAGCTTTTTCTCATCCGCCAAATAGGGAAAATGCGCATTGAACGCAATCAATGCATCTTGCTTTATTTTTGTCCCCACATCTCCTATGGTCTTGAATATGCTCCGCCTGTTCTTTTTTTGTATGCCCGGCGGGTTAATCGTTTTGTCAATCAGCTCGTGTACATCGCTCATCTTCTATTACCCTTATGCCGTTTTTCTCACCGTAATACCGGAAGCAATAATGACATTTGCATCAGGGGCTTGAACGTCACGGGCAGGAGAAATGATTTCAAGCGTCTTTAATGAAAACGGCTTATAAAGGTCATACAAGTCTTTGACGGCAAACCGCCCGCCGATACCGAGGGAATCAACATATTTTTTCGCCACAAGCTCGATATCCGATTCCACAGCATCGCCTGAATATTCAATAACTATTTCAATGTTGGTAACGAGCGGAGCTTTTACCTGTACATCAAAAGCCATAAGCTCATGCAGATAAAGGTTCATCTTTACTTTTTCAATCAGTTCTGCAGTCGGAAGCCCTGTTACCGACACGATGATAATATCCGTACTGCCTGCTCCGCGCGGGGCGCGGATTATCTTCGCTTCACGAACCCCTGCTACCTCTTCTGCATAATATTTATAGGTAACTTTCGTGTCTCCGAGCGTCTGGCTTCTCCAGCGGTTTTTAATTCGCACACGGTAACTGTCATCGCTTTCACTATTTTCGCCCAAAGCCTTTTGCCAATCTTCTTTTACCTCTATTCCGTCAAGTCCGCGGATAACCCTTGTCGCCCGCACGGCAAATCCTGCTCCGATATTGTAATCGCTGCCTGCAAATTCCGCTTGAACAGGAATGGCAAAAGTACTGTCAGCCGTGAAAGTGATTTTTTCGGTTACCTTATACCGAAGCTCGGTTCCTTCCACGACTATCCACGTACCGGAAGCGACTACTCCTGAGCCATACGATTTGCCTGTAAAATTCCCGCT
>NZ_JACCLP010000038.1:0-1139 GCF_050937395.1 Treponema sp. OMZ 805 | reverse complement strand
ATCGGAAGAATTTAGAAACCGTGTCGCAGCAGCATCCTTTTTTCTTTCTAAGGCAGGGGAGCGCGGTTATATCTTATCGCAGCTTGAAGCGCATTTCGGCGGCCGCTACATTCTCTCGGAAGAATTTTTGCGGGTGTATGTTAAGGTATTGGATTTATCGGATTCCGACTGGCAATGGGTGCAGCAATTCCTTGATGAGCTATTAAACCCCGTTATCACACTTACCGTCGCCGAATGGTTTAAATATGTAGAGCGCATTTCGGTAGATGAGACGCAAACGACAACGGTACGAAAGGACGGCATTGATATCTATCCTTTTGACTGTCTGCGATATGACGGCCGCTTTTTATGCGATCAAGGAGAAGAAATCCTGTGCGATGGAAAGCGGATATGCTCAGGCTTATTTCCATGCGTACGGTTTGTGTATAAGCGCGGAACAGTATTTGATGAGTATAAAAAAAGTATTTTTGCCGACGGTACATTCCGCTGTACCGGAGAATGGGATTGTTCAGGCTATGAACGTATTCAGGCAGAGAGCGCGTTAAGAGACCCGATAATGCCGAGAGGCAAGGCAGAAGCTTTAACCGTCAATCTTACTATGGAAGCTTTTCAAGATACGGCAACGCCGAGCGACGGTGTAATGGTATTACACATAAAGCGGCCGCTTACGTGCAACGGCTCATATAGCCCTTATTGTGCGCTTGCAGACGGCTCATGGAATTGTTCGGGAACGTATAGCGGATTTGACGGACGGTATTATCGGGATGAAATCATCGAGGAGGTTTTATGAAGCTGACGATACAAGAGACGGCCGGAATACAAGGCGTATTCCGGTTAAAGGTATGGAAAAAAGGAACGCTGATTGAAACGTATGAGGATCATAACCTCATTGTTTCGGGGGCAAAAGAAGCGTTGACAAAACTGCTTGCAGGGCAAGGAGTAGGAAAGAATTTGACAAGCATCGGCTTTGGAACGAACGGGAACGTACCGCTTCCTGAAGATACGGCGTTAAAAGATGCGTTTGTAAAGGATGTGACCAAGATAAGTTTTCCGAGTGCTGGGCAAGTTGAATTTTCATGGGATTTACTGACGACGGAAGCGAACGGTAAAGAAATTATTGAATTCGGTCTTTTGTTACA
>NZ_JACCLP010000036.1:0-1287 GCF_050937395.1 Treponema sp. OMZ 805 | reverse complement strand
TAATTGTAGATGGCACGACCATAGTTGCCGCTATAGCAAAAAGAAGCCGCATCATCAGAGCGAGGCGAAGCATGCCACCACCACATTCTACTACCATTATGCCGTTTTACCTTATATAGCGCACTTTCTCGAAAGATAGGAATTTGTCCCTGATTACCACCATCCCATCTTTGCTCACCCCAAATACAAGTACCCCATACTTCCCTTTCAGTCGGAAGAAAGACTGTATGTTCTTTCCACTCCCACGTACCTTTTGTCGACAATACTCGCGCTACCTTATAAAGGTAATTACCAATAACCGCCTCTAGACCGCTTTTAAAACCGCCGTCAAGGTATGCCGCTAACTTACTTCCCGAATACCCGCCTGCATTTGTATTACCGTCATTCATCTTTTGTTGACATACGCAATTTCTAAAGGTAAAGACTATATGGTTCTTCTCATTTTCCGGATATCCTGCACTTTTATACAAATTAAAAGCTGAAATCATAATCCGTAAATTTTTGTACTCACCACTCCATTTGTACGTTGTCGTCCCGTCATTTAATTCCGGTAAATCAAGGTAATCGCCGAGCCTGAGCCCTGAAAAATCAGCAAGTCCTCCTGCATTGATTTTTTTATGCAATATGTCCATCGCTTTTTTTATCTCTTCAAGTGTCGCAGGCTCATCTGAGTGAGCGACACGAATACCGAGTACGTCTAAAAGATTGCGGCATTTACTTTCATCAACTAAAGCCGATACGCTTACCCCTGAATCTTCTACGAGTCTTTCCACATCCTTAATTTTTCCGCTTCTATCCCGTATCAACGCTTTACCCGGATGCGCTTCATACGAAAAAGCAGCTTCTTTAAAGTCCAAATTGTCGGATCCGATTTTGTAAGAATCATCATCAAGAAAATAGATTTTACCTTTATTGATATTTCCTGCATCAATGGTAATGAGCTTGTATGTAAAGCAATCCGCATCGTTTTCAGTGTAACCGGCATACCGGTTCCATGCTCCGGTCTGTACTTCCCAAAAGCCGTTTTGCTTTTTATCGCTTTGGTCTTTTAAGAAAACCACGTCTCCGGCTTTCGTTTGTACGCCGTCAACGGTTAAAAGTCCGCCTTTTACCACATCAATATGCTCGACGGAAGCGGCTGCAGGAACCGTTTCAATGTAGGCAAACTTTGAAAGAATATTTTGCGCATCTACTCCTCGTTTTTCAATCCGCGCCGAAAGCGATGTTTCAGCTCCTCGCGCAGCTTGTACCTCATCGGCAAAATCTTTCAAGTACGCTAAAGCCCCG
>NZ_JACCLP010000035.1:0-1288 GCF_050937395.1 Treponema sp. OMZ 805 | reverse complement strand
CGGCCAATCAATGGAATATCCGATAGCCCTTTGGAACTCAAAAATGCAGTCAAAACTGGAAAAAGGCTACGTAGAAGTAAAAAAATCAGCCATGCCGATTAGTAAACCATCCGATATAAAAATTACAAATTCCGAAGTTAAGAGCCTTGTTAAATTCTTATTAAAAGCCGCTAAGACGCACATTGAAGCCTCATATAAGGTCGGAGCTGGAGAAGTATCGCAGGGGCAAATAGTAACAGCACAAAGTCTTATTGATAAGGCCTACCGATTGCTACGAAGTGGCAATCATACACAGAGCAGCCTTAACGATATTTTACGGGAATTGTATACGGTAATCCCGCGCAGGATGACGGATACTCGTAAATATTTTTTACAACAGACGTATCAAGATGCATTTGTAACGGAACTTTTACAGGCCGAACAAAACTTACTTGATACCCTTGCATCACAGACAAAAACAAAACCTGCAAAAATTACACTTGATACGCTCGGTTTGGAAATTACGTCGGCAAGTCAAAAAGACCGGGATTTAATAGCGAAGAAAACGGACTTTAAAGTCGGTACAAATAGGATTTTTAAGGTTACGAATAAAGCGACTGAGCAAGCGTTTAAAAAGGGGAGAAAGACAAAGTTATTATATCACGGTACGAGGAACTGTAACTGGATGGCGGTGCTGCAGCAAGGCCTTAAAATAAGACCGCAAGGGGTACAAACGACCGGTTCAATGTTCGGCGATGCGATATACTTTGCAAATAAAGCGAGAAAATCAATCGGGTATACAAGTCTTCGCGGGTCTTACTGGGCTGGCGGCTCTGAGTCGGTCGGTTATCTTGCAGTATTTGAAGTGAATACCGGAAAAGAATGGAATTTGTTAAGCAATCAACGGCATAAGAATTGGATGATGTCTATCGACCAAAAAAGAGTTAATCAGGAAGGCTTTGATACGGTCTTTGCAAAAGGAGGAGCCGACTTATTAAACGATGAGTATGTCATTTATGATGAAAGTCGATGCACTATCCGCTACTTAATCGAAATCAAAAAATAAAAAGGCGAAGCATTGACATAATTATTCGGCTTGCCGTATAATAAGAATATGGAAAGTAAAAATTGGAAAACGGTCAAACAAGTGGCACAAGAAAATCAATGCGACGAGCGAACTGTGCAAAAATGGTGTGCTGCAAATAATGTGCCGTATAGCGGAAGCGGTTTCCGAAAACAATGGGAAATATCCGCAGAATATGAAAAAGCCTTTAAAGAGCGTGCCCGTCCCGGCAGAAGATGGCATAAA
>NZ_JACCLP010000034.1:0-1332 GCF_050937395.1 Treponema sp. OMZ 805 | reverse complement strand
GCGTTTTATTGCTTTTGCTAACTCATCCTTTGAAGAAAGGGTTTTAATATGTTCCTCTTGCGCTTTGTTTGTTTCGACACTGTCGTTTATTTTCTGTTTCAACCCGCCAACGGCGATAAATACGCCGCCGACGGTTATCAGCATTCCAACGAGTGTACCAATAAGAGATATAATAACCGTCCCGCTCATTTCTCTTTTTTCTCCCAAAATGCAATAATGACCTCAAGCCGTGCGGCATATTCTCTCATTGCGATAATATTGCGCTCAAGAGCACGGTATGCCTCATACGAAAGCCAGAGGCCGCCGTCTTTATCCTTAAAAAGCACCGGCTCCATTGCAGGAACAGGCGGTTTTTCAGGTGCAATGTTTTGTAATACCACATCAATGTCCGCATTAGTCGGCGCTTTTGTTGTCGTGCATCCGGTCTGAAAAAAGACTGTTTGCACGAGTAACAAGAGAAGCGTCAGCAGTAGCGGAAAGAGTCTGCCTTTTTTCATCTGATTCCTCCATAATTTTTTTATTCTTGCTTTGTGCTTCTTGTAAACGTTCTGTTCTTTTGCGAACCGCCTCAAAAGCGCCGCTTAATCGCTGTACTTCCGTTTTTGCCTTTTTCAATTTTTTCACTATGATAGTAAGCAAAAGTGAAAGCACCGCGATAACGCCCAACAACGCTAATATGATATAAAGAGATGTCATGACTCGTCTCCGGATAGTTCACCCGTTTCATTGAGTTCAGGCGGCTGTTCGCCGGTTACGATTTTATTTGCTTCAACGCCCGAAACAAGTCCGCCGATCACGATAATAAAACCGACACCAAATGATAAATAAAGTGAGTTCATGTCCCGTTCAAAGATGCTTGAAATGATAAACGCTTCGATAAGCAGCAAAGCAAAAATAATAAGGGCAATAATGTAACGGTGCCGGTTCATATTTTTATACCGTCCTGCCGGAAGCTCTTTTGTTTTATGCAGCATCGTAAGAATATCGATACCGAGAAATGTCCCCAGCACTCCGGTAAATGTTCCGGCGATTGCAGTAACCGTCAGAGAATCCGTTACAAAAAATACCATCGCTGCAACAAACAGCGCTGCGAATAAAAGCCATGCAATTTGTGATTTTTTTGTTGTCATAATACTCCTCCAGATAAGCGCCATCAGGATAAGCCGTTTCAGGTAAAGGGAAGGAAAATCCGTGCACGGCTCATCCTTGATGTGCGCTTACCGATATACTTTAGCGGGTTTTATTATGACTAATCAAAGAAACTATTTGAAAAAAATAGGATTATATGTTGATGGTAAAAGAGTATTATGTGGAGGGGGAATGCGCAGGCGT
>NZ_JACCLP010000033.1:0-1356 GCF_050937395.1 Treponema sp. OMZ 805 | reverse complement strand
CGGAAACCCCGATGAGGGGAAGCGAATTAGCCAAGCAAAAGCAGCGCAAGCCTTAGGCTATTCTTCTGCCGTTGTGTCGGCATACAAAAACCGCGCGTATAACGGCAATGTAAAGGCGTTTGAAGAGGCGGTGCAGGCGTGGTTAAAGCGGGAAGAACGCCGGATTGAACGGCTGCATATCCCTATTTCGGAAACTGCGGTGCTCAATTCAGTGCGTAAAGCGTTAAGCATTGCGCAGGATGAAGCTGATATTGCCGTTATCGTTGGAGATGCGGGAACGGGTAAGACGACAGCGCTGCGCAATTATGCTGCAGAAAGCCATAGCGCGCTGTTAATTGAAGTCGATTCAAGTTTTACCAAAAGCGTACTGGTTAAAACCATTGCCCAGTCACTGGGGCTCGATACCAAAGGCGGAATGAGCGTCATTATCTCCCACATCGTAGATGCCTTAAAGGGACGGGACACCGTTATCCTGATTGATGAGGCGGAGTACCTGTCAGACGGCTGCCTTGAGCTTATCCGGCGGGTCATCAACGACAAAGCGCAGACCGGTGTCGTCCTTTGCGGGCTGCCTGACTTACGGTACAAGCTGGAAAACCGGCGGCTCGACCATCATCAGCTTACCAGCCGTGTCGGGGTATTTTTGGAAGTCAAAAAGATGAGCAAAGCCGATGCTGCAAAGATTATCGGCGCAGTCTGGCCCCGTCTTTCAAAGGAAACCCTTGAGCTTTTTGTCAAAGCGTCAAAGGGATCGGTGCGGACGCTCACCAAACTGATGGGGCGGGTGCATCAGACGATGGCAATAAACCGGCTCGATGAGCCGGATGAGGATGTTATTCAAGCAGCAGGCGAAATGCTGATGGAATAAAAACGAAAGCGGAGCAGAGGAGGCAAAGCGTATGTATGGGTGGCTATATCGCAGGGCATTAGCCTTAAAAGATGTAGGGGAAAAAGTGCGGTGCCGCACGTTGGTAATGGCTGGATTGTGCATAAAAGAATGGGTTTTATCGCACATGATGAATAAACACGCAAGACCATAAGTGGAGGTTATCTATGGCAAGGTACAAGCCGAATATCGGCAAAATCAAAACGCTTGAGGATGCGAATTTAGCCCTCAAGGAAATCGGCCTTCTTGAGCACGAACTGGAGGCAATCGACGGGGAAGCGAACAAGAAAATTGCAGAAATTAAAGCAGACTGCGCAAAGCAAGGGGAAGGTCTTCGTAAACGCATTACCGACCTTTCCGCCCTGCTTGGCGCATTTGCCGAATACAACCGCGAGGAACTGTTTAAAGACCGCAAATCCCAAAAACTATCCTTCGGCGAATTTGGCTATCGTAAGTCTACCGCAATCAGC
>NZ_JACCLP010000032.1:0-1700 GCF_050937395.1 Treponema sp. OMZ 805 | reverse complement strand
GCAAGCGTAACCTTCCCCGTACTCTGATCAAATGCGGTAATTGCAATATCTTCCCCTGAGGTAAAAACCTTCATCGAAGCATTGATATTGCTTCTCCCTATTAACCCAGTGTCGGTAAACGAAGCTCCGCTCACCTGTACAATACCCGATGAATACATTTTTGTACCAAACACCGCGGTTGGAACGCTGTTATCATACTTAAAGGAGAATGAAGTTGAAGCCGTTAACCCCTCTATATCTCCTTCTTTTTGTTTTTTAGCCTTTATCGTAACATTAATCGTAAATCCGTTATTATTTGCAGGGTTCCCCGTCGTCTTTAACGGTATCCGCATCTTGTAGTTATGACCGTCTGCTTCAAAACACTGCTGATTATGCAGCTGATAGCCGGTTATCTCACTGTCTCCCGTTAAAGAAACAGACGTACCGAGATAGCTCCCGCTTATATCTATCCTTTCTATACCGGCATCATGCGATAACTCTGCACATAAATACAGTCCATCTCCCTTGATCCACATATTTGAAACATAGTCTTGGTTTTCGGGGTCAATCTGCCCGGAAGGAATAGCCGTACCGATCTTACTTTCGCTTGCAACCTTCATATCGGTAATAGCCGGAGCCTCCTTATCAACGGTAACTTTAATCGGCTCTGTCCATTGTCCGACTCTCCCCTTCTCATTTTTGCCGCACAATCTAAACCAAATAATCCGCTGCCGTTCGCTTGCAGCTTCAAATTCCTTACTTCCGTTTATTTCTACCGACCAATACGAACTTCCCGCCGTATAGCTTAACGGTTTCCCATCGGCAGGGCACCACTCGCTTTCGCCAAACAGAGCGCTCCGGCTAAAATCCGGTTCATTGGGGTTTTCAGGTTTGGTGTTATCGGTAATTTGAATCAGTACAGCATTGACCACTCCCGCTGCCGGATTAGGTACCTTCACGGTTCCCCATATACGGATCCTTCCGCCTAATACTTTATCCGCTTCAGGCGATAATACCTTTACTTCCGGAATATCTCCGTTCGGGTCTACTCTGATTATTTGACTGATAATACCGGCATTGCCTGCTTTATCTTCAACTAAAAAGAACAGCGGTATATCATATAGTTCTACTCCCGCTGCGAGCCCGTCAACTTGTTTACCGATCCTTTCAGCTTTTGTTTTCTGCGTGATATTATCCCCATCGGTAAAAGGGATAGCCCATGTATCTCCCGATATCTCAAGCTCTTTCCACTCGAGCGAGGTTTCTGCGGGCTTTACCGTTATATCACTGCTATCTTGTTTACCCACGATATATTTTATGCTTTTGACGCCGCTCGGTATATCGATAATCGAACCGCGCATCGTAAAATCACCACTTTGACTTTTCGATAAATCAGGACTCAGTATTTCTACTTCGGGTGCTCTATTGTCTATTTTATAATTCTTGGTAAATGTGCTTGTCTTTCCGCCTGTATCGGTAACCGTAACCGTTACTTCATATTCACCGTCGGGAAGAGCGCATCTATTTCCTTTCACTTCATTGTCTATATGGGTACTCCACAACACCGATACGCTGCCCTTACTAAAGTCATTGGCCTCATACGTTTGGCTCGTTTCTTTCGTTTTGATATTTTCAAACACAACCGAAACCGATTCGACACCATCGTCATCGCTCGCCTTTCCCCTTAAAACAAATGAACCGCGTATCGCACCTACCCCATC
>NZ_JACCLP010000031.1:0-2307 GCF_050937395.1 Treponema sp. OMZ 805 | reverse complement strand
ATCAGGATCAGGAAGAGAGCGCATCAGCCGGACAAAGTCATTTGCCCGCTCGCGGGTTGCAAAGTGATTACCGCTCATTTTTTCAATCGTTTCTTCAACGGTCTGTATACGCTTATCTGCCGTATCTTTCGTGTCCGGACTCCAGCGATCAAAGCGCTGTACGCCGCCTGTCTGCTTTTTATACTTTCCCATCATTCATACCCCTGTAACACAGCGCTGCTTTCCCTCGTGCTTCGTGAATACGGCATTCCTGCTCTTTTCTTTTTTGCCGCTTCAATGAGTTTTCTCACCACTCCTTCAAGCGCATCAGGGCCGTCTTTATATTCCCCATCAGGATATTGCAGAAGCTCATCTATCAATTCTTTTTGATCCGCATCTTGTTTATAAAACCTGATGATACCGTTTTCGATCGGTGCAGAAAGCGTTGCTTCAATGCGGGTATCTTTATTGATTGTCGCCGTCTCAGGTCGGTACGGAATGTAATAGCCTTCCTGCTCCGCCTTCATATCAAGCACGGTTGCAAGCATCGCTTGCCCGCCGTTATCTTCAAAAAACATATACGACGGATTCCACGCTTGATAGATCATATACATACCGTCTACCATCCGCTGAATACTTTCTTTACGGATACGCGCTTTTAAGATATAGATGATTCCTTCATTCGTAATACCGGCACAAACAGTTGCTTTAAAACAGTGTTTTTCTTCCTGTTTAACACTTGGATCAGTCCACGAAAAAACGTAGGCAAAGCGTACCGCGGTAAGTTCTTCCGGTTGGTAGCCGCGGATGTGTTCTTCCTTAAAAATGCGCTCATCAAGGGCAATCGGAATTAATAAAAACTCTTGCCCGTATGCAAGAGAGCCAATGGTGCGCTTGAGCCGCTTTAACCGGTCGAGAGGAAAGAAATCGGGCCATGTCGGTTTTCCGCGCATTTCCGCCGGGAATTTGTACGTTTTGACCGCCTCTATTTCATCGCTTCCTTTCTCTAACGTTGCTGCGACGCATTGCGTATTAAGCGGAGTAGCCACAATGATACATGAATAGTTTGCAGCTAAGGCAGGGATTAAATCCTGCATAATCCACTCAACCGATTCTTTTACAAACTTCCGTGATTTTGCCCGCTTTCTACTTTGAATATCATCGAGCCTGACATAATCCGGGCGGGCTGCTCCATACACAAGTCCACGCGGGTCTTGTCCGATTGAAACGGCAACAACGCCGATGCGACTTCCTTTTTTACCGGGTACATTGACCGAAAAGTCTCCCATCGCAGGACGCTTTCCTTCCGGAATAAAGTCACCGAAGTCATTTTTAAGCCGCTGATTGTACATCAGCTCTAAAAGAATGCGGCCGGTAAAGCGTGCACTTTTGTCTTCCGTGTAGCTTGCAAAAAGCATAAACTTCCGCTTGCCATAAGCGATTTCGTGTATCGGATCAAGCAGTGTAAAAAACGTAGACTTTCCACAGCCGCGGAATGCTTGCAGTAAAATCGGCTCTTTTTCGGTAAGCCGGATTTTTTCCCATTCTTTATGAAATTTTGCCCCTTCACTTGCAACGTATTCGGGGAAGTAGGTACGGGCAAATTCCCATACCGAATCAGCACACTTACGTTTCCGCGCCTCTTTTGCTTTTTCACTATTATCAAGAAACAGCGGACGGGATAAGATTTCTTCTTTGAGCTTATTCCATTCTTTTTCAAGTTCCCGCGCTGTTCTAATTTCTTTCACGTTTGATAGTCCTTTTATAATAAGCCTTTTTTCGTGCTATACTCCGAAAGTGTTTGATAGATACTTTCCCAATGCGGCTCCATTTGTGTTTTTAAGGCAGGTTCATTTTCATAGAGCCACCGGTCGGCAATTTTAATCAGGTCAAGCGCGACACCCATATACTGGCTGCGGTTATCGAGCTTTTGTAAAACGCTCACATGCTTCGCAATCGCATCGGCTATTTTTCCATCGGAAAGAAGATCGGGACTTTGTTTTATTTTTACTACCCACTGCTTTAAGGCTTCTGCATACATGGTGACTAATTCGCGCGGACTCATGTTATACACCCGCCGTGCCGTGTCCCAGTCGCTGGTCTCCCCTAATGCTGCAGCGTCTGCTTTCCAGCGGTATATCGTGCCTTCACTTACTGCAAGTTCAGCGGCAATTTGAGCGCAGGATTTTCCTTCCTTTACATAAAGCCGCTCAGCCTCAGCGCGTCTTTCATCTTTTGCCATACCGCTTCTAGCCCTTTTTAATTTCCTTGCGCAATTCGCGAATGTCGTCTTTCATATCTTTAAAGCCGTTGTTTATCGATGCGCTT
>NZ_JACCLP010000030.1:0-2536 GCF_050937395.1 Treponema sp. OMZ 805 | reverse complement strand
AAGCATTACGGGAACTGCGTATGACGATCAGGTTATCACGGAAATTTGGGCAAAGATCGACGGCTTTACATTTACCGGTGCAAGTACTACGGATGCTCAAGTAGGTCACAGGCTTGCAACGTATAGTACTTCAACCGGTAATTTTACGGTAGAATCCGGTAATGTTGATACAAACGGATGGAAGTTTACTGTTGTATCGAATGAGTTCAGTGTTGAAAAGGGTCATACCGTTAAATGGCAGCTCGATTGGGATAGCTCAAAGATAGCGAACGGCGTAGGCTTGGATAAAACCGTTACGGTAACAGTAAAAGATACCGCTCAAACAAATACCGCGTCTGATAGCAGGAAGGTGGATGTTGTGCCGTATATTACGGAGATAGTAACTGAAAAAACGCACGAAAGCGGCTTGACTAAAAATACTATCCGCTCATCGAACGGGAAATATTCGGTTATAAAAGGCAGTACGGTAGGATTCATAAAGGTAAAGGGCTTTAACTTGCCTAATCCTACTGTACGACTTGTTAAAGCAGCAGACTTGCCAACTGCTACAGAAACGACTGGAGAAGGTCTTACTGCTACCGGAAGTGGTTCCGAATTTACACTAACAAATGCTCTTTCAAAATCGGGTTATCTTGAAGTATTTGCAGGAGCTTCGAAGGTTCGTGCAATAAATAATATTAATAGCAATGAAAAAGCGTATAACAAAGAAGAAGATTTGTATTTGTTGAAAAATAAAAACTTCAACGATGACCGATATCTGCGCCTATTCGATATAAAGCAAACAGCTGTGAGAAACGGTTACTATCCTGAAATGATTATGGATGGAAATGATCCGGTGTTCGGGTATATTGATTTAAGCGGAGGACCTGATAGTGCTGTCGCATCGGGAGGCGCTGGGGCGTATCAGCCTTCACATGCAATGCCTCAGCGTGCAAAATTTAACGGCGCTACAGGCAGTACAACGGATACAGAATACCTGATAAAAGCTTCAATATGGGATCAAATGGGTATGGCAAGGGATGATGGCGGAAGATACCATCATGTAACGGTTTACGATAGAGATAAGTGCGCTATGTCCTTTATTTATGATAGGTATGCTGAATTATACGATGACGGAAAAGGTTGGGGGGCAGGTGTTCAGTATGCTAAGTATGAAGCTCAGGGTGGAAATCTTTCAACGAGGCTTAAGAATAATGCTCTCACGCTTGAAACCACCCATCATGATTCTCTGTTATTGGGCAGATATCAGTATCCGAAGATCATAACAAAAGGAAATTCTATAACTGATAAAGCTGTGGTGTATATGGCATATTATGATACTAATACAAATGATAAAAAACTCATTTTTAGAAATTTTCAGATTGGCAAAAAAGATAGTGTTACCGGTATTGACACGGGATCTTCACCTACTAAATTTGAACTATATAGTGATAGTAGTCATCCAGAATATGTGCAATGGACAAATTTAAAGGAGAATTATACAACTGCTCCAAAGGATACCAAAGAAGCTTTCCCTTCTCCTGATTACAATACAGGTCGTTTAGAACTCGTTACATCTGCTTCTCCATATTTTGATATAGGCGTACTGAGTGATGGACGTGTCGTAGTTGTATACTTTGATGAATCGGTAGGTAAGCTTAAGCTGCGTTATTCAAATGCTCCTGTAACGGGTGATGATCCTACAGCTGTGGTTGCTTGGACGGATAGTTCTATTGAGTTCCCCAACTATGTCGGTCAATATGTTTCGATGGATATCGATTCAGGCAATGGTATTCATATAGCGGCCTTTGATTCAAATAATGGAGATTTAAAGTATTTCTATCTTGACAGCTATAATGCTACTACATTGAAAACAGCTTTGGTGGATGCTGCTTTTAGCGTGGGGCAGTGGACACAAATTAAGGTTCATAATAACAAACCCTATATTGCCTATTACAATAATTCTGAAGCGGGTCAGCGAAGTGCCATCAAGCTTGCCGTTGCAAAGGATAATGTCGGTACTGTTAAAAATGGTGTCGGTACGTCAATGGGTGATGAAGCAAACAAAATAGCTGAAGGATTATATTACGAGGATGGTTTTGTAACAGGCAGGTGGGACTGTATGACTATTCCTACTCTTACGCCTGCTCAGGGCGGTACACCTAAGTTTAAGAAGGTAAATTTAGGCTTTGATACTGATGGACGGCCTGTAGTAGGCTATCTTGGAAGCAATATTGAATTCGGTAAATGGCTGGATGAGTGAGAATGCCTGATTTAGCGGATTAATAATTTAAGGGATTAACCTCAGTAAAATTAAAGGGCTGTTCTAAAAGGACAGCCCTTTTTTTGTGTTTATCTCCAGTACCTTTATTTCCATTCTTAAGCGGATTGTGAATCGGTTTTTTAGAGATGCCCATATCTTTATAGGTGTGAGATTTCTTCAAGGCTTAAGCCGGTTCCTTCTGCTATTTTGGCAATATCAATTCCAAGTCTTTTAAATGCGGTTGCAGTTTCACGAGCTTTTTGGTAAGCACCTTGTTCAATACCACGCTCAATA
>NZ_JACCLP010000029.1:0-2646 GCF_050937395.1 Treponema sp. OMZ 805 | reverse complement strand
GTCGGAAGAATTTAGAAACCGTGTCGCAGCAGCATCCTTTTTTCTTTCTAAGGCAGGGGAGCGCGGTTATATCTTATCCCAGCTGGAAGCGCATTTCGGCGGCCGCTACATTCTCTCGGAAGAATTTTTGCGGGTGTATGTTAAGGTATTGGATTTATCGGATTCCGACCGGCAATGGGTGCAGCAATTCCTTGATGAGCTATTAAACCCCGTTATCACACTTACCGTTGCCGAATGGTTTAAATATGTAGAGCGCATTGTGATAAGCGAACGGCAGGAAGTAGTGATAAAAAAAGAAGACTTTGATTTTTACCCGTTTGACAGTCTACGCTATGACGGCCGCTTTTTGTGCGATCAGGGAGAAGAAATTCTGTGTGACGGGAAAAGGATATGCAGCGGTTCACTGCCGTGCGTACGGTTTATCTACCGGCGTGGAACAGTGTTGGATGAGATAAAAATGAGTATCTATGTGGACGGCTCATTCCGCTGTACCGGAGAATGGGATTGCTCTGGGTATGAGTGCATCAAAGCAGAAACTACATTAGCAGAGCCTATCATGCCGCGCGGTTCTTTTGAACGGCTTTCTTACGCTCTTACAATGGCCGCTTTTAGTGATACGGCAGTAGTAAAAGAAGAAACGATAACCTTAAAAATAAAATGGCCGCTTATCTGCAACGGTTCATACAGCCCTTCTTGCGCACTTGCCGATGGCTCGTGGGATTGTTCGGGAGTATATAGCGGATTTGACGGAAGGTATTATCGAGATGAAATAATTGAGGAGGTTTTATGAACGTCAAAATACAAGAGACAGCCGGATTACGGGGCGTATTTCGGTTAAAGGTATGGAAAAAAGGAAAACTCATTGAAACGTATGAGGATCATAACCTCATTGTTTCAGGGGCAAAAGAGGCGTTGACAAAACTGCTTGCAGGGCAAGGAGTAGGAAAGAATTTGACAAGCATCGGCTTTGGAGCGAACGGGAACGTACCGCTTCCTGAAGATACGGCGTTAAAAGATGCGTTTGTAAAGGATGTGACCAAGATACGTTTTCCGAGTGCTGGGCAAGTTGAATTTTCATGGGATTTACTGACGACGGAAGCGAACGGTAAAGAAATTATTGAATTCGGTCTTTTGCTACGGGACGGAACGCTCTTTTCCCGAAAGACACGAGCGCGCCCGATTAGTAAAGATTCTGATATTGCTCTTGAAGGGCAATGGGTAATTATTTTTTAAAGGAGCTTTTATGGCAAATTTAACGATTATTAAACAGTGGCCTACAGGGATTAGACGGGTTGAAACGACCGATCCGTGGGTAGGCGGTGAAGACGGGACGGCAAATATTCAGGCAAAGCAGATAGGTGGGGCTTTAGCGTACTTGAAAGATTTTGCCGATGAGGTACAAGCTGCGCGAGGAGCTGAAACATCGCTTTCGGCGCGGATTGAAAAACGAGGAGTAGATGCGCAAAACATTCTTTCAAAGTTTGCCTACATTGAAACGGTTCCGGTTGCCGCTTCCATCGAGCATATTGACGTAGTGAAAGGCGGACTTCTTGTTATTGACGGAATTAAAACAAAAGCAGGGGAAGTCGTTTTCTTAAAAGACCAAAGCGATAAAAAGCAAAACGGCTTTTGGGAAGTGCAGACCGGAGCATGGAACCGCGCAGCAGGATACACAGCCGCCGATACGGATTGTTTTACCTATAAGCTGATAACGATTGATGCAGGAAATACTAATAAGGGCAGGATATATTTTCTTGACGATGATTCTTACCGGATAGATGCCGATAATTTAGTATTCAAAGAAGCAGCTTTTTCCTATGAAGCGCAGCCGGGTAAAGCGGTAATACGGGATAGAAGCGGAAAAATTAAGGATGTGGAAAGACTTGTAGAAGATTCAGGGGTAAGCGTATCGGCTTTAGTTGATGAAAGTAAATGCCGCAATCTTTTAGACGTACTCGGTATTCGTGCCGCTCACTCAGATGAGCCTGCGACACTTGAAGAAACAAAGAAAGCGATGGACATATTGCATAAAAAAATCAATGCAGGAGGACTTGCTGATTTTTCAGGACTCAGGCTCGGCGATTACCTTGATTTACCGGAATTAAATGACGGGACGACAACGTACAAATGGAGTGGTGAGTACAAAAATTTGCGGATTATGATTTCGGCTTTTAATTTGTATAAAAGCGCAGGATATCCGGAAAATGAGAAGAACCATATAGTCTTTACCTTTAGAAATTGCGTATGTCAACAAAAGATGAATGACGGTAATACAAATGCAGGCGGGTATTCGGCAAGTAAATTAGCGGCATACCTTGACGGCGGTTTTAAGACTGGATTAGAAGTCATACTTGGAAAGTATCTTTACACCATCAGTAGATTATTGTCAATAAAAGGTAACTGGGCTTGGAAGCAACATACGGTCTTTTTGCCGACGGAACGAGAAGTATGGGGCACGTGTGTGTGGGGTGAAAAAGGTTATGACGGGGGATTTCAAGGTCAGTATCCGATATTCCGAGACAGTGCATTGTATAAGGTAAAGAGGCATAATGGAAGTAGGATGTGGTGGTGGAATGCGTCACCGTATGATGGCGATGCGGCTTCTTTTTGCATTAGCGGCAACTATGGTTATGCCACCTGCAATGG
>NZ_JACCLP010000028.1:0-3213 GCF_050937395.1 Treponema sp. OMZ 805 | reverse complement strand
AAAAAAAGCCCGGCAGCTACCTACTTTCCCACTCGAATGAGCAGTATCATCGGCGTAATGAGAGCTTGACTTCCGTGTTCGGGATGGGAACGGGTATGACCTCTCCACTATGGCAACCGGGCAATAAAAAACGAAACAAAAGAAACGAAATTTATTAAATAAAGGGAAGCGCTTTGTTATTGTAAGCGACAGGAAAGAAAGAGCAAGGGGAAAAAGTAAAGAAGAGAAGATAATATGGTCAAGCCTCACGACTTATTAGTATTGCTCGGCTATAACACATTACTGTGCTTAGACCTGCAACCTATCAACCTTGTAGTGTGCAAGGAGTCTTTAGCGGGGTTAAACCCCGAGGGATATGTAATCTTGAGGCGGGCTTCCCGCTTAGATGCCTTCAGCGGTTATCCCTTCCGAACGATAGCTACCCAGCACTTACCCTTGGCAGGATAACTGGTACACCAGAGGTTCGTCCACTTCGGTCCTCTCGTACTAAAAGCAGCTCCTCTCACATATCCAACGCCCATAGCAGATAGGGACCGAACTGTCTCGCGACGTTCTGAACCCAGCTCACGTACCGCTTTAATTGGCGAACAGCCAAACCCTTGGGACCTACTTCAGCCCCAGGATGCGATGAGCCGACATCGAGGTGCCAAACTTTCCCGTCGATGTGAACTCTTGGGGAAAATCAGCCTGTTATCCCCGGAGTACCTTTTATCCGTTAAGTGACGGCGCTTCCACTCGCGACCGCCAGATCACTAAGACCTACTTTCGTATCTGCTTGAGCTGTCACTCTTGCAGTTAAGCCTCCTTGTGCCTTTACACTCACTGCGTCGATTTCCAACCGACGTGAGGAGACCTTCGCGCACCTCCGTTACATTTTAGGAGGCGACCGCCCCAGTCAAACCGCCTGCCTACCACTGTTCCCATTCCGGCTTCACGGAACGGGTTAGAAACCTAATTCATCAAGGGTGGTATTTCACTTGGCAACTCCACTCACCCTAACGAGCAAGTTTCACTGTTTCCCACCTATTCTACACATGATAAACCAAGTCCCAATAGTAAGTTACGGTGAAGGTTCACGGGGTCTTTCCGTCTAACTATGGGTAACCGGCTTCTTTACCGGTATATAAATTTCACCGAGCCTCGCGTTGAGACAGTGCCCAGATACGTTACACCATTCGTGCGGGTCGGAACTTACCCGACAAGGAATTTCGCTACCTTAGGACCGTTATAGTTACGGCCGCCGTTTACCGGGGCTTCAATTGACAGCTTTGCATTACTGCTCACCGCTCCTCTTAACCTTCCGGCACCGGGCAGGTGTCACCACCTATACGTCCCATTACTGGTTCGCAGATGGCTGTGTTTTTGATAAACAGTCGCCTGGGCCTGCTTTATGCTACCTCCACTCATTACTAAACAGAGGTCACACTTCTCCCTAAGTTACGTGTGCTTTTTGCCGAGTTCCTTAACGCGAGTTCTCTCGAGCGCCTTAGATTTCTCATCCTACCTACCTGTGTCGGTTTACGGTACGGTCTTTTATAACCTTAACCTTAGACAGTATTTCCCGGCACCATGACTACTCCCGCTTCGCTTCTCTCATCGATCCACTCGCTGTTGCTTCTCACCTTGGATAGCGGATTTGCCTACTATCCTTCATAACGGCTTGAAAACTTCGACCGGAACAACCGTTCTCCGGCCGGGGTTCGCCTCATGCGTCCTGCCATCGAAATTATAAAAGGTATCGGAATATGAACCGATTTCCCATCGACTACGGCTTTCGCCCTCGCCTTAGGGGCCGACTAACCCTGGGCAGATGACCTTTACCCAGGAAACCTGAGGTTTTCGGCGGAAAGGAATCTCACCTTTCTTTTCGTGTACTTATACCTGCATTCTCTCTTCCATCCCCTCCAGTGCCCCTGTCAGGTACACCTTCATCAGTCCATGGAATGCTCCCCTACCGCCTTACACTTAAATCGTGTAAGACCCGTAGCTTCGGTATACTGCTTAGCCCCGTTACATTATCTGCGCATGTATACTCGACCAGTGAGCTATTACGCACTCTTTTAAGGAATGGCTGCTTCTAAGCCAACCTCCTGGCTGTCTAGGTATCCACACTTCATTTCACACTCAAGCAGTATTTCGGGACCTTAGCTGACGGTCTGGGCTGTTTCCCTTTTGACTACGAACCTTGTCGCACGCAGTCTCACTCCTATACGTTGATTACCGGCATTCAGAGTTTGATTGGGTTTGGTAGGCGGTGAAGCCCCCTAGTCCATCCAGTGCTTTACCTCCGGTAATTTTGTATAAGGCTGTCCCTAAAGGCATTTCGGGGAGAACCAGCTATTTCCAGGTTTGTTTAGCCTTTCACTCCTAGTCACAAGTCATCCAAACCTTTTTTAACAGATTGTAGTTCGGTCCTCCACAGCGTTTTACCGCTGCTTCAACCTGCTCATGACTAGATCACTCTGGCTTCGGGTCTACGACATGCAACTTCACCTTCGCCCATTTCAGACTCGGTTTCCCTCCGGCTCCGGAACTCCTATTCCTTAACCTCGCTGCATACCGTAACTCGCAGGCTCATTCTACAAAAGGCACGCTACTACCCACAAGGGGCTGTAACATCTTGTCGGTTTATGGTTTCAGGTTCTATTTCACTCCCCTCACCGGGGTTCTTTTCATCTTTCCCTCACGGTACTTGTCCGCTATCGGTAGCCAACTCGTATTTAGCCTTGGATCGTGGTCGACCCGGATTCCGACAGGATTTCTCGTGTCCCGCCGTACTCAGGTACTGCACCGGCAAGATGACTGTATTTCGTATACGGGGATTTCACCCTCTCTGTCAGGCTTTCCCAAAACCTTTCTACTATACATTCATTTTATCACTTGCTGTACGTAAGCCCGTGCAGCCCTACAACCCCCGTTTAACGGGTTTGGGCTCTTCCAATTTCGCTCGCCACTACTTTCGGAATCTCATGTTGATGTCTTTTCCTTGAGTTACTTAGATGGTTCAGTTCACTCAGTATCGCTTTACCTCTCTATTTTATTCAAGAGCGTAATGATAGGATCTCTCCTATCGGGTTACCCCATTCGGCAATCTCCGGATCACAGGATATGTGCTCCTCCCCGAAGCTTTTCGCAGCTTATCACGGCCTTCTTCGCCGGTTGGCTCCAAGACATCCACCATAAACCTATTCTTCGCTTGACCATATTATGTTC
>NZ_JACCLP010000027.1:0-3404 GCF_050937395.1 Treponema sp. OMZ 805 | reverse complement strand
GACTCGGCACGCGATATTAAGACGTGGCAACAGTATAACGATGTGCTGAAAGCCTTTGCAAATTTAGGCTTTAAAGTGAAAGCCGGTAAATCCGCACAGACCGGATTAAAAAAGACCGCGCCGCAGACCGGCCGCTCCGGCGATTGGATTAGCGCACGGCAGGAGTATTACATACGGGGCTTGTGGGATATGGCAAGCAGGGCAAAAGATGAGGCATCGTTGCAGGCAATGTTACAGCGCATTGCAGGCGTTAAGTATATCCAATGGATAAGCAAGGACAATGCGACAAAGGTGATCCTTGCTTTAAGAGATATAGCGAAAAAGGCGGGATACAATCCCGATGCACCGGCTAAAGCGGGAATGAAAGAAAAATGAATGAGACGTTTGATGAGGCAAATGAGACGCTTGAACAGTTGGAATTACTCATCGGTAAAGACAATGCCCGTAAAGTCTTTGAATTTTTTGAGGGGAGCAGTTTTTACTTTCCGAAACGGATAGGACTTACCGAGCAGCATCGTCAAATCTATGCCGAACTGCGTTCCGGTTTCACTTATGCCGACCTTGCACGGAAATACGGGTATACAAAGTCCTACATTCGCAAAATCGAACACAAAATAGCGAACGAACGGCGGGCAATGCTGAAAGCGGGAAAGCCCTTACCTGATATAGAAGTTACAGCCGATGCAGCTCCAATTAAACTGGATGTGCCGCACTCAAGACCGTTTGAACAAGGAGAATTATTTTATGAATGCTGATTTAGAAACCATTAAAAAGCGGATTAAAAAGCTGTTAGCGCTGTCAAAAAGCCCGAATGAGAACGAGGCAATGGCAGCATTACAAAAGGCGCAGGAACTGATGGAAGAATACCGCATAACGGAAGCCGAATGCGTGTATGCGTCGCAGACGGTCAAAGCAACAAAGCGGGAATCGGCATGGCGGTCAACGCTTGCGAACACAGTTGCATCGCTGTATGCCTGTGAGGCATTACATGACGCCTCAAGCGGTGAAATGATTTTTTACGGAGAATCATTCGACGCATTTATGGCAAAAGAGATGTACGGCTATTTAAGTAAAACGATAGACCGGATGGTTAAGCAGAACGTGCGTAAACGTAATACGCTGAAATACAAAAATCAGTACCGCTTCGGGATCGTCTGCCGGTTAGCAATTCGGATATATGAATTGGGACAGCAAGTGTCATGGGCACCTGAGCGTGAACATAAATTGCTTGCGGTAAAAAAGGCAGCGGAAAACGAATTCGGCATTATAACGAGGAGTGAACTGAAAACAACCCATAGTGGTAAAGCCTTTTATCGCGGCGTAGCTGACGGCGGCACGGTGTCGCTGCACCGGCAGGCAACCGCCCGCAACGGTTACTTGGAGGGATAAAAATATGAAGGTAACAAAAGCGGATTTGAAAAAATATCTTTTACAGGAAGGCTGCGGACAAGCTGCAGGTGAGATTGCGGAAAAGGTTATCGGCTGGATTACGGATAACATAAAGGCGGGGAATACGATAGAGCTGCGCGGGTTCGGCACGTTTTATACGGTTACCGTACCGGCGCATAAAAACCGTTTTAACCCCAATAAAACGGTTGATGAACGGGTAAAGGTAAAATTCCGTCCCGGCAAAAGTTTACAAGGAAAGGAGCTTTTGAAAAAATGAAAACGATTTTTCTAAACGGCAAAAAGCCGCCGTACATGGAAGGAACCGAATACATCAAACTAAGTGCAGGACAAATATCACATGCGGTGAACAGTCTTAATTATGCCGGAAAAGAAGCGGCCGCGGTCGTTGCCATTATGACGCTTAACGCGCTGGGACTTACCCCAGCGCAAATTACCACGCTGCTTGCAACCGAATAGAGAGGAATAAACAATGATTGTTTTGATAGTGAATATTTTGCTGTCTTTTTTACTAGCTTGTTTATTTAATTTTACCTTTTTTGAAAAAAGACGGTATCTGCAATTAAAGAAATTAAATGCAGAGCTGGAGTTGCTTTTAAAGGCCTTTGAACTTGAACATAAAGGCATACCCATTCCTGATCATATCAAACGTTACATCAAAGAGCGGTATGAAACGACAAAGAGGAGGAATAAAAGATGATTGTTCTGAAAGGTACTCTGGTAAAGGTTGTACATAGCCGGTATGGAGCATTTACCGCCCGCGTAGGCGAAACCTTTAACACTGAACGGGAAGTATTCTTTCCGCTCATCCTTGAAGATGAGGTCGTCTATGGACACAAGTATGAGTGGAACAAAGGCGATTGTATCAGTTGTAATCGCCAATTTTTAAGAGCATTTGAAATACTGGAGGGAAGATAAGATGAAAATAAATAAAGCATGGTGTTTTTTTGAGCAAACAGGAACATTTAAAAATGAATTTATGAAGCTTGGTATACCGGCAGTAGATTGTGATATATTAAATCATTTTAACCAAACAGATCATCAAATAGACTTATTTGATGAAATTCAAAAAGCCTACACGGGAAAAATGTCAATTTTTGAACATATTTCTACTAATGATTTGATTTTTGCATTTTTTCCGTGCACTCGATTTTCATGCCGTGTACAACTAAATGCCCGGTGCGAAATGCCGCAAGCTCGTAACTGGGATGATTCCAAAAAATTGGACTATTCAAAAGACATCGTTGAAGGAATTAGCAAGAATTATGATAGATTATGTAAATTATGTATGGTCGCACGGTCTTACCGATTGAGACTTATTATTGAAAATCCATATACACAGCCGCATTTTTTAACTCAATATTTTCCTTTAAAACCGAGTATCATTGACGTAGATCGTACTATGAGGGGAGATGTATATAAAAAGCCAACAAAATATTACTTTATAAATTGCAATCCTGAACACAATTTTTGTTTTGAAAATATCGAAAACGAAGTCAAAAGGACTGTCGAAAAAGTAATAAGCGATGAAACAATGACACGAGAAGAAATGAGAAACTTTATTTCTCCCGTTTATGCAAATAGGTTTATTCGAGAATTTATTTTAGATGAGGAGAAAGAGAATGATAAAGACTTATCACTTTAATTATGACTATGGTGTTGCAGAAGTTACAATCGTAGTAGACACAAATATTTTTACACAAGAGTTAGCCGAAGCCATACTAGGTGCTGATGACTGGTACCTAATCGGAGTAACAGACCCTATTGATACGGTTATAGAAAATTGTGCTATGGACGTAATAAAGGCGGGTGTGCAATTCGGTGATAATTTACCAGCAATAAAAGAATACATACAAGAAAATAATGAATTAAAATTTTTAGGAGATAAATCAGGAATTAAAGTTATTGATTTCAAGCCGTTCCAATTTGATGATACGCGTTTGGAGCTTGAAAAAGTAGAAGTTACAGAGGGAAAATATTAAATGCACACTTACACC
>NZ_JACCLP010000026.1:0-3791 GCF_050937395.1 Treponema sp. OMZ 805 | reverse complement strand
CCGCCTGTGCATTCCCCCTCCACATAATACTCTTTTACCATCAACATATAATCCTATTTTTTTCAAATAGTTTCTTTGATTAGTCATAATACAACCGGTTATAGTATACCGTAAGCGTACATTGAGGATACGCCTTGTACGGATTTTCCTTCCCTTTACCTGAAAAGGTGTATCCTGATGGCGCTTATCTGGAGGTATTACTATGACGACAAAAAAATCACAAATTGCATGGCTTTTATTCGCAGCGCTGTTTGTAGCCGCGATGGTGTTTTTCGTAACGGATTCTCTGACGGTTACGGCAATCGCCGGAACGTTTACCGGAGTGCTGGGGACATTTCTTGGTATCGATATTCTTACGATGCTGCATAAAACAAAAGAGCTTCCGGCGGGACGGTATAAAAATATGAACCGGCACCGTTACATCATAGCCCTTATTATTTTTGCTTTGCTGCTTATCGAAGCGTTTATCATTTCAAGCATCTTTGAACGGGACATGAACTCACTTTATTTATCATTTGGTGTCGGTTTTATTATCGTGATCGGCGGACTTGTCTCGGGCGTTGAAGCAAATAAAATTGTAACCGGTGAACAGTCGCCTGAACTCAATGAAACAGGTGAACTATCCGGAGATGAGGCATGACACCCCTTTATATTCTTTTAGCGTTGTTAGGCGTTATCGCAGTGCTTGTACTCTTGCTTACGGTTACGCTCAAAAAATTAAAAAGAGTAAAAACGGAAGTACAGCGATTAAGCGGCGCTTTTGAAGCGGTTCGTAAAAGAGCAGAACGCTTACAAGAAGCACAAGATAAGGATAAAAAAATTACGGAGGAATCAGATGAAAAAAGGCAGGCTCTTATCGATACTGATGATGCTGATCTTGTTACTCGTGCCAACAGTCTTTTTTCAGACCGGATGCACGACAACAAAAGCGCCGAGTAATGCGGACATTGATGCGGTATTAAAAAACATTGCACCTACAAAACCGCCTGCTCCTATAATGGAGCCGGTGGTTTTTAAGGATAAAGACGGCGGCCTCTGGCTTTCGTATGAGGCATACCGTGCTCTTGAGCGCAATATTATCGCAATGAGAGAATATGTCACGCGACTTGAAGTCATTATTGCATTTTGGGAGGAAAAAGAAGAATGAGCGGGACGGTTATTATATCTCTTATTGGTACACTCGTTGGAATGCTGATAACCGTCGGCGGCGTATTTATCGCTGTTGGCGGGTTGAAACAGAAAATAAACGACAGTGTCGAAACAAACAAAGCGCAAGAGGAACATATTAAAACCCTTTCTTCAAAGGATGAGTTAGCGAAAGCAATAAAGCGTTCCGATGAATTACTGGTGCTGATGCAAAAGCGGGTTGATGAAGACCGTTTATCAGGTGAGAGAAGGTACACGGAATTGTATGGCTTACTGAATGTACACAGTGAACGTATCGGCAAACTTGAAGTGTCGCAGGAGCAAATATTCAAGCTGCTGGATAATCTGAATGCAACGATAAACAACGGCTTTAAAGATATGAAAGATGACATTCGGGAATTGCGCAAGGAAATTAAAAAGGGCTAGAAGCGGTATGGCAAAAGATGAAAGACGTGCGGAGGCTGAGCGGCTTTATGTAAAGGAAGGAAAATCCTGCGTTCAAATTGCTGCGGAATTGGAAGTGAGCGAAGGCACCATATACCGCTGGAAAGCAGAAGCCGCAGCCTTAGGGGAAACGAGCGATTGGGATACTGCGCGGCGGGTGTATAATATGAGTCCGCGCGAATTAGTCGCCATGTATGCAGAAGCCTTAAAGCAGTGGGTGGTAAAAATAAAGCAAAGTCCCGATCTTCTTTCCGATGGGAAAATAGCCGATGCGATTGCAAAGCATGTAAGCGTTTTACAAAAGCTCGATAACCGCAGCCAGTATATGGGTGTCGCACTTGACCTTATCAAAATAGCCGACCGATGGCTGTATGAAAATGAACCTGAGTTAAAAACGAAAATGGAGCCGCATTGGGAAAGCATTTATCAAGCACTTTCCGAGTACAGCACGAAAAAAGGCTTATTATGATTCGGGATATTAAAACCGCGCGGGAACTTGAAAAAGAATGGAATAAGCTCAAAGAAGAAATTCTATCCCGCCCGCTGTTTGTTGATAATAGCGAAAAAGCAAAAGAGGCGCGAAAAAAGAAATGCGCTGATTCAGTGTGGGAATTTGCTCAGCTCTATTTTCCCGAATACGTTGCAAGTGAAGGGGCAAAGTTTCACAAAGAGTGGGAAAAAATCAGACTTACCGAAAAAGAGCCGATTTTACTGCAAGCATTCCGCGGTTCAGGAAAATCGACCTTTTTTACCTTACTTGATCCGATACACGAGATTGCGTACGGCAGACGGAAATTTATGCTTTTTTCAAGCTATACGGAAGAAAAATCAGAACGCTTTACCGGCCGCATCCTATTGGAACTGATGTACAATCAGCGGCTTAAAAATGACTTTGGAGAATTTATTCCGGAAGGAAAGCGTCCTGCAATGGGAGACTTTTCGGTTAATATCCCCGGTAAAAAAGGAAGCACTATCGGCGTGGTTGCCGTTTCAATCGGACAAGACCCCCGCGGGTTTGTGCATGGAGCAGCCCGCCCCGATTATGTCAGACTTGATGATATTCAAAATAGAAAGCGGGCAAAGTCACGGAAGTTTGTAAAAGAATCCGTTGAATGGATTATGCAGGATTTAATTCCTGCTTTAGCTGCAAATTATTCATGCATCATTGTCGCCACCCCTCTGAATACGCAGTGCGTTGCGGCAACGCTAGAGAAAGGTAGCGATGAAATAGAGGCGGTTAAAACATATAAGTTCCCTGCAGAAGTGCGCGGGAAACCGGCATGGCCGACATTCTTTCCTGCCGACCGGTTAAAGCGTCTGAAACGTACCATCGGCTCGCTTGCATACGGGCAGGAATTTCTTTTAATTCCGATAGCCCTTGATGAGCGCATTTTTAAGGAAGAACACATCCGTGGCTATCAACCGGAAGAACTCGCAGCGGTGCGCTTTGCTTACGTTTTTTCGTGGACTGATCCAAGCGTTAAACAGGAAGAAAAACACTGTTTTAAAGCAACTGTTTGTGCCGGTATCACGAATGAAGGGATTATCTACATCTTAAAAGCGCGTATCCGCAAAGAAAGCATTCAGCGGATGGTTGACGGAATGTATATGATCTATCAAGCGTGGAATCCGTCGTATATGTTTTTTGAAGATAACGGCGGACAGGCAATGCTTGCAACCGTGCTTGATATGAAGGCAGAGCAGGAAGGCTATTACATTCCGTACCGTCCTGAAACGGCGACAATCAATAAAGATACCCGCATTGAAGCGACGCTTTCAGCTCCGATAGAAAACGGTATCATCCGGTTTTATAAACAAGATGCGGATCAAAAAGAATTGATAGATGAGCTTCTGCAATATCCTGACGGGGAATATAAAGACGGCCCGGATGCGCTTGAAGGGGTGGTGAGAAAATTGATTGACGCTGCAAAAAAGAAGCGGGCTGGGATGCCGTATTCACGGAGTACGCGGGAAAGCAGCGCGGTGTTACAGGGGTATGATTGATGGGAAAGTATAAGAAACAGACAAACGGAGTACAGCATTTTGAAAACTGGAGCCCTGATACAAAGGAGAAAAGTGCAACGAATAAAGCTACAGAGAAAGGGGATGAAACGCTTGAAAAGATGAGCGGCAATCACTTTGCAACACGCGAACGGGCGAATGATTTTGTCCGCCTCATGCGCTCCCTTCCTGATCCCGAC
>NZ_JACCLP010000025.1:0-3820 GCF_050937395.1 Treponema sp. OMZ 805 | reverse complement strand
AGTCTTTTCGCCTTTCTTTATTTTTTCAAACCATTCTTTTTTAAGCGGGAAACAAAGCATATTTACCTTCTCCTTTAATCCATCAGCTTTTTAATATCTTCCGGTTTTGCACCGACGCTGATAAGCAGCAATGTACAATAGCCGATGATGTCGGCAACGTCATTGATACGCGGGGTGCTTTCAGTATTTGCCATAATACGTCCGAGCTTATCGTCAAGGCGTATCAGAATAGAATTAACCGCATCGCCTTTGTAAAAAATCTGTTCCGGGTTTAATGCGGAATCTCCATACTTTTGATTTTTGTATAACAGTAAGTCCCGCATCGCTCCCGTAATTGCCATGATTTTCTCTTGAGTTTCTGTCATGGTGTTCAACTGCATCTTATTTATTCCCTTCCGTTGATGAGACGTCCCAATGTTTTTTTATTCGGTTAAAAACATTTTCCGCGGTTAAATAGCCTAAAACGTCGTCATCATGCTGTTCCATTTCTTCTTTTGTCATAAGTCCTTGTATTTCCAATAAGTCGCCCTTTGAACCATAAGAATTTGAAAACTCAATGACAGAGCAAATAACAGCATCTTTTTTCGGATATGCTAATAAATATCCGTCAAAATGCTTCGGCTTCCACCAAAAAGGAATATTCGCTTTTGTGAGCATATCCTTTAATCTAAGGATTTCGTTATACATAGTTTTTTCCCCCTGCGCTTTTCACCTCCAGTATTTCAAAGGCTCTTAAAAATTGGCTATGTGCAACTTTTACAAGTGTGCCTTTCAGAACAATCATCTTTTATTCCTCCTTTAGTTTTTCATACATCTGTTTAATAACAGACAGTACATATTGAAATACTTCAGGATTTTGTTTTTCAAGTTCGGCTATCTTTAAAAGAATGTCCAGCTCTGTATTCAAGCTCTTTAATTTCCGATACCGCCTTTTTTCAACCAAATGTAAATTCAGTAAAAATGCTACCAAACAAGTCACTAATATATTTAGGATACAAGATACAACCTCTTTCATTTGATTCCTCCCTTTATTTTTTCGTACTCATATTTTTTACCGCAAAAAGGGCAATAGGAAAAAATAATATCTGCTTTTGTTTTGTTTTTACAAAAATCACCTGACTTAGTATGCTTACGATAATGATAACAGCCATTCATAAAATGCTGCAGCTGTAGCTCACTATCTATGCTATACGAAACACCTTGTAGCATTAATTTATCATCCTCATATTTCTCCTGCAAAAGTCTTGTAACAGTTTCAATACAATTACACATTTAATGCCTCCTCATCTAAAATAAATTCCCGAATAAACCTATTTGCATAAATGGGAGAAATAAAGTTTCTCATTTCTTCTCGTGTCATAGTTTCATCGCTTATTACTTTTTCGACAGTCAATTTGACTTCGTTTTTGATATTTTCAAAACAAAAATTTTGTTCAGGACTGCAATTTATAAAGTAATATTTAGTTGGCTTTTTATATACATCTCCTCTCATAGTACGATCTACGTCAATGATGTTCGGTTTTAAGGGAAAATATTGAGTTAAAAAATGCGGCTGTGTATATGGATTTTCAACAATAAGTCTCAACCGGTAAGATAATGCAACCATGCATAATTTACATAACATATCATAATTCTTGCTTATTCCATTAACGATGTCTCGTGAATAATCCAATTTTTTGAAATTATCCCAGTTACGAGATTGCGGCATTTCACACCGTGCATTTAGTTGTACACGACAGGAAAATCGAGTACATGGAAAAAATGCAAAAATCAAATCATTAGTAGAAATATGATAAAAAATTGACATTTTTCCCGTGTAGGCTTTTTGAATTTCATCAAATAAGTCTATTTGATAATCTGTTTGATTAAAATGATTTAATATATCACAATCTACAGCCGGTATACCGAACTTCATAAATTCGTTTTTAAATGTTCCGGTTTGCTCGAAAAAACACCATGCTTTATTTATTTTCATTTTATCTTCCCTCCAGTATTTCAAATGCGCGTAAAAATTGGCGATTACAACTGATACAATCGCCTTTGTTCCACTCATACTTGTGTCCATAGACGACCTCATCTTCGAGGATGAGCGGAAAGAATACTTCCCGTTCAGTGTTAAAGGTTTCGCCTACGCGGGCGGTAAATGCTCCATACCGGCTATGTACAACCTTTACCAGAGTACCTTTCAGAACAATCATCTTTTATTCATCCTCCCTATTCTGTTTCTAAAAGCGTGGTAATTTGCGCTGGGGTAAGTCCCAGCGCGTTAAGCGTCATAATGGCAACGACCGCAGCGGCTTCCTTTCCGGCATAATTAAGACTGTTCACCGCATGTGATATTTGCCCAACACTTAATTTTATGTATTCGGTTTCTTCCATGTACGGCGGCTTTTTACCATTTAGAAAAATCGTTTTCATACGTTGTTTATCCCTCCAAGTAGCCGTTGCGGGCGGTTGCTTGCCGGTGTAATGAAACGGTGCCGCCGTCAGCTACGCCGCGATTAAAGGCTTTACCACTATGGGTTGTCTTCAGTTCACGCCTCTTTATAATGCCGAATTCGTTTTCCGCAGCCTTTTTCACCGCAAGCAATTTATGTTCACGCTCAGGAGCCCATGATACTTTCTGCCCCAATTCATATATCCGAATTGCTAACCGACAGACGATCCCGAAGCGGTATTGATTTTTGTATTTCAGCGTATTGCGCTTACGCACGTTCTGCTTAACCATCCGGTCTATCGTTTTACTTAAATAGCCGTACATCTCTTTTGCCATAAATGCATCGAATGATTCTCCGTAAAAAATCATTTGACTGCTTGAAACATCGCGTAATGCCTCACAGGCATACAGCGATGCAACGGTGTTCGCAAGCGTTGACCGCCATGCCGATTCCCGTTTTGTTGCTTTGACCGTCTGCGACGCATACACGCATTCGGCTTCCGTTATGCGGTATGCTTCCATCAGCTCCTGCGCTTTTTGTAATGCTGCCATTGCCTCGTTTTCATTCGGGCTTTTTGACAGCGCCAAAAGCTTTTTAATCCGTTTTTTTACCGTTTCCAAATCAGTGTTCATAAAATAATTCTCCCGGTTCAAATGGTCTTGAGTACGGCACGTCCAGTTTGACAGGATCGGTGCTTGCACTGGCGGTTTCATCAGGCGGGGTGATGCCGGCTTTCAAAAGGGCGCGACGCTCGGCTGTTAGTTTGTGTTCTATCTTGCGGATGTAGGACTTGGTATAGCGGTATTTTTCCGCAAGGTCGGCGTAGGTGGCTCCGGCGCGGAGCTCTGCAAAGATTTGACGGTGCTGCTCGGCAAGTCCGATTCTTTTGGGGAAATAAAAGCTACTGCCTTCAAAAAATTCAAAGACTTTCCGGGCATTGTCCTTACCGATGAGTAATTCCAGCTGTTCAAGCGTTTCGTTCGCTTCATAGATGCTGTCGGTCACTGCTTTGCGCCTTCACTTTGGGGATGGGGCGGACGGTCAGGATTGAACCCCGCTTTTTTTGCAATGTCCCGCAAGGCAAGGATCACCTTGGTAGCCTTTTCTTTGCTGATCCATTCGATCTGCGTAACCCCTGCAATGCGCTGGAGCATCGCTTGTAAAGAAGCCTCGTCTTTTGCCCTGCTTGCCAAATCCCATAATCCCCGGATGTAATACTCCTGCCGTGCGCTAATCCAATCGCCATTACGGCCATTTTGCGGCGCGGTCTTTTTTAAGCCGCTTTGTGCCGCTTTACCGGCGGTTACTTTGAAACCGAGCTTTGCAAAGGCTTTCAGCACATCGTTATACTGTTGCCATGTTTTAATATCGCGTGCCGATTG
>NZ_JACCLP010000024.1:0-4028 GCF_050937395.1 Treponema sp. OMZ 805 | reverse complement strand
TGTGGTGCTAGCCATTTAATGCCTCCTCATCTAAAATAAATTCCCGAATAAACCTATTTGCATAAACGGGAGAAATATAGTTTCTCATTTCTTCTCGTGTCATAGTTTCATCGCTTATTACTTTTTCGACAGTCAATTTGACTTCGTTTTCGATATTTTCAAAACAAAAATTTTGTTCAGGACTGCAATTTATAAAGTAATATTTAGTTGGCTTTTTATATACATCTCCTCTCATTGTACGATCTACGTCAATGATGCTCGGTTTTAAGGGGAAATATTGAGTTAAAAAATGTGGCTGTGTATATGGATTTTCAACAATAAGTCTAAATCGGTAAGATAATGCAACCATGCATAATTTACATAATAAGTCATAATTCTTGCTTATTCCATTAACGATGTCTCGTGAATAATCCAATTTTTTGGAATTATCCCAGTTACGAGATTGCGGCATTTCACACCGTGCATTTAGTTGTACACGACAGGAAAATCGAGTACACGGAAAAAATGCAAAAATCAAATCATTAGTAGAAATATGATAAAAAATTGACATTTTCCCCGTGTAGGCTTTTTGAATTTCATCAAATAAATCTATTTGATAATCTGTTTGATTAAAATGATTTAATATATCACAATCTACAGCCGGTATACCGAGCTTCATAAATTCGTTTTTAAATGTTCCGGTTTGCTCGAAAAAACACCATGCTTTATTTATCTTCATTATTGTTTCTCCCTTGCAACTAACTCGTAATATTCGCCGATTATCTCTACACCGACGAATACGCAATCAAGTGTTACACATTGCTCCATTGTATAAGGACAAACCCCAAGAATTTTTACTATCTCATATTTATTCTTTTCTGTTTTACAAAGAACTTCGTAATACTTTTTGCCTATATACTCTACGCGGCCTTGCAGTTTCACTTCTATCATGATCTTTTCTCCTCCAGTATTTCAAACGCGCGTAAAAATTGACGATTGCAACTAATACAATCGCCTTTGTGCCAATCATACCCGTGTCCATACAGGACATCATCTTCGAGGATGAGTGGAAAGAATACTTCCCGTTCGGTGTTAAAGGTTTCGGCTACGCGGGCGGTAAATGCTCCGCGTTGGCTATGTGCAACTTTTACAAGTGTGCCTTTCAGAACAATCATTGTTTATTCATCCTCGCTAAATCTCTTGAATGTCTTCGCTATGAAGCATTGATATGGCTTCTTCAAGCGAAACTTTAACAAAGCCTTGCTCTTTATCAGTGAGATAAAAATCAGATTCCGTTCTGTTTTTATATGAATGGCACTCGATAAGAGTGCCCTCATTCAAAATAGCAATAGTACTTTCGCTATTACCATACCCCCCGATTGAAGTAGCAGAAAATATAGGCGCTTCACTGTGAAATGAAACTCCGTAACCATTGTCAGTAAAGACAAAAATTATCCTATCGTCTTTGCGCTTTTCCTCATTTACAAAGATAAATGAGGTGTTGCCTTTTTCAAGGGTTCCAATAGAACCCTGAAACGGGACATTGCATTCAATATCCTTATTTATCTTGTTAATCACAAGAAGCAACCGGCGCGTTGCTCCATTCCTTAAGGAATAGGTACCCTCTTTCGCTATCGAACGATTTAAAAATATTTTAGCCATTTTATTCTCCTTCAAAAAATGTATATTTTACTTTTGAGCCGTAAAGTAAATTATAGATATTTATAATTTACTCTTCCTCGCTTTTGTAAAAATCTTCATTGCAATCCGTTACCGTTGACTGTGCAGCTGCAGTACCGATCGGTGAACATATACTTTCAGTCAGGTCGTGAATTTCCGACTCCACCCACTCTTCAAAATCACAATCTGATAATTCTTCGGAAGCATTAGCAAGTATTGTTTCTGCATCGTATCTGTTCTTTGCCCATACCTCTACTTCTTTGGTAACGAGCTTCTTTTCGATAATTGCTGTATAATGCTTATAGCCTTTCGCTTTCATTTCTTCGATTGTCATTTATCCCTCCAAGTAGCCGTTGCGGGCGGTTGCCTGCCGGTGCAGCGACACAGCGCCGCCGTCAGCTACGCCGCGATTAAAGGCTTTACCACTATGGGTTGTCTTCAGTTCACGCCTCTTTATAATGCCGAATTTGTTTTCCGCGGCCTTTTTCACCGCAAGCAATTTATGTTCACGCTCAGGCGCCCATGATACTTTCTGTCCCAATTCATATATCCGAATTGCTAACCGACAGACGATCCCGAAGCGGTATTGATTTTTGTATTTCAGCGTATTGCGCTTACGCACGTTCTGCTTAACCATCCGGTCTATCGTTTTACTTAAATAGCCGTACATCTCTTTTGCCATAAATGCGTCGAATGCTTCCCCGTAAAAAATCATTTGACCGCTTGAAACATCGCGTAATGCCTCACAGGCATACAGCGATGCAACGGTGTTCGCAAGCGTTGAGCGCCATGCCGATTCTCGCTTTGTCGCTTTGACCGTCTGCGACGCATACACGCATTCGGCTTCCGTTACATGGTATTCTTCCATCAGCGCTTGCGCTTTTTGTAATGCTGCCATTGCCTCGTTTTCATTCGGGCTTTTTGACAGCGCCAAAAGCTTTTTAATCCGCTTTTTAATGGTTTCTGCATCAGTGTTCATAAAATAATTCTCCCTGTTCAAATGGTCTTGAGTGCGGCACGTCCAGTTTGACAGGATCGGTGCTTGCACTGGCGGTTTCATCAGGCGGGGTGATGCCTGCTTTCAAGAGGGCGCGCCGCTCGGCTGTTAGTTTGTGTTCTATCTTGCGGATGTAGGATTTGGTGTAGCGGTATTTTTCCGCAAGGTCGGCGTAGGTGGCTCCGGCACGAAGCTCTGCAAAGATTTGACGGTGCTGCTCGGCAAGTCCGATTCTTTTGGGGAAATAGAAGCTACTGCCTTCAAAAAATTCAAAGACTTTCCGGGCATTGTCCTTACCGATGAGTAATTCCAGCTGTTCAAGCGTTTCGTTCGCTTCGTAGATACTGTCGGTCACTGCTTTGCGCCTTCACTTTGAGGATGAGGCGGACGGTCAGGATTGAACCCCGCTTTTTTTGCAATGTCACGCAAGGCAAGGATCACCTTGGTAGCCTTTTCCTTGCTGATCCATTCGATATGCGTAACCCCTGCAATGCGCTGGAGCATCGCTTGTAAAGAAGATTCATCTTTTGCCCTGCTTGCCAAATCCCATAATCCCCGGATGTAATACTCCTGCCGTGCGCTAATCCAATCGCCATTACGGTCATTTTGCGGTGCGGTCTTTTTTAAGCCGCTTTGTGCCGCTTTACCGGCGGTTACTTTGAAACCGAGCTTTGCAAAGGCTTTGAGTACCGCGTTATACTGTTGCCACGTTTTAATATCACGAGCCGAGTCAACCCCTGCTGCACCAAAAAGGAGGGCACGATAGGAAGCATCATCAAGACCGCACTCACGTTTTGCTACGTGGAGTATCTGTATCCACTTGCGCCCAGCGACGCCTGCTTTCGGTGTGTTTGTTTTTGCTTCCATAACGCGATTCTCCTCCTCTTTCAATACAAAATCCGTACCGTCTACCGGCTTTTACGATACCTGCTCTTTCAACAGCTCTTTGTTTACTTCTTCGCGGTTTGCTTGGCAGAAAAAGGTATCTTTGACCTTGCGTACCGCGTCTACCTGCGCAAGTGCCTCATCATCAAGCTCACTCATCAAATCCTTATCCGGCTCTTCTTTGATACGGATATACTTGGTTAAATGCAGTTTTTTCAGAAGCTCAAGTGTTGTCTTTTTGATGCTGATTGCGGTAGACTTACGATAGCCAAATTCACCGAAGGATAGTTTTTGGGATTTGCGGTCTTTAAACAGTTCCTCGCGGTTGTATTCGGCAAATGCGCCAAGCAGGGCGGAAAGGTCGGTAATGCGTTTACGATAGACCTCCCCTTGCTTTGCGCAGTCCGCTTTAATTTCTGCAATCTTCTTGTTCGCTTCCCCGTCGATTGCTTCCAGTTCGTGTTCAAGAAGTCCGATTTCCTTGAGG
>NZ_JACCLP010000023.1:0-5240 GCF_050937395.1 Treponema sp. OMZ 805 | reverse complement strand
TCCGCTTTGTCGATAAACGCTTTAAGGCCGTACGGGGTGGTTGCATAGTTTTGCATGGTGCCGCTTGTTGCAAATTCATTTGCTTGCGAGCGTTCCCCTGCAAGTGTTACATCGGGTACTTTATAGACATTTTCCTCGTTGAATACGGCGTACTTGCCTGACGGCTTTCCGACTTCAACACGCGGAAATAACAGCGGGCCGACCATACTTTCCCGCACCTTAGCAGAATAATCCACTGCCAAATTGGAAAGCAGGGGACTGACATATCCTTGTTCTCTGGGCATTAAAAACTCCTTATTTTACGGTTACGACACCGCGTTCAATGTACATATCGATATATTCCCCTGCAGCTCCGGACTCAAGGAATATCCCGCACGTTTTGTAGGTACCCGCGGTTGCAGGAACATCTTCAAACGCGCCGAGCTTATCTTTTGAAAGCACCGCTTTTTTTCCGGCACTCGCAGTCCCGCCTGCAACAACTTTCACTACTCCGCCGATCGCTATGCCGATGCGGTCTTGCGCTGCGGCGGCTTCATTGGCCTCAAACGGATACACGCCGAGCATATCCGCCTTTTCATCGGCCGGAGCGGTTACGGCATTATCGGCCGTTCCCTGTATTACGGCGCTGCCGGGTGCGATTGCACTTTGTGCGATATACGGTCGTCTGTTTATCATTTTTTATTCCTCCTCGCTGAAGATTTCAGGATTTGCCGAGTACAATGCTTCGGCCGCTTCGGTAAAGGATGCAAGGCCTTTCTCTTTTTGAAAGGCTTTTATTTTTGCCGTAACATCGGCGTTACACGCAAAAGAGGCGCCGCTCTTTTCTTTTGTCGCCGTATGCTCACCGGACAAATCGGCAATCGGTTCGCTGTTTGCAAAAAGCGCTCTGAAATCTTTTCTGTCCGCATCAGTCATTTTGACATCAAGGGCAACGGCTTTTTCAAAATACGCCGGTGTAATCTTTCCCTCATCCCGCAGACGTGAAAAATAGGCCTCCGCATCGGTTTTCATGCTGTTTTGTTTCAGGCTCTTATTTTCTTGTTCGAGGGCAGCAATCCGCTCATCTTTTGCAGCCATTTCCGTTTTTACTTTTTCCGTCATCTCATCCATATTTTCCTCCCGAGATTGTGTCGTTTTTTCCGCCTCATTCGCGGAAAAGAGTTTTATCGTCCCTGCATCCATTTTCTGCGTGAAGATTGATACATGGTCGTCTTGGTTTGCATATTCAACAAATCCGCCGAATGAAAGCGAAAAGAGAGCCGGTATCTTAGCTCCTGCAACCGCAGGGGTATCCCGCCCAAGCAGCGCTATTGCTTTCAAGTACGGCGGCTCATTTTTATCCACCATGTCGTTTTCAAAAATTTCTACCGACATGTACCGGAGCTTTCCTTCTGCAACCTTTTTTATTACATCAGTAGAAAATGCCGGTACTTCGGCAAAAACCCAACCGCTTTTATCCATGCGTATAGATTGAACCCAGCCGTGTGCATCTTGATAATCATCGCTCATACCGAATGAGCGGTGTCCGATAACAAGCGGGGCTTCATATAATTTTTCAGGATTATAGGAATCGACTAGTCTTTGAACCCGCTCTTTCGGCCAATCCCCTTGCGGGTATTTCCCCGCCTTAAAAACCTTTAATTCTGCCATCTTTAGCTCCTCTTAAAATACCGTTCAAAAGCGTTCAAAACCCGTTCAAATTCGATTGAAACGGAAAGAATGCTAAATAACCAAGCCGCTCGCATAACCGCTGTTTTGCGCATATTTCAGGTTATGCGTCGTATACAATCCGGAACGGTTTTACATTGCTGAAATCTGCCTTGCTCAAACGGCGGTTAAAACCGTTTCCGTCCTTAAAACGGCGCGGCCACGGGTCATTAAAAATGACCTCATTCCGCTCATCATCGTATGCGACTGCTGCAATGTAATGCCCCGGCTTTTTAAGACAGAGCTGCACCGCTTTTCCGTTTTGCAGTTCGGATGCAACCGTTTCAAAAACGGCTCCCCATTCAAAGCGCGCCTTTACGCCGAAAACGGCAGTAACCGCAACCGGATAAAATTGCGGCACTTCATTACCGTGCCACACATCAGGAGGCGTTTCAGGGCGTACCTTTTGCAAGGCAGGGTAGTTGCGTGGATCATTGAAAAAGTCCATCAAAACCTCTTCGCTTTGCGGTTTATAGCCTCCCGGCGTTTTCACCTCTACATCAAAGCCCATCGCCGCTATGCACGTAACCGCCGCCGACGGCCCGCACGAAACAAGCCATACTCCGTCAGAGCGCTTACGCAATATTTCTTCCGTTGGATTGTTTGTCTGTACAAAATAGCAATCTCGATCGCTCCAAAACTTTACGCCTTTTATCATCGTAAAAACCTCTTTATGCGATAATTTTACGCTTTACCGGTGCGACAGTTCAAAGAAACTATTTGAAAAAATTAGTCTTTATATGGTTGATTTTTTAAGCAAGATGTGGTAAAGTACAGGAAAGGTAACGGTTGAGGAGCATATTTAGAGGGGCATCGCGCTTTTTAAGCGGAGATCCAGCGGACGCAAATTCCGCCCGGCCGTTACCAAATTTTTTTATATTTTTTATTGTTATAATCGTATTCAATATAACCCATTGTTTTTATCTGCAATGCAAATTCTTTGCTTAATTGTTTTAATACCGTTTTCAGTATTTTTCCGCCATCCATATTTTTCACAAAATGGAACTCTCTGCCATCTTCTTTTATATTCGGTTCAGTGTTTTCATAGATGGTATCAGGAGTGCTGAAACTGTCATACAATGCTTCAAAAAGAGATTCCGGTATTCTTTGTTTTGCATTTTTATCACCGATGCCGTGATATAACGCTTTATCGCTTGCCATAATTTTACAATCGGCAATGCCTCTTTCCTGCATTGCTTCAAAGCGTTCCGTTTCGAGGTTTCCTACCTGATATAAAATATTTTGCGGTGTGTAATCTTTTTTATTAATGCGTTTTGCTAATACGTTAAATTCACCTTTCGTAAGCTTCGTAGTATCCATTGATTTTCGATAGCTTTCCGTTACGTGAGAAAGGATACTTTTCCCGTCTTCCCCTTTTATTTTGGCAAGGTTTTTATAGGTACTGAAATTCGGCGCTAATGCTTCCCGTGCAGGATTATATTTCCACGTGCTGTCAAATGTATTCCAATCGACACCGGCCATATCGGGCGGGTTTCCGGAATCGTCGGAGTGCTCAACGGCAATGCCTGCTTTTTCCGCTTCGTGCTCACTCATCGTTGTTACATAGCACCGGCAGCCCCAGCCATTCGGCGGGTTATAGGTATTCCAAAACGCATCATCATATCGGAATGCTTTCCCATCAAGAGCGAGGTGTTCAGCCCGCGGATTAGTAACGGCTGGATCATGGCGATACACCCAAATAGGACGTAAATCGGCACCGATAAGCCGGTTGCGGTAATGCTCCGCTTCATACGCACAGCGCATATTCACATCGTAGATAAGACCGATCCGCCAGTTAATATACCTCTTATCATCTTTTGTGTGCCCATTTCCGCCATACCAGCCTTTTGCACTCATCATATCCAAAAGGCCGTCCCGGAAGTCTTTAAAGGGAATACCGTCTTTTATAGCCTGATTGAGTAAGCCGTGAATGGTATCTAATACGGCCGCTTCGTTTGAGTGAGCAACGGTAAAGGCATGAGCATGTTCTCCCCATTTAAGCTCATCCCATTTATCAGTTGGTACATTGATTTTCTTTTCAAGAAATTTACGCGCTATTTCAGGATACGGAATTTTATCGCTCATCTTTTTCTGCCTCCGATGCCGATAGCAGCAAACCGTACATTGTCGATACACGAGGCAAAATCATCCAGTGAATGGTTTTTATACGCGGATAAAAGCGCCTTTGAAGCGTCTTGATAATCGTCAACCGTTCCAAGTGCATTCACATAGCTTTCAATACTTTTGTCGATTGCATCTTGTCCTTTTTCCTGCATCGCAGCATTGAATGAATCCAGTAACCGCCGGTCTTTTAATTGCCGCTTGGTCTGTTTATCCGCAAAAAGAGAAGCGGCTTTTTGAAAGAGCGTTTTTTCCGTGTGTGTTCCGCATCCGCACGGATAGCTTGTTTGACTGTTTGTAGGAAAAGAAAAAGAACCTTGCTCTTTTTGACTACCTTGTTCGTCTTCATGCGCTATCTCAAAATCTTCTTGCGGAATATCGTACTCTCGTTCGATATATGCTTTTTTAGGACGCCAGCCGAGGGCATATAACTTTGCGTCCCGCTCTGCGCGGTCTTGCTGTAAATCCTCGTCCTTGACAAATTCAAACACGGGAGGCAGCACATCTGTGCCGTAGTTGTAATACGTCCAGACTGCTGCAAGCCGGTTAAAGCAGGCGGATATTCTCCTCCGGTCGGCAGCAGCTAAATCCTGCCTGACAAGATTATGCGCCTGCGCTGCAGCATAGCTTCCTTTACTGCCGATGTCCGTTGTAAGCGTTTGCCCTAAGACCGCTTTTGAAATTTCTTTATTGGCTGCTTCTATATACTCTGCGTGGACATTAGAAACGCTTCCTTTATTGGCAAGGCTTTCAATCGTGATTTCCGCCCCCTCAGGTGCAATAGCCACCGCATCGGCTGCCATCCGTTCAAGAGACGTAAGCAGTTCATTTTTATAAATGTCACTGGCATTATTCGGATACTTTCCATACAAAAAAGCGCCGCCGTATTTTTCGACAAATACCGTCCACCAGCGGAACCCGTTCTTTTTAAAGGTTACCGGCCAATAGCATTTTGAAAATACTTTGACGCCATAAGGGTTGGCATAACTTGGCCGGTGGCGGGCAATGAGAAAACGGTTCTTCGGCAACGGTTCCGTTCCGATAACGCCGGTACGGAATACGAGGTTGTTTTCTTGGTCAAACTCAAACCATTGCGGAGGTTTACCAACGATGTCGCCGATTACCCACCGTCCGCCTTGAGCGCGCCAGATAACCTCAAGCGGTGAATAGCCGAACGCAATAGCATCCATCATCTCCTCGATAACGCGCGGAATATCAAGCTGCCGTAATTCTTCTGTAAAGAGGTCGGCAGCTTCTTGTTCTTTTTTGCCGTTCCCGTCCCCGCCTGCAGCGCAAAACCATTCCGCGCCGCTTGAAGCAGAGCAGCGAATACTCCACACACTCTCTAAATGGCTGTCGGTTAGAAGTTCTTGCAGTGCCGTAATGCCACGTCCCATTTTCCGCAAAATAGG
>NZ_JACCLP010000022.1:0-6509 GCF_050937395.1 Treponema sp. OMZ 805 | reverse complement strand
CATTGAACAAGGTATTGAGCGCGGCATTGAACAGGGGGCTTACCAAAAAGCTCGTGAAACTGCAACCGCATTTAAAAGACTTGGAATTGATATTGCCAAAATAGCAGAAGGAACCGGCTTAACCGTACAGGAAGTTGAAGCGTTGAACTAATTCAGAATTATGTCTTGCGCTCTCCCCCACAAAAATAAAAACACCCACACCCATGTAGACACAAAAAGAGCCGATAAGCATTAAACCAGTTCGGGAACTCACCTTTCTAAACAGGTTACCTTGAAATGCAAGGTTCACTCATCCGGCGCTTTGCTTTTTGCGTCTCCCCTACTCCATCATCCCCACTATGGATGCCGCTTCTGCGCAGCCAGCACCTTTTGAAAATAGACGGAGTAGATGCTTTGCCAGCAAATGTACATCCGTGTACATTTGCTGGCGGCGAGTTTGCTTTCGCAAACATCGCTGCTGCATGGAAACACGGACATCCGTGCCCGTCCTGATACGTTGAGACGATGCAGGCGCCCATGTATTTTAAAACCAACACTTTTGAAAATAGATGGTGTAGATACGAGGCGCGAGCACAAATTAACCGCAGGCGTATCTTTGATACGTTGAGGATTAATTTGTGTGCAGCAACGAAGTAGATACGCCGTATATTTTCAAAAGGAAATCGAAGGGGGTCATAAAATATGTTAGTAGCCGAATACGATTATGATACGGACATTGCGGTACAGAGAGAAGAGGCAGGCAGAATAGCCTTTGCCAAGGGGATATCTCAAGGAATACAGCAAGGCTTTGAACAAGGTGCTTATCAAAAAGCCCGTGAAACTGCTAAAAACTTAACTGAAATGGGTTTTGCTGTAGAAGCTATCTCAAAAGCTACCGGCTTAAGCCTTGAAGAAATAGAAAGGTTACAATACCTCAGACCCCACTACCAACTCCAGCCATAAAAAATCCCCCGACGGGAGAAAGTAAACCTATATTAGCTTAAACCTCATTTCATCTTAGTATACTCAATAAAGGAATCCCCAAGCCATGCAAGCACTGGCTTATTTGTCCCACCCTCAGTATAGTTGTCTATCATCACACAGTTAAACTCAGGGATCTTGCATTGGGCTTAAATATTCACACAACATCAAACCAAGAGGAATTTGCTACAAAAGCTTCGCATACTGGAGCTTTTTTTAAACCAATAATCAATGAATGAGCAATATTTTCACCGTGAATATCATTATCTGATGATGTTATTGGACTATATTTAATCGATTGATGCCACTCACGGATTATCTGTGTACTTCTTTTTGGATTAACCGGATTACGAATTGCTTCACAAACATTAATTTGAATTATTCGCGTCTTTCCTTCAGCAATATGAAATGATGTTGATGGATCTTGCCTAAATAATTTCCAATCGCAAGAAAGGCTTCTATCCATAAAAATAGAAATCGGAATTTCCAACTGTCCGTCTGGGAATGCTGCCGGATTACAATAGCGAAAAAGAACTTCTCCGTTCGGTATTTCATCATTCGGTTGGTAATTCATTAATTAGCCTATATTGATAAATTATTTTATTAGCATCCATACTTTCCGTAATTGAATAATAGTAATCATAATACTTTAAATCAATATCAATTGTACCTTCATTAAATATTGAAACATACATGGCATTATTTTCATTGATATGTAACTCAAAACAAATGCCTCCGCTCGGTATGGGGCCTATAATTATTTTAGGGATTGGAAGATTTCTTTTGTTGAGTATTAATCGCGTAAGATCTGATAAGAACCTTTTTCCAACAGAAAGTGAAATTTGACTTGGAATTTCTGATTTACCATTAATCCAGTTGTTATTTAAACTAGAAAGACTATCGAGATATTTTTTTCTATTCATTAATAATAGAGCAAAATTTTGTTTTTCAACAATAGCCCAATTATCCTCTGTTTTAATTTTCTCAAAAAAAGAAATCTTTGAATTTTGGTAAATAGGTTCTAAATTATCCTCAAAAAAAGAAATCTTTGAATTTTGGTAAATAGGTTCTAAATTATCCTCAAAAAAAGAAATCTTTGGATTTTGGTAAATAGGTTTTAAATTATCCTCAAAAAAAGAAATCTTTGAATTTTGGTAAATAGGTCTTAAATTATCCTCAAAAAAAGAAAAATTAGATAAAGTACTATTTTGAGAGATTATTCCATTATAGGAGTTTATCATAACCATTCCTTCTTTAGGTTGTCAGTAAAAAGATTCTCAAAGATAAATGATTGTTTCTTATGAGCTTCTTCAAACCATGTTGTAAAAGTAAAACCTTTCAAATTTCCTCGTAATACAGTTTCTATTTTAATTACTTGACTTCCCTGTATTGAAGTGGCGGTATTAATATTGACTAGCCCAAATCCATTCAATTCACTATCTTCATAAGTATACTTAGCGAATAAATTATTGTAACCTTCTTTTGAAAAAATAGGCGGAGTAGAAATATTTATAAGGTCATTAACTTTGCTTAATTCAGGAATATAACGCTGCCAATCAATTCTATCTCCATACGAAAGGTCGAGCATATTGATATCTTCATACATATTAATATTTAATATTTCTTTAATGGAATCCAGAATACAAACAAATTGCTTATATACAGCAGAATATCCTATATAATTACCTACAGATTCTGAATCATTTCTAATCCAGTTTAAATAGATAGTGTTCGATTGGATTTGTAATAACCATTTATTATCAGAAGACCTGCGACGTAATAGCAAAGGTCCACTTAATAACGGATCTAAATTTGGAAGTAACTGAAACCCATTGAGATTCTCAATTACTAGTGGTGAAAGTATTTCCAGCAATGGAAATTGATTTTTAAAATGACCATTCAAAAAGAAAATATCATCAGAAGAAAGCTTCTGTTTTGTATATACAACGCCAAATATAACTTCTGAAATAGGAGCTTTTGTATATTTCATATAGTTCCTCCTAATTTTTATATCATAATCAGTCTTATGATATAAAAATTTTCGCGATTAATTTCTTTTTGGACATTCACAACTTTCAACATTTTTTTATCTGTGACTGCCTCTCATACATATTAGATTTTTTTGATATTAACTCATTTATTCGTTTTTTTCAACTGTTCGCTTTCATATTTTTGTTAGTCTCCCCCTCATTAAAAGCAAGCAGTGTTCCATCCTGCACACTAACACAGAACGCTGCCCCATAACACCACAACAGCCCGGTGAGCAATGCGCACCGGACTTTTTGCTTTCAGCAATCCCCTTAATTCCTCATCTTGAATTAAGGGAAACTCTGCATTCTTAATTACGAATCTCCTCCCTGCCGCGGGCAGAGAAAAAGATTACAAAAAAGGCATTGTTAAAAAACTTCCATTTTTTAACAATGCCTAAAACTTTTATTTTACTTTACAAAAGCAACTACTTGCCTACATAGAAAGCAGCACGGTAATCCGAACCGGTGGTAAACCCTACCGCAACAGGCATCATACCCGTAGCATTGTAATGCTTTGCCTGTGTTTCAATGCAAATACGGCTGTTTGCAGCACGCTCGTTAAGAGGAGCCGTCATTGTTTCCCAGCCAGCCACATTCGTCCCCGTATTGTTAAAGTCCATAGATGTTTTATAGGCAATGCGGATAGCATCGTACGAGTTGGGACGGGACACATACGTGATATACGGAGTTGCGCCGTCCATGGTCATATCTATAGACGTACCGGAATCATCCAGTACTTCCGAATCGCCAAAACCATACTTTGTTGAACCGTCATTGGACGTATTTGTAGATTTTACGTACACGAGCTGCCCTCTGGTGTTTTGGAATGCGATATGCAGAACTCCGTCGCTGCCGACACATGCATTGATGTAGTCGCTTGCAAGATTACCGTTCGGATCCGAAGAAGTGAGAACCTTTTGAATTTTCCAATCGGTAGGCAACGTAGGCTGTTTTTTCGTACTTCTTGCAAGGCGCAAGCTTCCTGTAGCAGCATCCATGTACACTACAACGGGATAGCCTTGTGTAGTCGTCGTAACGGCGATGGATTCCCACACCGCATTTGAAACGGAAAGGCCGTCTTCAAATGTGTTCAGTACATACGGCTTTGCCTCATTATTTGAACCGTCAGGATTTACAAATTTAAATGTTTTCTGCTCCGCCGGAGCATCAGCCGGAGCGTCAGGTACTGCACATTCGCTATCGGTTACATCGGTATTGCCGTCAATGACGCACCACGGAAGCGCTTGGTCTCTTGTAATCGGCTTTTTGCTGTCATCTACCCAGGCGAATTTTACGGCTCCGGTCAACCGATCATAGTAAACCGTATAAATATTGTCTCCGGAACGCACTGTCCGTATGTTTTTAAACTGCTGCAATTCATTATCATAAGTAAACAGTTCAAACCGGTATATTCTAAAATAATTCGGGACTGTACTGACCTCTACCAGCGGTGCATCTTTATCATAGAGATATAAGCCCCCAGCATTTGCAGATTGGGTATCGTTCCAAGGATAACTAGAGTCTCCGTTTCCCCAGTCAAAATCACGACCTCCATGATAATTTGCAGCATACAGTACATTTACTTCCGCTCCATTCACGGTTATATCGGTTTCTTCCGGCGGGTCATATCCGGTAAATACTCTTGTTGCACCATCTCCGGCTGTAACAGCACCTCCTCCCGTAAATGCATCTGAATAATACACTGACGACTTTGAGTAATTACTGAATGAAGCATACAGTGTACCGTCAGTTCCTTTACTCATTGCAGGATAAATGGCATTTTTACTGCCCTTAAACGTATCTTCCTTATTTACACGCCAGATATGCACAAATCTGTCGTCGGAATGTTTCTCGGTTCCGTATGTATCGGATTTTTCCATATTGCTTTCGGTATACGCATTTGTATTATTCACCGCAGCAACACCGTTTACCACAAGATGCAGATATCCGTCTTTTGCCGTATCGGGAACTGTAAAGCTAAAACTCTTCTTATCACTACTTAAAGTAAGACTCTCCATTGGAACTGGAGAACCGGTTCCGTCTTTATTTTCAGTAATCTTTAAAGAGGGAGCGTTTCCTTCAAAGTTAAAGCCTGTAATCGTATTGCCAGCTTCCCCGCGGAGCAAAGGTATAGCACCGCTTCGCGCACGCTTTGTATTATAGGTACTATTTCTAGTGACCCCCGTAATATACGGCACGACATCAACCTTTCTGTTATCAGACACGGTATTTGTTTGAGCGGTATCTTTTACCGTTATCGTTATGGTCTTATTGGTTCCGACACCGCCATTTATCTTCGAGCTATCCCAATCAAGCCTCCATTTAACGGTATGCCCGTCTTCAACACTGAACTCATTCGATACAACAGTAAACTTCCATCCGTTTGTATCAACATTACCGGATTCTACCGTAAAATTACCGGTTGAAGTACTATACGTTGCAAGCCTGTGACCTACTTGAGCATCCGTAGTACTTGCGCCGGTGAACGTAAAGCCGTCGATCTTTGCCCAAATTTCCGTAATAACCTGATCATCATACGCAGTACCGGTAATGCTTATTTTGCCGGAAACCTGCGAATTACCGCTCGCCTTGATTTCGATGTGTCCGTTATCGCGGCTGTTGCCGTACAAGCTGTTATCGCTTTCGGAAACCCACTTAAACGGATTTATCTCGTTTGTGGGCGCAATTCTGTCTGTAGTATCGACAATAACATCAAGTTCCAGTTCTGCCATCCACGTATCGGTACCGCAAGTTAAACCAGATGCAGAATCCCATACGGTAAGCAGAAGCTTACGCTTTTTGGGGTCGCTTGTGGCAAGGTCATCACTTTGACCTATTTTAGTAAAATCAGCCGCACTCAGCGTAATGACACCGTCTGCCGGTAAATCTGTTAAACCTTTTACTTCCTGACCGTTTGTTACGCATTTCAACGTATACTTTTTAGGATCGGTTCCGCCAGTCGTTCCAATTTTAATGTGCGACTTATCGTTTTTAAACCTAAACGTACCGCCGTCAGCTTTACCGTGCCAATCATATTTTTCACTGTCGATACCGTCAGGGTTAGCGGCATCATAGGTTAAAGCTAATGCTTTGGTCTCAACCGTCGTCGTGCTGACATTTTCGATAGTGCCGTTCCGGTTCATGTCCGTTCCCAATGCTACAGCACTTATCTTCAAAGGACTTTTCTTCAGTTTTACCGGTACTTCAATCGGAGCAGAGGCATTATTTGCACGGTCAATCGGCGTAATGACGATTTTCCCCGTACCATCTACAAAACTGCTGACATCGAGTTCACCTTTCCATGTTACAAAGTTGACATCGCCGTTACCGACATCCGTTCGCACGCCGCTCGGTAACTCTAACGTCATTTTGCTTGATGCAACACCATTATAGTTTACTTCGACTTTTTCAACCCCAGCGCCTACATCATACGCAGCGCCGGATACCCACACTTTACCGCTACTGTCAGGCCTCAAATATTCAATGGGGCTGTAAATAAGATACCCCTTTGTAGGATTA
>NZ_JACCLP010000021.1:0-8726 GCF_050937395.1 Treponema sp. OMZ 805 | reverse complement strand
GGGAAAAACCGTCGCAGTAAAATACCGCGAAGCGGATAACTCAGGCTATGTCGTTCGAACATGGGATGAAAAAGACGGCGGTATTCTCGGCGGCGAATATGTACAGGTAGCTCATGATGTTGCGGAATTAATTGTCTGCAAAAATCTGATTTATACCATCAAGGAAGTCCTGTAAAGGATTTTCAAAATAACAGGAGGTTTTGTTATGAAAAGATTTTTTGTTTTGATGTTAAGCCTTTTATGCATCGGCTTAACGGCCGGCTTTGCTGAGCCGTGTAGCAGAAAGGAGGGATGTATGGCCTATTGTACCATGACCGATTTACAGAGCACTTATGGAGCGGAGCGTATTGCTGCATGGAGTGCAGTCGATGCAGAGCGTGCAGAAAAAGCAATAGCCGATGCAAGTGCGGAAATTGACGGATACCTTTTATCCGGCGGTTATACCGTACCGCTTGCCGGTACCCCAGCGACAATAAAAAAATACTGCGTTGATATCGCCTGTGCCTCTTTAATTATTAGCACCGGTATGCTTGAAAACGATCCCGGCGGAAAAGCGGTTGTTGAACAGGCGGATATTGCCAGACGGTATTTGGATAAGGTTGCACAAGGAAAATACAAAATACCCGGCTACGATGAAAACAGCAGTAAGCCGCCTTCAGGAAACATACAAGCGGTATCGATGACTCGTATGGACTGGAAAGGATATTAACATGAGCAAGGCGGCAATAGAAGTCCGGTTTGATGATGATGCGGAATACCGGAACATCATCGATGCATTACATCGCGCTTCACACTGCGACCTGAAACGGATAGCGCAGGCTGCAGGGCTTGCGCTTGAAGCGGTAACGGCAGAAGCGTTTAAAAAACAAGAAGATCCGGTACGCAAAGATAAGTGGGAAGCGCTGCGCAAAGCACGCGGCCCGCTTGCTGCAAAACCCGGCTCTAAAACGCCTATCCTCAATGATAGAGGAACGTTAAAAAAATCAATTACGTTTCATGCTTTTGATGACGGCTCTGTCATTATCGGCTCAAACCTTGTGTATGCCGGTATACATCAAACGGGCGGAAAAACAAAAGCACATACGATAAAGCGGGGTAATGCAGTCATACAGCATCCCGGCTCGAAAATTCCGCCCCGTCCATTTCTTGGCGTGCCGAAAGATTTTCAAGAAAGTTTTTTCTCCGACCCTGCCATTAAAAAGCTACTCGGTATTGCAATAGGAGCGGAATAAACGATGGACGGGATGATAAAGGCAGCAAAAGATTTACTTGACATGTGCATCACCACCGAGATTCCTGATGCAACTGTGGTAAGGAATCGGGGAGATGAGTCAAAGCAGGTAATGACGCGCAAATGGCCGCTTGTTTCGCTCATTACTCAAGCAGGCAGACTTGATGACCGCACGGCACGTCTTGCTCGTTATCGGGATGATGTAACGGGGGAACTGAAACAGCGGAGGATTCGGGGAACACGGATTATCCCGATTTTAATCGGCGTCTGGGCAAAGGGAGAAAATGAGGTTGATGAGGTATTCAGTAAAATCGTACCGCGCATTCCGCGCAGGTGGAGTTATGACAATTTTGTAGGGCGTATCCTCATTAACAGTGAAGAGCATTCGGATTTTGCTGATAACGTGTCAAACCTGTATTGCTCAATTTTGGAAGTAGAGTTCCAAGTTGAGGTTGCAGGGGACGCGGAAATCGTGCCGACATTCGTGCAAGTTTCCGAAATCCCCGATATGCAAAATCCCTAAATGGTAGACGAGGAGAAGATATGGATAAGAACATAAAAAAAGAATCGGCAACATTTCTTGCCGTTGAAGAACATGCTGCAAATTTGCAGATTTCCGCTCCGGTTTTTCAAGCGGTGATGCAGGCGCAAAACTGGGCAGCAGGAAAAAAGGTTGAAAAAACTGAGTTTGAAAAGGCTGTAAACGCCTTTTTAAATGCTCCAATAGGAGGATAAAAAATGGCTTTACCGAATATTAACAACACTATTAAAGACGGCGCGATGGGAGTAGCCGGAGCGGATGCTACCGGTATTTTTGCAGCAGTCGGTGTTGCAGCACTTCCTTCAAACGGCATCATTACCTTTACGGATAAAGAAGATGTAGACGGAAAAATAGGGGACGGCCCCTTACGTGATCTTATCGTCAGTGCCTTATCGATTGCAAAAACAACGGTGTACGCAATCGCCGTTGAAGGAAGCACGGCTGGTACTGTTTCAAACGTGAGCGCAGTAAGCGGTAATCAAGGGGACGGAAAAATTACCGTAACCGGCAAGCCGCGTAATGAATATAGCATCTGCGTTGCTATTGTCTCAAGCGGAAAGCTCAATGAAGGAACATTCCGTGTAACAATCGACGGTCTTACCGGAAAGACTATCACCATTCCTGACGGGGACGGGAAATACGAAATACCGGGTACCGGTCTTACGCTGCAGTTTAGTCATGCTGATAAAGGCTTTGAAACAGGGGATGGATTTACGTTTACGACGACTGCTCCGCAAGCGACGAACGGCGAAATTCTTGCTGCAATCAATACGATTATCGATGCAAAAAAAGCTATCGAATGGATTGCCGTTGCAGGCGTTTCCAATGCAGCGCTTTGGGCAGCTCTTGCAACTCAGGCAAAAGGTGCTGAAAGCGTATATCAGTATCTCTTTTTTATTGCGCAAGCCCGCTATAAAAAAGAAGATGAGACAGTAGACGAGTATGTCAATGCGCTTACCGGAGCGGAGCGTGGTGTAACATCCTCAACTCGCTTGCAAGTTGTTGCAGGCTGGATCGAAGAGGCTGACTCAAACGGACAGGTTGATACACGCGGAGCTATCGGGGTGTACTGCGGAATGCTTGCCGGGCGAAAAGTCCACGAGGGGCCGGATGCCGTCAAATTCGGCAGCATAACAGCCGCAACAGCGATTAAACCTGACGGAATAAATGACGGACACATTGAAGCGTTGAAAAACGCAGGCTATGTAACGGTGAGAACCATCATCGGACTGAAAGGTATTTACATCACCTCTGGACAAATGATGAGTGAACAAGGAAGCGATTATGATTTGGTGGAACGCCGGCGTGTCATGGATAAAGCGTGCCGTGAGATAAGAGTAGCGCAGCTGCCGTTTTTGAACGATGCCGTCAATGTCGGTGCTGACGGTTCTCCCGAAGGTTTGGAGATATTCATTACACAAGGTGAAGTTCCTTTACAGACGATGAAAACGAACAAGCAAATATCCCACGGGTATATCATCATTCCTAAGGGACAAAATATTTTATCGACAAAAAAGCTTATAACGAAAATCCGTATCGTTCCGCTCGGTAAATTATCCTACATCGAAAACGAAATAGCCTATGATAATCCGGCTTTAGCACAGTAAGAGGAGAGAAAAATGGTAAACGGATTAATTTATGATTTTGAATCAATCAAACTGATGCTGCCGACCGGCTTAATCTTAGGTTGTGAAAGCGTTGAATACTCAGATGAAAAGAATGATGAGGTCATCTGCGGCACAAATAATTTACCGCTTGGCGTTGGACGCGGCGAATGGAAAGGAACGTGCAAGTTGGAACTTCAGCGGTTTGAGTATGATAAGCTCAATCTTTTTGGTGCAGCATCAGGGGGATTTTACAACATGCCGCCTATTCCGGTCGTTGCAAGTTACGGCAATCTGGGACAACCGCCTGTGACGGATACGCTTTTGGTACACTTTACCAAGCGAGACTTCAAAGGCTCGAAAGGGGACACAAGCCTTAACGTCACAATTGAAGGGCCGCAAACGATGCCCATGAATAGCGATGGCATCACCGCCTTCGTTCCATTTCTATAATACGGGGGCTTCTGAAAACAATAAAAACCGTTTTTAGAAGCGCTCAACATTATTTTATTTACAAGGAGTTTTTTATGACACTGGAAAAAGCAAAAATCGAAGAATTGAAAACTAAATATCCGCAAGGGATATTTGAAGGGGCAATCGATTTTACCACAACGGAAAATACAACGGAACAAGTTGAATTTATTTACCGCAAGCCTGTCATAGCAGATATGGAGTCGTATTCAAAAGCGGCGCAAAAAAATCCGATAACAGCGAACTTAAATCTTATTCAGTCGCTGATTGTCCACCCTGAGCCGGCTCCAATCATTACACAGCTTCGGGATTATCCTGCAGCCTATAGCCGGTTTGTAGATGATGTTATCAGCCCTTTTTTTGGAGCGAACGTGGCAGTGCGAAGCCGGAAGCTGTAAACACCTTTACGAGAATCCGGCTGTTTATCAGGCGGTTTCTCGGTGAAGATGTGTCGCAAGCGGATTACCGGCTTTTGATGGAAAAATACGAAGAGGCTCGCATTATGCGGGATTTTGAAGTAGGTGTCTATCAGGAAGCGATTGTAAAAGCTCTTGGCGGAAAGTAATGGCGAATTTTGTAACATCGATAACACTCCAATTTAAAGATGCATTCTCAAGCGGATTTGCCAATGCACAGAACAGCATGGCAGGCATGAAAGATGCCATCGGAGAAATTAACCGCAACAAAGACATGTTCGATTTAGCAGGCGATTTATCGCTTATGTCAGGTAGGTTCGATGAATTGGCCGGTAAAATTACGTCGATGATGGATGCCCCATCAGAGCTTGCGGGAAGTTTTCAATCGACAATGAAAAACATCCAAACTATAACGGGGATGTCTTCAGATGAAATTGAAAAACTCGGAAGCGAGCTAAACCGCATAGGCGGGCGCAATGCAGCAGGGACGCTTGCAGTTGCTGCTGCGTATAACGATGTTGCAGGAGGCATTACGAATGTTGAAGCGCAAATGCCTGTTATGATGAATGCCATTTCTCTTGCAGAAGCCGGTCAAGCTGACTTAGGAACGGCAACGAACGGCTTGGTAAAGATTATGAACTCCTACGGTTTTTCCGTGAGCAAAGCGGCGACTGAGGAGGAACGGAAAGCGGATATTTCGCAAAAAGCAGCATGGGCATCTGACGTAATGACACAGGCGGTCGGTATGGGGGTTGGCAGTATGGAAGAATTTATTTCCGCCATGTCTCCCATCTCAGGGCTCGCATCGTCGGTCGGCATCGGCTTTGACGAAATCGGCTCCACGATGGCGTATATGACCGCAACAACCGACACGGCTTCTACAGCCGGAACGAAATTACAATCGTTTATGATTGCCTTACAAAAACCGAGTAAGGAACTTTCCGCAGCTCTTGCATCAGTCGGCATTTCTTCCGGTTCTGCAATGCTTGAAGAATACGGACTTGCCGAATCGGCTCGTATTGTGCAATCGGCATTTGCCGGTAATCAGGATGCAATGGTCGCTGCGATGGGACGAGCTGAAGCGATGCAGGCAGTTATCGCATTGACAGGAGATGCATATTCTGATTTTGCAAAACAGTTTGGCTCCAGTATGAAAGGTATTACCGAAGTCTCTCAAGCAATTCAAACGGAATCGTATGAAAGTAAGACAGGAAGGCTACAGGCGATAAACGATTCACTTAAAATCAAAATAGGTGATGACATTAATGCAATCAAAGGTTTTTTTGTTGATATGCAGACGAGTTTCCTGACGGATGTTGTCTCCCCAATGATGGATTCTCCAGTAGGAGAAGTATTTCAGCGGATTGCAGCCTTTGCAGGGATTGCTGCAGGCGGTGTCTTACGGCTTGGAAGCGGTGTGCTTAATACGGCGACACAACTTGTAACCCTTACCACGACCATAAGCAATGCCGGAGGCATTACAAAACTTTTTAGTTCTACATTAGGGACGCTGAAAAATGCTGTAACGGGTATCGGATCTTCACTGATGAGCTTAATAGCACCATTATGGGCTAAAATTACCGCGACCTTTACCGCAACGGCAGCGGAATCAGGCTTTGCTGCTGCTCTTTGGGCAACAGCGGGGGCAATGTGGGCAGTCCTGTGGCCGGTACTTGCCATCGTTGCAGCAGGAGCCTTGATTGTTAAAATAATCTCGGAAGTGGTAAGCGGGTGGGATTCAGTTACGGCAGCCTTTCAAAACGGCGGCATCCTCGCAGCTTTATTACAGATAGGAAAGCTCATGCTTTCGGCGGTTATCGCACCGATACAATGGTTCATAGAACTGTTGGCAAAGATACCGGGAGTCGATTCTTATCTACAGCCAGCCGTTGATAAGCTTCAAGAATTTAGAAACAGCCTGAAAGGAAAGAGCGCCGAAGAAATGGGTTCTGAAGCAGCTGTTACGGTTAAAAGTGAAACGAGTACGGAATTTACCGGCATTGACACCGGAGAATTAAGCACAAGTATTCAAGGGTTACAAAAGCAAATCGGCAGTAAACCGATGGGAGGAGCAAAAGCGCTCGGCATAAATGATGACGGCGGAGCAGCTCTTGCTGCGGAGCACATGGCGGCCGCTGCCCGGAAAGGTGTGGCGGTTTCCTCTCTTACATCGAATGCTTCAGATGCCTTTATGGGAGCCGGAGCGGGCGGATATAGTGCATTAAGTGAAAATGCACATGAGAATATGCACGTACAGTTTAGCGAAGCGATGGTGCAAAAAAGCGCGGCAACGATTCCGCTGTTTAGAGAGGAGAAAAAAGAAGCTGCGCCACCCAATCAGACGTTCAAAATAGAAAATGTCTATTTGCAAGCGGATGACTGCAAAACGCTTTTTGACTTTATCAGGCAGCTTGAATTTGCCGTTGCACAAGGAGTAGCGGTATGAGACTTCCCGATTTTTCGTTTCCCAGTGACAGCCACCCTTCCATTCTCGCTCGTGCTGCGGAGTTTAACCGGTACATCGAAAAAGTCTCTGCGGAAAATTTTATCAAAGCGGGCATCGTAGGAGACGGACAGGCGGTGTGGCTTCCTGCCATTCTGGACAGCATCGAAGTAAGCGATGCGCTTTTAGTCGATAGCATTACAACGAAAGGCGTATCAGGCAGTACGAAAATCATATCGGGCTGGGCTGACTGTGATCTTACCATCAAGCTCATCTTAATTGATATTCCAAAGTATACCGCCGATACCGTTACTCCCGATATTACGCGCTTTGATTGCTTAAAAGAAGTCAGGCAGCGGTTCAAGGCGCAAAAGAACGGGGTGCCGTGCGTGTATACCTTGCAGCATCCGCATATTCAAGCATGGGGCTTAAAAGATTTTATTTTTAACGATTTAAAATCTATAGAAGAACGGGGAAAACGTATTATTCACTGTACGCTCGGCTTTGATGAGTTTGACAGCGTCAGCCGCAAAAGTCAAGACCGGCAATTAGGCTTTCAAGGGCAAAAAGGAATCACCGGCGGAGCGGGAGGAGCGGCCGTAAAAGCGGTCGACCCGCCGGTCTCGGATAAAACGCGGGCGGGCTTAGGAAAGTTGGAGGCGCAATATGCCAAGCAATAAAATAATACACCGGCAGACCCTTGAAGTTGAACTGAACGGACAACTCACCGATACACGGGCGTGTCGGTTTAATCTTGTAACACAAAAAGGATTCTCGTCGGTATTTGCAACGCTTCATTTTCCGGCCGGTTCAAAGGATGGAAAGAAAGAAGACACGATAAAAGTATACATTGCAGATAAAGAGAGTAAAGATTTATATTTTACCGGAACCGTGTATAACGCAACGGAAATAGACAATTATCGAAAACTTTTTTTGACGGACGGTTACTGGAAACTGTGCCACACCTCGTTTACTGCTTCTTATCGGAAAGAAAAAGCATCAAGTATTGTCAGTGATGTTCTTGATGCGGCGGGGGTGAGTGAAAAATCGGTCACGGTTCCTGATGTGGAACTTGCCCGCTTTTCGACAAAAGAACTATCGGCACACCTCGTGCTGGATATACTTCTTGATGCATTAGAAGAACACGGTGCAAAAGATATTACCTATTTCTTTGATGAAAAGGATTGCTTTCATTTTGGGACGCCAAAAGACACCGGAAAAAACACAGGGAAAACATTCTGCTTCAATACAAAAGAAACGATTTTTTCACATAGCGCCGATTGGATTGAAACGCTTCCCTTACCGATTCGGCATAGCATGAAGGTAACTGTTGACGGTGTTTCAAAAGAAGTTATCAGAACGGACTTAACAGTACAGGAGGGTGTATCGCGCCTTATACTGCATGTTGGGGGGAGCTGCACATGAAAAGCGGACAGGAATTTCTTGCATCGCTTTTAAATGCACTGTTGCCGAATAGAGCCGCTCCCGTGCTTGCAAAAGTGATAAAAGCATACGAAGGGGCAGGAGCGAATAAATATGCCTGCGATGTGCAGGTGCTCACAGCAGGAACGCTTGAGGAGACTGATCAAATTATTGCAGAAGTGCCGATTTCTCCTATCTGGGCGGGAAAGAAAAAGCGGGGCGTGTATGCCATTCCCCCCGCAGGACAAATTGTTATCGTCTCGTTTATCGGATGGAATGTTGCTTTTCCCTTTATTGCAGGGGTTTGGGCAGATGAATACGAAGCGGATGATTTTAAGGCGGGGCAATTTGTCATCACCGACGGGGACGGCTTAAAAATCATCGCCAATAGCGAAGAAAAGAAAATCACCATCGATACCGGTAAGGCGCAAGTCATCGTAAACGGCGATAAAATAGCCATTAAAAACGGTTCAAAAAGCCTTTTTACTATCCTTGACACCCATATTCAAAACCTTATCGGTATGACGACAACCGGCGCACCGGTAAAACATGTGGTAGACCCTGCAAGTATTCAAAAATTCATGCAGGATAAACAAGA
>NZ_JACCLP010000020.1:0-13651 GCF_050937395.1 Treponema sp. OMZ 805 | reverse complement strand
ATCTTCGCTGAAAAGATCGACAAATACGGAATCTTTATATTTTCTGTTTGCCGTACTCATAACTGCTTCTCCCTCAATGGCTATAGTATAGCATGGATATGAGGATTTTGAAAGCTATCGGTAGGCGCTTTTGTAAGGTACAATCTTTAATTCCTCATCAGTTTTGCCGTTTCAAGTTTGGTTTGGTAAGAGCCGTCGGTAAAACCCGTAATAGACCAAATTCCGCAGATAAAGAGGCTGTGGGAATATTACAGAAAATAACCGATACGTTCTGCCCTGCGTACGAAAGGTTGCAGTTTGCCAAGAAATGGCATATACTTTCATCGTATGCTACATTTGAAAAGCAGGCAAGTATGCCCATAGCAGACAGCATATAATTTGGAGGAACAGGTATGGCAACAGTTAAAGCGATGGATCTTTTTGAAGCGTATGCAAAACAGAAACTGCCGATGGATCAAGGATATATTGTTTCATCGTTCTTTAAAGAAGATTCTGCGTACAGTATTTACGAGATCGTTTCCTATGCGACCCTAAAGGATATTTACCTAACAAGTAATGGCTTAACTTTTCAAACAAACGGAAAAAAACTTTTCTTGTTTGTCGAACCGGAAAACTATTCCCATAAGTCTATGGAACCCTACTGCCGTGAGCGCGACTTTCAAGTACCGCTGCGATTTAAAGATTCAAATATCATCACTGCAAAAAATCAATCAAAAATTATTTTCAGTAAGGAGCCGCAAGAGGCATTGTCGGCATTTACTATTGTTAAGCCTACAGGTATAAACTTTGCTTTCCTCTTTTACCCGCTTCCCGATGTATTTCAATCCATCGAACTGTTCTTTGAACAAACCTTAAATAAGGAAGCCGGAGTTCCGCTCCGTGATGCAAAAAATGCCGCAAAAGAATTTGCTCAGTTAAGTTCAAAGGTGCTGACGTGGCCGAATCTGGAAGAACAAAAAGCCGGTAAATAATTAGGTGTAAAGACGAAAACGCTGTATAATCGAAATACGGTTTAAACCGCTCCGAGCCGTCTATTTTCCATTTGAATAGGTGTCAGAGCGGTTTATTTTTCTCCAAGCAGTTGTTTTAATTCCTGTATCTCTGCAACCAGTTTTGAGCGCTGAATATTCTGATATTGCTTGGGCAGCATCTCTTTACTGGTACACTCGAGTACAGCGACTAAATTCTGTAATTCAATATCATAGGGATAGGAGGGCGGAATAAAATCGTCGATTGTCTGTTCGATATCTTCCGCTGTCAACATCATACGGTTGTCAGCACTTGCATTCATTTTCGACCGAACCAAAATGGCCTCAATGTCCGCACCGGATATAGGAAATTTCAGCTTTCTATTGATAATATTAGAAAAAGAAATATCTTTTGTTTTAATTTTCAACTTTCGTTGCAGCGTTTCAAAAATCTCAACTTTTTCTGTCAACGTTTCAGGATAAAAAAGAGCTAAGTGCTCCTCCGCTCTTCCTTGCCGTTTTAAGTCTATCGGCAATAAATCGGGACGGCTGGTAATTAAAAACCAGATGATTTTTCCGCGGTAATCGGTGTTGCCCATAAAGTTTGCAATTTGCGCAAATACGCGGGAGGAACCGACACCATCCTGCATTTTACGGTTTCCTAAAACGGCATCCGCTTCATCGATCATCACGGCAACAGGCGCCATTGCTCGCAGAATATTCAGCACTTTTTCTAAATTCGATTCGGTTGTCCCCTGCCATTGCGTATGAAAATTTTTAAGCCGCACCATCGGGATGCCGATCTCTCCGGCAAATGCCGAAACGAGGAAGGACTTACCCGTGCCGATCGGCCCTGAAATTAAATAGCCCATCGGGAGCACATCGGTTCTTCCCTGTTTAAGCGCCTTTGCCATCGACTTAAAGCGCTTTTTTACAAATTCATGCCCTGCAATAAATGAGAGGTCATGCTCCGTTTCCAAAAACTCCAGCAACCCGCCCGCTTCGTTTTCGATAATTTCCTGCTTTTTTTTGCGAAGGTATTCAAACGTAATCGGTATGTCTTCGTTGTACGATTCTTTTGCCAGCTGATTAAGATTTAATAGATTTAATCCCGATGTCAGCTTTCCCATCCGCTCGGCATTGAGGAGACGTTCCAATAATAGTTCTCCTTTATTTTGCAAATACGTTAAAAAATGAATACGGATTGCTTCCGACGGAAGCGGGATAGCGACTTTAACCGTTGAAGGAGAGGCAACGAGTCGGGAATTCACATCGGCAAGATTTTCGGTCAACATAACAACCGAAATATCTTCATTGGTAAATTGAGGATCGTGTGACCAGCGGTTCAAGGTAACCAAGCAGTAGCGATCAACTGCATCGAGGTTCCCGATTTCCTCCGCAGGGATAACCGTTTCCGCATAATCGATAATCAATACCATTCTGCGGCCGCTTCCCATATTCAGCGTAAAATAGCGTTCAAGGTATGCAAAGGCTTTAACGGGATCGCGGGAATAAAAATCTTCGATGGGAACTTCGGGATACCGGCTGTGCATCGTTGCAATATAGGTCTGATCCATTTCTTGCATACAAAAAGATACGCCGCTCGATTTATCGTAAAATACGATAATATCTTTGTTACCGAAAATGACCTCCGAAATATAATCCCATATCTTTACAAAAACAAAATGAGCGCTTGCCCGATGATTGTGCGGCAGGAAATCACGGATATTACCATGTACAAAATAAAGATTGACCGTTTCGGTACAGTATTTAGTTGCGAGTTCCTGCGCCCACGGCGGTAAATCGTGGATAAGCTCGCTATTGTATTTAATCAGTTTTTTTCCCGAAGACAATTTCCCATCCCCCTCTTCGATAAATACCATATACAAAAACCGATAAAAACACAATAGAAATGAGGCGCCCATGGTGGTTTCTACATAATTCTTATTACCTTAAATTGAAATAATAGAGAACCGAAAAAAAGGCCAAGCGCAATACGGACTAAAAGGATAATGAGAATCGTCAATATCAGTCGGGTACGGTACTGCAGCGGCTTTCGCGGAAAAAAACCGGTAACCTTTGCAATAACGGGACTTAAAAATTTATCCAAGTTATACCAAAACGGAGAGCTGTTTGACGAACCGAAAAGATCGTACACAAGCCGAATAATCAAAAAAATGATCAGCAGGTTGAGCATAAAACCGATAAACGACCATATCAGTTGCATGATGCTCACAAATACTACCCAAAGGGAAATCGTTCCTGTCGCAAGGATGGAAGTAATAAGCTGCGCTGCAATGGACAAGATACCGAGCGATAAAATAGGTGAAAAATCGACCATACCGATGCGGGTAAATCTGAATCGTCTGAACCAATTTAGATAAGGATCGCAAATGGATGATAACACCCTGCCGAATGATGAATACGCCGCAGAAGGAACCCACGACAGCAAAATCTTAATAAAACATAAAAAGAGATAGGCATTGATCAGCTGCCTAACAGTTAATAATAATGAACGCACCATAACAGGCTCCTCATATCAATCGGCAATATTTCGCCGATCGGCATTTCCGTATAAGAAAATCTCTAAAAACTTCAATTTTTAGAGATTTTCCTTAGATTTAATTTGCGATGTTTCAATTTAAGTAATTACAATATAAAAACTTAAATTGAAACTCGTCGGGCATCTCTAAAAGCTAACCGAGTTTTTAGAGATGCCCATAACATACTGATTAAAATGCAAACCGTAAAGCCCTTTGCGATAACGCATGTTGTGATAACGCAGAGCAGATGCGCCATCTATTTTCAAAAGAGCGATTGCCATTATCAGGCGATAAAAATAGGCGGTAAAATCGGGCTTGAAAAAACATATTCCATGTATTAGAATACAAAATTAGTTCCAATAAAAGGTCCTTTGGACATATCACTGAAACGGTGGTTATAAATTGTAATAGAATCTTCTATAAAAACTTTATATAAGAGGAAAAAGTATTGAGAGGAGTAATAGTATGATGACGAATCTTGTGTATTCCGTATTGGCGCTTGTTCTTGCGGGGAGCATTGCAGCGCTGCTGTATGCCTTTGTAAAAACGCGCTGGATTAACCGGCAGCCGGTAGAGAACGACGACTTACGGCATATCAGCGGTTATATCTCGGAAGGAGCAATGGCTTTTTTGAACCGTGAATACAAGGCATTGGTACCCTTTATTGCAGCGGTTGCCTTGTTTTTGGCTGCCGGAAATAAAGGTGCGTTAAAGATAGAAGCGCTTACTTTTGTATTGGGCGCAGCGGTATCCCTGTTGGCAGGATTTATCGGTATGAAGGTCGCAACCGCTGCAAATGCGCGCACCGCACAGGCGGCCAAAAACGGCGGCCTTACCCCTGCGTTAAAGGTCGCCTTCTCCGGCGGCAGCGTCATGGGTATGAGCGTTGTCGGTCTTGCACTGCTTGGTTTCTTTATTGTGATGCTGGTTTCGTCCCTGTCGTATGGAACGGATATCAAGACTTTTTATGATATAACGCTGCCGCTCGGAACCGCTTTTTCGCTCGGAGCTTCATCGGTTGCGCTTTTCTCCCGTGTCGGCGGCGGTATCTTTACCAAAGCGGCAGACGTCGGCGCAGACTTGGTCGGTAAGGTAGAAAAAAACATCCCCGAAGACGATCCGCGCAATCCGGCTACCATTGCGGACAACGTCGGCGATAACGTCGGCGATGTTGCAGGAATGGGTGCTGACCTCTTTGAATCCTTTGTCGGTTCGTTAATCGGGGCAATGATCCTCGGTTTAACCGTCGCCGCCTCCGATGATCTTAAATTAAAGCTTATGGTATTGCCGCTGTTGATTGCGGTTTTGGGCATTGTCGCATCCTTAATCGGAACGATATTTGTGCGTGCAAAGCCGGGAAGCGATCCTCAAAAAGCATTGAACGCCGGTACCTTTGGCGCGGCGATTCTGGCGACCGTTTTCTTATTTATCGTATTGAAGTTCTTCATCGGCGAGGAAACCTTTAACGGAAGCGCCGGTATGTATCACATCTTCGGCGCAACAATTACCGGTCTTGCATCCGGCGTACTTATCGGGCTTTTAACCGAATACTACACCGGCACGGGCAAAAAACCGGTTGTTTCGATTATGAATTCATGCGAAACAGGCGCCGCAACAACGATTATCACAGGACTCGGTGTCGGTATGCGGAGCGCTTTCCCGACCATCGTATTGATCGGAGCGGCAATCTGGGGCAGCTTCAGCTTGGCTGGCCTCTACGGCGTCGGTATTGCGGCGGTCGGTATGCTGGTTACGCTCGGTATTCAGTTGGCAGTCGATGCTTACGGCCCCATCGCGGATAACGCAGGTGGTCTTGCTCAGATGGCGGAATTCCCGGGCGAAGTACGCGAAATTACCGACAACCTCGACGCCGTTGGGAACACCACCGCAGCAATCGGAAAAGGTTTTGCAATCGGTTCCGCAGCGTTAACCGCTATCATCCTTTTCACTTCATTCAAAGAACATACCGGCGTCAATATCGTCGATATTACGAATATTCCCGTTCTGACCGGTATTTTGCTGGGCGTTGCGGTGCCGTTCCTATTCTCCGCTATGGCGATGTCCGCAGTCGGTAAAGCCGCGTACAAGATGATAGAAGAAGTACGCAGTCAGTTTAAAAACAAGCCCGGTATTTTGAACAACACTGAAAAGCCGGACTATAAGCGCTGTGTAGATATCAGCACGCAGGCAGCCATCCGCGAAATGGTTATTCCCGGTCTTGTCGCCATTATCACACCGATTTTAGTCGGCTTCGTCGGCGGTCCGGCGATGCTTATCGGGTTATTAACCGGCGTTACCGGCTCCGGCGTTGTACTCGCTATCTTTATGGCAAATTCGGGCGGTGCATGGGATAACGCAAAGAAGATGATTGAATCGGGCAGCGGCGCAGGGAAAGGTTCGGAAGCGCACAAGGCTGCTGTTGTCGGTGATACGGTTGGAGATCCCTTCAAAGATACCGCCGGTCCTTCAATCAATATTTTGATAAAGCTGATGTCGATGGTCTCATTGGTTATCGCACCGATGTTGAAAACGTTCTGGGGCTTATAAAAGAAGTCCTCTGTATAGCGCTTGCGGTACTACGCTCCGATGGGTGTAAACCGCAGGGCAAAAAAAAGCCGGTTTATGGTTGTCCATAGACCGGCTTTTTTATGTAAAGCACGGAGATAAAAACATCTAAGAAAATCAGGGATAATTCAAATAAATAATTGGTAATTATAGAAACGCTCACACAGTGCGATAAAAGAGAGCGTACAAGAAAATTTCTTTAATTACACATTACCCATTATCAATTATTTTTTCGCTTCTTCCGCTTTTCGGGAAATTTTATTCCAAACACCGAAAACCCCCATCGCTTTTTTTACGATTTTAAGGGTTTGTGCGGCTTCCGCCCGCATCTTCATCGTGCCGTTGTAAATAATCTCGTCGATGAAGCCTCGCTTGGATGCATACATCGCACGCCGTTCTCTAATAGGTTCAAGGAAAGTATTGATGGCGGCGGCGAGTTTATCCTTTACTTCAACATCGCCGACTTTTCCCTTCCGGTAGCGTTCTTTTAAATCTTCAATTTCTGCTTTGTTCGGATTAAAGGCATCATGGTAGATGAACACCGGATTCCCTTCCACGGTACCCGGAATATCGGCGCTGGTTCGGTTGGGATCGGTGTACATACTGCGTACCTTTTTTACCACCGTTTTTTCATCATCGCAGAGGAATATCGCATTGCCGAGGCTCTTCGACATCTTAGCTTGTCCATCCGTGCCGACAAGCGAGCCGTAGTCGCTCACCATAACCTCCGGCAACGGAAACACATCGCCGTACATATAGTTAAAACGCTTTGCAATTTCCCGCGTCAATTCGACATGGCTTTCGTTGTCCTTGCCGACCGGCACCAGATTTGCACGGGGGAGCAAGATATCGGCAGCCTGCAGCACAGGATAGCCGAGGAGACCAAGCGGTAATTCGGAAAGATGTGCAGCCTTTGCCATATCTTTTATAGAAGGAATACGCTGCAGTCGCGGCACGGTAACAAGGTCGGCAAAAAACAGGTTCAGCTCGCAAACTTCCGGCACTGCCGATTGCAAATAAATAACCGATTTTTCAGGATCAATTCCACAGGCTAAATAGTCCAGCGCCATTTGCCGCACATTATCGGCAAGTTCATCGATATAGTGTTTTTCGGGCTTTGTCGTCAGTGTATGCAAGTCCGCAATAATAAAAAAACATTCAAATTCTTCTTGAAGCCGTACTCGATTCCTAATCGAGCCGACATAATGCCCCAGATGAAGATTACCCGTAGGGCGATCACCCGTTAAAATTCGTTTTCTTTCCATAAAGGTGATAGTATCATGTTTATATTTAGCAGCGCAAGGGTAACCGTACCTGAGTTGTTAACGGTTACCATGGGAGATGCCCTTATCTTCTTTTGCCGAATAAGCGGAGAAGCGCTAAGAAGATATTGATAAAGTCGAGATACAGCTCTAATGCGCCGATAATCGCAACCTTTTTAAAGTTTTCATTATCCTGTGCATAGCGGGCAGCTTGTGTAATCTTTTGAGTGTCATAAGCGGTTAGTCCGGTGAAAACACCGACCGTTACAAAAGAAATCAGCCAATCAAGTGAAGAAGAACGCATAAACATATTAACAAGCGAGGCAATTATCAGCCCGATAACAGCCATCATCAGGTACTTACCCGCCGATTGCAGATTATTCTTCGTTGTTGCACCGTAAACGCTCATTGCACCGAACATCAGCGCCGTTATTACGAAGATACGGACAACAGAAGTACCGGTATATACAAAGAGTACCGACGAGAGCGTCAAGCCGTTAACAATTGAGTAGATAACAAAAGAAGCGGCTGCAGCAGGGAAGCTCATCTTTCTGATGCCTGCCGACAAAATAATGACAAGCGCAAATTCCGCAATAATCAAGCCTAAGAAGGTAAAACGATTCCCAAAGATAAAATAGAGAAGCGTTTCGCTATTGAATACTGCAAAGGCTGCAATTCCGCTCATTGCTAAAGCTGCAACCATCCATCCATATACGGCGGTGATAAACCGCTGAGTGATTTTTTCATTTGCTTGCTGCAATGAAATATTGTCAGTTGATGTGTTCATACACTTAATATACAAACGAATATCTATTCTGTCAATGAATTACTTAACAGGGCACAAGGCATTAAAACCGCTATGGAGACGGCGGCTCTGATACGCTCACACGGCTCAGCCCTATAGGTAGTATTTCCGATGTTCAGGATAGACGCCCCGCTCCAGAACGCGGTTGACTTGCGCGAGCATTGCATCCCTATCCTGCGGCAGCGTCCCTTTCAGCGTTAAAAAGTTGGAGGCGTGATTGGAGCGGAAAATCACCGGAGCGGTCATCTCTTCAACATGGATATTTTCTAAAATCAGCTTTAATTCTTTAACAACTTCTTCGATCCCGACAACCGTGTAATTCCCTTCGGCGGCGGCTTTGGTAAGATAGCTGCCGTCCTCAAGCCGCAAGGTGAGCAGCCCCGCATACGTCAAATACATTTTGGAGATAATCTCACCGGTTTTAATCGCATGCTGCGTGTTATCCCGCTCCGCGCCGTTAATTCCTAAAATAAAAGTTGCCGACAGCTCCATTCCCGCGTCTTTTACTTTATACGAAAGTTTGATCAGCTCCGCCGCCGTTGTTCCCTTCCGAATAAACTTGAGCGTTTCATCATCGCCGCTTTCCACACCGAGATACAAGAGTGTCAGCCCCTTCGAGGCCAGCAGCTGCAATTCTTCCGGAGACTTCTGCCTGATATTGAGATGGGTTGCATAGCAGGACACTCGTTTGCACTGCGGAATAACGGCCGCGATCGCGTCCAGCACTGCGACTAAGTATTCCGTCGGGGCAGTCAACGCATCGCCGTCCGCCAAGAATACCTTATCGACACGGCGGTAGTGCTCGGCAAACATCACGAGTTCCTGCTTCACCGTTTCGATCGGTTTAATATGGAATTTTTTTGTCTGGTACATTCCGCAAAAGACGCAGCGGTTATACGAGCAGCCGAGCGTTACCTGCAAGATTAAAGAATATGCCTCGCTCGGCGGACGGTACAGCGGATAGTCGTAAGGGTCGTAAAGCGTATCGTACATCGGCAATTATGAAAAGAACAGCGTTCCGAAAACATCGTAAAAGAGTTTTCCGAACAGCAGTATGATGACGCAGATCATCAGAGGTTTGATAAACGCAGTACCTTTTTTTATTGCAAAGCCTGCTCCGATATAGTTCCCGATGATGCCGAATACGGCGGCGGGAATCGCGATGGAATAGATGACTTTGTTGCCGATGATGACGGCGATGAGCGACGCATAGTTCGATGCAAGGTTCAATACTTTGGCATTGCCGGAAGCGGTTTTAAGGTCGTACTTCATCCATGCGGAAAAAACGATAATCGCGATAGTTCCCGTTCCCGGGCCGATCAGCCCGTCATAGAATCCGATAACGGAGCCGGCACAGGTTGCTAAGATGAACGCTTTCTTTTTGGGTATATCGGCTGACTGATTCTCCGTACCGAAATCCCGTTTTAATAACAGCAGAACCGCGACAATCGGGAGAACGACGACCAATGCTGTTTTGAGCGTTTCTTGATTGATCATCAATGCGATTCTGATACCGATATACGAAAATATAAACGAACAGACGGCGGAAATGGCAGCAACCTGCCAGTCAACTGCGCCGCTTTTAAAAAATCGCGCTGCGGAAAGCGTGGTACCGCACGCAGCGGAAAACTTATTGCATCCGATTGCCGTATGCGGCGGAAGCCCGACGAATAGATACGCAGGCAGCGAGATTAAGCCTCCGCCTCCTGCAGCGGAATCGACAAACCCCGCCAAAAAAACAAAGAACCATAGAAAGGCAAGCGCCCAAATAGTTAAATGCATAGGTCATATTCTATCATCATTTTAGCCTTTTGAAAATATACCTTTTCAATATCTAAAACACAAAACTACAGTGTACATCATCCTAATCATACTCTTGCCGAGCCGTGACCGGATACTTCCCGAGCGGCGGCAATCACTTCTTCCGCTTGAGCCTGCGTAATCCCCGCGGCGGCGGCAGCCGCTTCCACGGAAGCGGCTGCAAGCTTTTCAATACTTGAAAAGCTGCGCAGCAAACGCGCAGCCCGCTTTTCTCCGATGTGGGGCAGCTCTTCAAACCGTAAGTGCAGCTCTTCTTTTGACCGCAGCCGGTTGTTGCGGGTGTTGGCAAACCGGTGTGTTTCGTCGCGTACCCGCTGGAGTACCCGCAAGGCTGCGCTCCGCCGCGGCAGTACAATCGGCTTGTTGATATGCGGCCGGTAGAGTTCTTCATTTTTTTCCGCTAAACCCACCAACGGAATATCCAGCTCCAATGCATCGAGTACCGCTTTTGCCGCATTCACCTGTCCGATGCCGCCGTCTATCATAATCAGGTCGGGCAGCTCCGCCGCTTCGTTCAGCAAACGGGTATACCGCCGCGCCACCGCTTCCCGCATAGAGGCATAGTCATCGATGATACCGTCCGTAGTACGCAGTCTGAATATCCGGTAGTTCTTTTTGTCGGGATTGCCGTCCTTAAACGAGATGAGGCTCGCAACCGTGTACTTGCCGTGCAAATGAGCGATATCGAAGCCCTCGATGCGGTGGGGCGGACGGTCAAGCGACAATATTTTTTGGAGTTCTTCCAGCGCGGGGAAGTCTCCCAGTTCCTTTACGCGGCGGGCAACGTCCTCTTTGGCGTTAAACTGAGCCATTGCAAGCGCCGCTTTATGCCGCCGAAGTACGGAAGGAGACAGACGGTCTGCCGCTGTTTGTTTTGATATCTCCGGTTCGCTTGCGCTGCCGGATACCGGCGTCGTAGCAGCCTCATCAGGTGTAACGGCGCCATATACCGGCGTTTTTTCGGCGACTGCCGCTTCGGTGTTATCAATATGATATGAATGTTCGTTCACAGCGGTGAGGCTTTCCATATCCGTTGCAGAGGCTTGTTTCCGATCTTCCAACGGAATCGCCGTGATAGTAACTTTGACGCCGAGCCGGTCGGCAAACCATTGTTCTGCGAGTTCGTATTCTTGTCCCGCACTCACAAAGATATGCGGCGGAATCTGTTTCGGATCGGTGTAGTAGGCAATGAGAAATTCAGGTAAGACCTCGGATTCGTCTTTAAGGCTTTCCGTCCGGTATAAGTCCCGCCCGACAACCTTGCCGCCCCGCATTTTAAATACCGTAAACGTAATCAGCGCTCCCTCCGCCGCCCATCCGATATAATCGCGGGATTCAGGATCCATATCTTCAACGGAGTTTTGGCCTCGGAGCGCCCGTACCGCCTGCATCCCATCCCGAATACGGGCGGCCTTTTCAAACTCGCGGGCGGCAGCAGCAGCTTTCATCTTTTCCGTTAATTCGGCAAGCGGTTTTTTCACGTCGCCCTCAAGCAGCAGCGCAATTTCATCAATATCCTTCCGATAGTCGGTTTCCGAAATTTTTTCCGCACAGGGCGCACTGCACCGGCCGATATGGAAATACAGACAGGGTTCACGCTTCTTTAAGCGCTTGCATTGCCTCAATGTATATGTCCGTTTAATGAGCGACAAAAAATCATCAACAGCCGGCACATTGGGGAAAGGGCCGAAATACCGTGCGCCGTCGTTTTGTATCCGCCGCGTTCGGTACAGCCGCGGATAGCGTTCATTGGTGATTTTGAGTACGGGATAGGTTTTCCCGTCTTTGAGATTGATATTGTAACGCGGCTTGTATTTTTTAATCAAATTATTTTCAAGCAGCAGCGCCTCATACTCATTATCGGTTTGAATATATTCGATACGGCGCGCACGCGAAACGAGGATACGGGTTTTTATATCCCGCTTTGACGCAAAATACGAACTCAGCCTATTCTTGAGCGATTTCGCCTTTCCGACATAAATAACGATATCTTTTTCATCCCGCCACAGATACACGCCGCTGGTTTTAGGCGCCGACAGCGCATATTGATGAAGCGCCTCACGCACGTCCGCTTGTTCACTCATACCGTAAGGATAATACTGAGACCGATGGCTAATGGCAATATCGATTGAAAGCGCTTTCCCTCTTGCTTGTTAAATGACGGTGTTGTCGGGGATAATTGCGTTCTTGGTGATAACGTAAATGCGGTCGACAACGTGATAATAGCCGTAATCGCCGTCGGGTGGGATTTCACCCATACCGATGGATACGTTATGCCCGATGCGTGCATTTTTATCGATAATCGCTTTTTTGATATGACAGTTTTTCCCGATACCGACGCACGGAATGTCGGCTTTTTCGTCCCCCGCCTTGCTGCTTTCTGATTCGTAGTAGTCCGCTCCCATACAGACAACCCCTTCCAACACGCTGCCCGATTCGATAATGGTTCTGATACCGATAACGGAGCGGCTAATCGTTGCATACGTGATAACACAGCCTTCGCTACAGGTAACGCGATCCAGCTGCGCCCCGTTGATTTTTGAAGCCGGCAGATTTCGGTAGTGAGTATAAATCGGCGCTTCCGCATCATAAAAGTTAAACTGCGGTGTAATCTCCGTTAAATCGAGATTCGCCTCGTAAAAACTGCGGATGGTACCGATATCTTCCCAATAGCCGTTATGCACAAACGCCGAAACCTTATGATCTTTAATCGACGCGGGGATGATCTCCTTTCCGAAGTCCGTCATGCTATTGTTTAAGCAGTCTTCCATCGCCTTTGCATTAAAGATGTAAATACCCATCGAAGCGAGATATTCTTTATCGGGGCTTGCAACGGAAATACCCGACTGTGCAGGGATTTTCCATTCGTCGATATTTTTGTCGGGGCCGGGTTTTTCCATAAAAGCGGTGATATTCGATTTTTTATCAATCTGCATAATGCCGAATCCGGAAGCGTCGCGGCGGTTTACTGCCGTACAGGCAATGGTGATGTCTGCTCCGGAAGCTTCGTGCTGCGCTAAAAACTCTTTTAAGTTCATACGATATAATTGATCGCCTGAAAGGATGATATAGTATTTCGGATCTTGCGTTTTAAAGTGAGTAAAGTTTTTTCTTACGGCATCCGCGGTTCCTTCGTACCAGCCCGAATGCTCAAATGTTTGTTCCGCAGCAAGGATTTCAACAAAACCGTTTGAAAAACTGTCGAAGCGGTATGCCCGCGCAATGTGCAGATGCAGCGATGCGGAATTAAATTGAGTCAATACATAGATTTGCCGAAGACCTGAGTTAATACAATTGGAGATAGGGATGTCGACAATACGGTGCTTTCCCCCGAACGGTACGGCCGGCTTTGAACGGGATTGAGTAAGCGGGTATAAACGAGTTCCTTTTCCGCCTCCCAAGATAATCGATAATACTTTCGGCATATATCCTCCTTATGATATTTGCAGGGGCGCATTCCGCAAAAACCGAGAGAAGTATCTACAAGCGCGTTAGGATTTCAGCGCTGTTCTATTATTATAAGTATAAACGATGTTTTTATTTTTTGCCATAAAAAAATAAGAATTGTTCTTGCTCTTTCTACCCGCTTGACAAAGCATAGGATTATCAGTATATCATTACAAAGTATTTAGTAATCTATGCGGCATAGAGCCGCCCTCTAAAAGTCATCTGCAAAAGTAATCGTAT
>NZ_JACCLP010000019.1:0-14940 GCF_050937395.1 Treponema sp. OMZ 805 | reverse complement strand
CAGCATTACAGGAACTGCGTATGACGATCAGGTTATCACGGAAATTTGGGCAAAAATCAAAGACTTTACGTTTACCGGTATAGCCGATGCCGGAAGCGGAACCGATACAAAGCTTGCAACGTATAGCGCTTCAACCGGTAATTTTACGGTAGAGTCCGGTGATTTTGATACACACGGCTGGAAGTTCACTGTTATATCGAATGAGTTCAGTGTTGAAAAGGGGCATACCGTCAAATGGAAGCTTGATTGGGACAGTTCAAAGATAACAGGCGTCGTCGGAACCGATAAAATCATTACCGTAACGGTAAAAGATACGGCTCAAGCAAATACCAAGTCTGAGAGCAAGAAGGTGGATGTTGTGCCGTATATTACGGGCATCAGCAGAAACAGCACATATAATACAAACAGAGCACGAAGCGGCGCCGTACCCTTACTCCGCGGGGAAGAAGGTAATACGCTTACCGGCTTTAACTTTGCTGCTGGAAGCAGTACCTCTTTAAAGATAACCGCAAATAAAGACGGAACCGGTTCTTCTCCAGTTGCAATGGAGAATCTTGCTTTGAACGGTTCGTCTTTTACCTTTAAAGTGCCGGATACGGCGAAAGACGGATACCTGCATCTTGTGGTAAACGGGGTTGCTGCGGTGAATAATACAAATGCGTATACCGAAAGCAATACGGAAGAAGCCGATATATATGGAGCTAAGGAATATTCCGACGATAGATTGGTGCATATCTGGCGTGTAAATGCGCAGGATACGTTTAAGGGCAGCAAAAATGCCATCTATCCTGCAATGACTAAAAATAGTGACGGTACACTCTATGCGTCGTTTAGCAATTATTCAACTGAGGCCGTGTATTATTCAAATACATTTACGGGAAATGACGCTGTTGCCGTAGCCGTAGATGGAGACGGTACAAAAAGTTTGTTTACAGGATACGATCCGCCGGAAGAAACCGATATAACTGTAAACGAAACGGAAGTAAATGTACTCTATGCTGCAAATTATCAAGGTGGAGGTGCTAAGAACTGGGGCAATGGAGACCTCTCGGGTGAAAAAAAATACCCGTGGAATGATACCACTCCTGAGTATGCAGGCGGTATATACCTCTATGATAAGGATGCATTCGTTGGAACTAGGCATACTAATGTGTATCGATTTGAACTATATACCTACGATAATGAATTGCAGCAGTTTAAAAACATACGGACAGTGCGTTCCGGCGATAATATCTATGTTGTCTATTATGACAGATTAACCTCAGCTGTAAAATTCGCTTGGGTAGATGACAGTAAAAAACCGAATACAATAGCTCATGCACTCCCATGGTGTGTCATAGACGGCAATACCGACATAACAGATAGAGAATGTAAAGTTCCGGATCACTTGGTCAATACAGCTGTACCACCTGATCCGCCCAATAATATATTTACATTTGTGAGTCCCAACGGCTCAAATTATAAGACTCCGTATATACTAAACGATCCAAACAACTTTGAAGATGGACTCTCCGTTTCAAATGCGGTGTGGGAATCTATCGCCGTTGCGGTAACTAAGGACGGATATCCTGTTGTAGCGTACATAGATGCCGCTACGAGAAGCTTACGCCTTGCAAGGAGTAAATCAAAACAGCCTACGTCATCAGGAGATTGGACGATTCAAAAGGTTCTCGATTCTTCGGACAAGAATGGTAAGAATGCAAGCGACTACATCAATGCATGTGTCGACAGTGACGGGCATTTACATATCGCGTTCCAAAATACCAGAGGGCAACTGGTGTATGTAAAATCCACGAATACGTCCAATGACGGTCAAACAAAGTATGCGTTTGACGCTTCGGAAGTATTGGATGATTCCGGTATGTTTATAGATATGACCATGGACGGTACAACGCCCTATATCACGTACATGTCCCGCCCCAACTCCTACGATGCTATCCGCATTGCCTATAAAACCGCTATGGACTTTAGCAATACGGGAACGGATGTAGCTGGCTGGGAAACAATGACCACGCCTCTTGATCAACGGGCGGCAAACAACCGTATCTGTATTGAAACGCAGGCAAAGCATTACAATACTACGGAAAAGATGCCTGTTGCGGTAGGGTTTAAAACCGATTCGGATTACCGCGCGGCATTCTATGTAGGAAAGTAGGCGCTTTTGTAAGGTAAAATCTTTAATCCCCCGTCGGGGTATCCGGCGGGGGAGCTTTTTTAATCGTGTAGGTATGCAGCAGTGCGGAATATATAATCGTCGACAATGGTTAAATCATCAAAGCAAATCAGAATTTCTCTTGGTTACTTTAACCCCAGCTGAGCAAGCGAATCGATATTGCCGGTGGCGAGCGCCGCTTTATTTTCACGCTGAATTTCGTCGTAAATTTCTTCGCGGAATACTTTGACGGAGCGGGGGGCTTCAACGCCGATTTTTACCTGATCGCCCCGTACTTCAATAACGGTAATTTCAATTGAATCGCCGACGCGGATTTTTTGGTTTGTCTTTCGGGAAAGGATTAGCATGGTTCACCTCCGCGTTTCATTTCAGCGACAATATCATGCTTGGTTTTCCATTTTTCTCCGCCGATGACCAGCTGCATTGCCTTTTTATTCTTTTTATTGATGATGAGCGGGCCTTGCAGATTTGCCGTAATTGCCGACCCATCCGACGGAACGGTAACCAATGCAAATACCAGTACATCGGAAGGCGATTCAATGCCGAGCGGCTCAAGCAAACTGTCATCGATATCCAGTTCATAGTCGGGTCGGAAGATAAAGGGATCGATGGCGATAAAGGCAAGCTCTGCATCGTCAAGCGACTGAATCCATATAAACGGTTTTTGCTTTGCATCGAGCAATGCAAAGCGGTGATATTTTTTAAATCCGTAAAAACCTTCGGACAGGGTGATGATTTGATCTTCTTCAATCATAACCGTACCCAGCGCCTTCGTTTTTATTTCCATACTAAAACTCCCTTTCCTTACGTCATCGTTAAACCTGTTCGAAAACGCAGTTATCGAACAGGTCTGTTATCTTAAATAATTAAGTAGTGTATTTTTATACAAATTGCCAACCGTGCTTAACGATGCTTGATGAGTATACTGATACATTTTAAGATCGGAAATAGCTTGTGTCAAATCCAAATCGGCTTCGCGGGATTCAGCCTCCGTTACGTTGGGTATCTGTGTATTCAAGCGTGCGAGCGCCGCTTCCGCGCGTTCATAGCGGGAACCGTTTTCCGCAAGCCGCGCGGCGAGGTTGTCGATAGCGCCGTCCACACTGCCGAGCACTTTACCGCCGAGCGATTCATGGTCTCCTGCATACATCGCATTGCGCATCGCGATGACCGCATCAAAAAGCGAACCTCCCGACACGCGCACCGAATCGGCAAGGTTGTACGGCGGCCGCTGCTGCGGCTTAACAAGCCCCAGCGAAGACAGCACGGTTCCCTCGCCGGCATCGCGCAGCCAGAGCTGCCGTGCATCGGTCGTTTCGATATTCATACCGTTGGTAACAGGGTCGAGCGAAGCCTTAACCGCTGCGCCTGAACTGTTGATCTTAGACATAATCGCATAAACGTTATCGCCCGCGATGAGCGGGATAGTTACTCCGTCAACCTCGATGGCGCTGTCTTGCTGTACAACAAAGTTCCGTGCGTCGGTTGCGGAAAAGAGTGTTTGTCGTTCCGCCCAAAAGATACGGTTCCCCGCTTGATTCGCATCCATAAACGAAAGCTCATCGCTTTCCACCTGTTTGGTGTCGATGGAACCGTTGTACCGTACATTGGTGATAACGGCGGAACCGGCGCCGTCGATGTCGCCCATCACAATCTCAAAAGGTTCGGTAAAACTTTTCGTGCCGGCAAAGAGACGAGTGCCGTCTGCGCTAAAGCTGTTCGCCGTTTGGACAAGCTCGTATAACAGCTCATCTACTTCGGGCGCCATCTTTTTAAGATCGGAAGCTGTATAAGTGCCGGTCGCTCCCGCGACGGAAAGTTCGCGGAGCCGCTGCATAATGCTGAGTGCGCTCTGCATCGGCGCCTCGGCAACTTTATATTGGTCGTTGAGCGTCTTAGCATTTTTTTCAAAGCGATCCAGCCGCGCGAGAAACGATTTATAGCGTACCGAATGTCCGGCCGCGATAGGGTCGTCGCGGAGCTGCTGAATGCGCCGCTGAGTACTGAGTTGACTATTTACCTTGTGCAGCCTGCTTTCCTGTCTCCGCACCGAATAGCTGCTGTCCGAATGCTGCATATTTGAACTAATCCGTTGCATACCTACTCCTTTCGGTAAATGTATCAGGGGCTTTGTGATATAGCCCGCAGAATAAAAGCGGCCGTCCAACCAGAGTTGAATCGCTTCACGATTCAAATGGTTTTCCTGCCGCTTTTATTCTGCGGCTTCGATTAGTTTACCCCTGATACATTTACCGTTGCCTAGACTCCAAGGCGGTTAATCACGGTGTCGAGCATCTCGTTGACGGTAGCGACAAAACGAGCTGTCGCATTGTAGCCGTGCTGAAATTTAATAATATCCGCCAATTCTTCGTCGATGTTAACGCCGGAAATCGAGTCACGCATATCGCGGAGTTCCTTACCGATAGCGGTTTGCGTATTCAACGCAAGCTCGGCCTGTTCACCCTTTAAGCCCATATCGGTAACAGCCTCGGCGAAGAATTCGTCGAAGGTGCGGGTGTTGCCGACCATAACCGGCGTATTCCGTATCTTTGCGATAGCGACGGCGGCGCGGTTGTCTCCGGGGTAGGGGACACCTTCAGGACTGGGGTAACCGGCGGCGATATTTTGTAAATCGCTTACGACAACCGGATTGATTTCCATCCAGCCGGAGGGGTGCGCAATGGGGGAAACCGCATACTGGGCGCCTTCCTGCGACAGTACATTCACCGCATCGGGCTGCTGCCAGTCATAAGCGTTTTCCGCACCGCTTCCGGTCAGTACACCGGCGTATCCCGCTAAAAAGCGCCCCGAATCTTCGACGTGTCTGATAACAAAGTCGGGATTTTCGGTGTCCTGCGCCGCCGTCCCCTTGAGCACGAGCTTGTTATTTTGATCAAGATACGCGACGACTTCTGCGCCGGAACGGTTGATGCGGTCTACAAGGTCGGCGACCATATCGGTGGAAGCGTAGGGTACTTGAACCGTTCCCGTTCCTGCGGAAAGGGTGATCGTCCCTTCCAATCCGATTTGTTCGCGCGGATCAAGACTATATGCGCCGGTCAAACGGAAGATATATGAAGAATCGTATTCACCGTCGCCGTTCCGGTCAAAATTACCGACCGTATTGTTAATAAAATATTGTTCTTTGAAAAAATCGATACCGGTTTTTCCGTTTAAGCCCATTGCATTGCGGTGAATGTCGTTAACAAGGTCGACAAAGTTCATCGCCATCGTATCGAGTTTATTGATTTCGTCGCGGACATCTCCGTCGCGCAGTTCGATAAGGGCAGCCAGTCTACCGCCGCCGAAGTGTGCAAGATTACCGGAATCTTCCCATACGACATCGGCATATCCTTCGTTTCCGGCACCGCTTTTAAGACCGAAGGTACGGAACGTCCGCCCCTGTACCAATTCCATACCGTCCGAATAAATGATATAGGATTCGTCGGCATCGCGCTTTTCTACGGAGATGGAGATAAGGTCGGCAAGTTTTTCGGTTAAGACGTCGCGCTTATCCATCAGGTCATTAGGATTGTCGCCCATCGCTTTGACTTTTACGATTTCTTCATTGAGCGCCGCAATTTGCCGAGTAAAGGAGTTTACCTGTTTAACCCGCGCTTCAATGTCTCCGTTGATCATATCGCGGATGCCCTGCAAGCCCCGATATTGGTGGTGCACGGCATCGGTCAGCGTTTTTGCGCGGGTAGCAACCGCACTGCGCGCCGCCGCTGATTCGGGATAGACCGACAACTCTTGCCACGAATCCCAAAATTGATCGAGCCGCGTTCGCACCGAAGTATCCTCCGGTTCGTTATACAGCTGTTCAAGCATATAGATGTAGGAATCGCGTGTTTCCCAGTACCCCTGCTGATCGGTTTGTGCGACAATCCGCTGATCCAACAACTCGTCGCGCAGGCGGGTAATGGAGCTGACGGCAACACCCTGTCCGATTTGTCCGGGAGTTTCCGCCCGTGAAAGATCGGGACGGTACAGCGGCTCGTAAGAATCGAGCTGAACACGCTGACGGGTATATCCTTCCGTGGATGAGTTCGATATGTTATGACCGGCAGTTTGAATGGACTGCTGGTGTGCAAACAAACTGCGTTTTCCTAATTCAATCGAAGCAAATGTAGACATTTTTATCACCTTCCTCCTTGAATACTATCCGTTAAAATACCGTATCGATAACCAAACTGCTGTAATTCGATTGGCTCGGCGCACCGGTGCGGGTATAAAATGACGTTCTTGTACCGATTTCTGCGGCATCCATCATATCTTGTACCAGCGTCTGTACGTGCGTCACATAAGCGTCAAGCGTATCGTTTGCAGTTTTTGAGAGCTGCACTTGCTGCTGCAGACTGCGATATAAATAACTGAGCTTTTTTTGATTTTCCGTAGGCAGCAATGCAATGTAGCCGTAAAAATCACGTACCTCTTCGTTATACGGATCAAGCTGATTGAGAAGCAAAAAACACTGCTTATCGAGCCGTAAAAACTCATTGGAAGCCTCCGTACTTTTCAGTACGCAGCGTTCAATGCCTTCCCATGAACGGTTCCGCACGGAGTCGGAAAGCTCTTTTTGATATGCATATACTTCTTTCATCACGGTAATTTGCTGATGCAAGATTTGTTCGATTTTCTCTGCAGCCGATATTTTGTCCATCTAATACCCCTTCTGCTACAGTGTCGGAATTTACAGGAAAACCTTGAGGAAAATCGGGAAACGCATCAGACTTCTTGGTGCATTTCCCGCAGAATACAGAGACTGCGATATTGCTTCTATTCATCTGATGCGTTTGTTCTGTTTCTAAAATAAAAAAAGCTCAAACAGCCACACTGTTTGAGCTTTGAAAAACTCCCCCGCGCGGGTTCGAACCACGGACCCAGTGGTTAACAGCCACTTGCTCTGCCTACTGAGCTACAGGGGAAAGTGATAAATAACTATGGACAACTTTATACCGAAAATAGAAAAAAATGTCAAGCATTTCGGATAAAACCTGTTCAGAAACGGAAGTTTCCGAACAGGTTTAATATATGGGCTGTTCAACCTTTCCTTTTAAAAATATGTGGGCAGCTACTTCGTTATTTCACAAAAATTAATCCTCAACGTGCAGAAGCACGCCTGCGGGTAATTTTTGTTCAGGCCTCGTATCTGCCTCACCTATTTTTAAGAGGCTAACGGAAAGACTATTTCTAAAAAAATATTGATTCTGCAAAACCGCCACGAATGGTGATGGCTCTAAGCCGTAACAAGTTTGCGGATATATTGCAAAAGCGTCTAATGCGATTGTCCTGCGCATCAGAGGTTTTCTTTTGCCCAAAGGCGGATGATCGGTTCGAGGCTGTCGATGCGGAACCCTTGAGCAAACACATCGGCTTGTTCTCTGCTGCCCTGCCATTGCTGATAGGGATTGTCGTAATTGGTTTCTAAAAATCGATAAATGATATTCTCGGCGTTGTTTTGTTCGCTGCCGAAGAACGATAATTTTTGTACCGCCGCATGTTGGAGAATTGTGCGGATTGCCGAACGGACTTCTTTAAAGAAGAGATCACGGTAGATGCCGTAGCTTTTGCCCGTTACCTTTTTCACTGTTTCGGCGATAGATATCGGCAGCTCTTTAGGCTCATTGATGGGATATATTTGAACGGAAATCGATGTTTTTTCACCGATCGTTTGTTTCGGAGTAGATACTTCTGATTCCGGTATTGAAGATACTGACACAGAGACGGCATTGACCGGAACATTTCTTTCCGTCTCTTTTTTCTTACGTGTGGCAGCAGATTCCTTCTCCGTTTTGCCGATTTTTTTTGCCGTCATTTTTTGAGCCGTTGCTTTTTCAGTCTGTTGGTTTGTTTGTTTTACCGCTTTTGTTTTTTTTACAGCCGGTACGGGCAACCCTTTAGCCTGCGTAGGTTCCAGATTAAACTTTAACTGCTTCCAAGCTCGCTGTAAATATAAATCTCCGGTGATGCTGTAATAGTATCCTTGCGCTACATTCGCGAGCACCGCATGGAGCAGCTCTTCATCTTTCCAATTACGCACCCTGCCTACTTTTACCGAATGAAAAATCGCATAATGATTAGTGCCGTATTTCCTGCTGTACAAAAGCAGTATATTTTCAAAGGCGCCGTCGGCATAACGATTCCAATACTTCATAGTATAGGCGAGTACTTTATCTTCGATACGGATTATGGATGAAGGTATGGTGATTGCTGCAATCTGTTCTTTTGTGAAGACAATTTTTGAAAAATCGACAACGAAAGCTTTCGCCTTTTGAAGCGCTCTTCGTGTTTTCTCTTGAGCGTTTTTTCGATCCTGCTCTTCACGATATTCCCGCACAGAAGAAATCGTATCGGTAATATACATGCGGATGATATCGGCAGCTTGCCGCATATCGGCAGCATGGTATTTAAGCTTTTCGGCATACCGTGTATATCTTTCGGTAAAACTAATAGCAGCAAATCGATTCGGCGAAATAGCATTAATGACTTTTTCGCATACTTTAATAATCGTATAGACCTCTGCACGTTTTAACGGAGCAATAGTGTTTGCAAAGAAAATAATAACTTTTTTGACTTGAACAACAGTCCGATCCGCAAGCTGAACAAGTGAATCGGTAAGCAAAATATGGAATCGATAATCGTGCTTTCGGTAATAGGTCATCAACTGTACCCGCATTTTATTATCGGGATATCGATGTATCAATTTTGTATTATAGAGCCGCAATGCTTCTGCTTGTCTATTCAAAGAACGAAATTCAAAATAGCGTTCAATGTCAGGGTCTTCGGTAAGGCTGAGCTGAGGGAATTCTTGCTTTAATATATAAATATCCAGTTCGGTAAGTTGTCGCATAATGTATAACGGAAGCGATTATAATAAAAAAAAAGGTTGCTTCCTAGTAGGAGGCAACCTTTTCCGTCACTCTCTAATGCTTAGCGCAACAGCGACATTACGCTTTGTGTCTGCTGGTTAGCTTGTGCAAGCATTGCCGTACCGGACTGCGTCAGGATCTGGTTTCTGGTGAATTCTACCATCTCCTTAGCCATGTCGACATCACGTATGCGTGATTCCGAGGCTTGGAGATTTTCCGCTGCAACGTTGATACCGACAACACTCATCTCAAGTCTGTTCTGGTATGCACCAAGATCAGCCCGCTGTTTGTTGATCTTCTTGATGGCTTCATCAAGGGTACCGATTGCACGGTTTGCTGTTTCAGGCGTATCGATTGTAAGAATCGATTCGTCACCAATGTCGCGAACACCGAGCGCTTTTGCGGTCATTGTACCGACATACGCACGTACGCGCTGATCCATGTTAGCACCGATATGGAACCACATAGAGGCGGTAACGGTGTTTTCCCCTGTTTCACGAGCGAAACGACCGGTAAGCATATTCATACCGTTGAACTGTGCGTGACTTGCGATCCGGTCAACTTCAGCAACAAGCTGAGATACTTCAACCTGGATGTACAAGCGGTCTTCGGCGCTGTAAATACCGTTCGAAGACTGAACACTTAATTCACGGATGCGCTGCATAACATCAGTTGTTTCCTGCAAGAAGGCTTCGGCAACTTGAATAAAGGAAATGCCGTCTTGAGCGTTGGCACTTGCTCTATTTAAGCCACGGATTTGGCTTCGCATTTTTTCGGAAACTGCTAAGCCGGAAGCATCATCCCCTGCACGATTGATGCGTAAACCGGATGAAAGTTTTTCTATGTTTTTTTGAGTGTACACGTTGGTCTGGCCAAGAGTTCTCTGTGCAAACATAGCGCTCATGTTGTGATTAATGATCATATTGCTACTCCTTCGGCGATTTTTGACGAGTTTTACCTTGCGGCGTCCGTCACGGCATCCCTGCCGATATGTCAATAATTATTTTCCAGATCCTCTGCTATCCGACACAGAAGAACGTAACACAATGAAGGGCGCACAACCTTTTCACTGTGCTTATTACATATATCGGAGTTATCGCAAAACACTTAAGAAGAAAAAAGAAAAAATATGAGGGTTGTCGGGATATTATTTGTAAATCGGCATATCGGAAGCCTCTATCGATAAATAGTAAAAACTGATAGATTTATGAGCGTAATGACACCGCATACATTAGAAGTTTTAGAGTTTTTCCGCATCGCGGAGATTATCGCAGGATATTGCAAGTCGGAAGAGGCGCGAGAACGCTGCCTACAAAAACGCCCCTTGCAGGATGCGGGGGAGATTGCCGCAGCAAAGGAGCTGGGGCGGGATATTCTCTCGTTTTTACAAGCTGATGAACCGCTCCCGATTAAAAATCTCCCGCCGCTCAATTCCGTATTAAAACAGCTCCATACCGCAGGCGTCTGCCTTACTATAGAGGAACTCTACGCGGCGGGGCTTTTGGCGCTGCAAGTCGATGAATTGAAGACTTGGGCTATAAAGCAAAAACGGACGGACAGCGCCGCATGTACACTCATCGAATCGATACCGCCGCTTCCGCAAACCGAGCAGGCGGTGTTTTCGTTTATAGATAAAAACGGAGCGCTGCGGGACATCCCCTCGCTGACGGCCATCCGAAAAAAGATGCAGCGTATCGAAGCTGATATTGAAAAAACAATGCGCAGCTACTGTACCGACGAGTCTACCAAGGGAATGCTGCAAACGCCTGCGCCCGTGCTGCGGAACGGCAGGCAGGTTATCGCCGTGCGTTCCAACTTTAAGGGGCGGATTAAGGGCATTATCCACGAATACTCCCAGTCGGGGCAAAGCTTTTACCTTGAACCTGAAAGTATTGTGCTGCGCAATAACGAATTGATGCGGGCGCAGGCGGAGTATGAACAGGAACTGCACCGCCTATTGGTGAGCATCAGCTCAAAGCTCGCGGATGAAGCGGAGGCACTTGAGCAGGCATACAGGCTCGTGCTGGAACTGGATTGCGCCGCCGCCGCCGCCCGCTGGGCATATACGGAAAACGGTGTCTTTGTACCCGACACGGGGAACACTCAATACTTTTATTTACAGGCGGCGCGGCACCCGCTTCTCGGTACGGCGGCGGTTCCCATCGACCTTAAACTGACACCGGAAGAGCGGATACTGATTATCACCGGACCAAACACCGGCGGTAAAACAGTCAGTTTAAAAACCGCCGCCCTCTTTGTTCTATTAAATCAAACCGGCTGGCCGGTACTCGCCGGAGAAGAAACGCGGCTGCCGGTGTTCCGCTATGTCGGCTGCGCTATCGGAGATGAGCAATCGCTCGACCGCTCGCTTTCCACCTTTTCCGCCTATATGCGCACTGTTGGGGAGCTCTTGGAAGCGGCGGATGAGGAAAGCCTTATCCTCCTCGATGAACTTGGCAGCGGTACCGATCCTCAAGAGGGCGGCGCACTTGCTATGGCGATTTTGGATGAGCTATTTGTCCGCCGCTCGTGCGTCTTTGTAACAAGCCATCACGGTGTGCTAAAAAACTATGCGTACCGGAAAAGCGGCTGCGTGAATGCCTCCGTATCCTTTGACGAAGCGACGCTGCGCCCTTCATACCGGATACTGATGGGTATACCCGGTGAAAGCCGCGCCGTCGATATTGCGGAAAAAAACGGATTAAGTCCTGACGTTATCCGCGCCGCACGAGCTTATATGGCGGACAGTTCCGCCGATGCCGCCGCCCTCATCAAAGGGCTGATGGAAAAGCATGAGCAGCTTGCGGTCTTTGAACGGGAAAAAGACGAGACGGAAAAAGCCTTGAGAGAAAAGCAGCGGCGCTTCGATTTAAACGCGCTCAAGCTCCGCCAAAAGGAGCAAGTTCTCCGCTCGCAGGGATATAAACGCTTGAACGATTTATTCGAGCAAAAGCGCAACGAAATAGAAAACCTCGTGCGGGAAATTCAAGAAGGGGAGCTGACGCACGAAAAAACAAGTAAGCTCAAGCAGTTCTTTGCCGATTTCGGACAAATGCTTGCAGAAGAGCAAACGGATATCCGCAATGAACAGGAGGAACTTTCCGCTCTACAGCAGGCGCTTCGGAATCGGGAGCAGGAACAAGGAGGCGGCAAACCCGCAAACGGTATGTCTGCAACCGGCGCTCCGGTAAGCGAAATACTGACCGAAGGCATGGAAGTGTTTATTCCTCACCTGCACCGACGCGGCGTCATTATCCGAAAGGAAAAAAAGAACTGGCTGGTGGCAGTCGATACCGTTAAGATGACATTCCCCGCCGATAAACTTGAACCGCTCAACTTGTCCGGCATCGCACCATTACGCACACCGCAGGTTGTGGTAGAGGCGGAGCTGCATAAGGAAAGTCGTCCTGAGCTTGAACTGCGCCTACTGGGAATGAGACTTGACGAAGCTGAAAAACACTTACAAAATCAGCTCGATCTTGCTTTGATGCATAATATGCGGGAATTTTCGATTGTACACGGAAAAGGAAAGGGCGTACTGCAGACGATGGTACACGAAAAACTTGCTGCCGCTCCGTACATCGCAGAATTTTTCTTTGCTCGTCCCGAACACGGCGGTACCGGCAAAACTATCGTGCGCCTATGGTAACGGTAGGACAGGATGTATAGTCATTGATGATGTCCGCCGAAGTTACGCTTTCTTCTTCCCCTTACTAAGAGCGGCGATCCATTCTTCTTTACGCGCAGGACGCATGATACGAATGCCATCCATTGCCGTGCGAATAGCTTCCGAAAAAGCCGCTTTTGCAGACTTGTCGATAACACGTACAACGGGAAAACGAGGATCTTCCGAATTACTGTCGATTACCTGTGCAACAGTGTTATTTGAAAGGTATACAAAACTACCGATAGGGAAAAACGACAGTGCATTTAAGAATGCTTTTAGAACCTCTTCATCATATTGCGAAGGTTCACGCCGTAAAACATTTAATAATCCCGTCGCAGGATCGTCGGCTTTCTTATACTTACGTTCGCCGGTCATCGCTTCATAAGAACAGACAACTGCCAGAATCTTTCCGTAAAGAGAAATTTTTTCACCGGTCAGCTTTTGCGGATACCCCGTACCGTTTTCCCGTTCATGATGATCCAGTGTACCGAGACAAACCGGTAGCGGAAATTTAGCTTTCTTTAATATTTTACAGGAAAGAACCGGATGCACATGCAGATATTTTTTTTCCTCATCCGACAGCTCTCCCTCTCTGGAATAAATGTCTTCGGCAATATGAATAAGACCTATCTCATGCAGTAAAGCGGCAATTGCCAATTCAACCAGCTGATGATTTTGCATTTTAAGTTCCATACCGACTATGATAGCAAAAACCGCCGAGCGAATCGAATGGGTAACAAGAAAATTGTCCACGTTATACGGCATAATCGATTGCAAAATAAGTACGGCTTGCCGGTTTTCTTGTACAAAAGTACAGAATTCCTTCATCTTGGCGGTTACATTTTCGGTATCGAGCGCCTGCCTGTTCCGATAGGCTCCATACACTTCGTCGGTAAAAGCATAAAATTTTTGATAGGTTCTTTCTACTAACTCGCCGGAAAGTTTTTGATCGGTTAGGACTTGACCTTTGTCGGATGCATCGCTTTTTTCTTCCCCCTTATTTTCTTTTTTTTGAGGGTTTTCTTCGGTGGCGTTTCCTTTTGTATAGAGAAGCGTAAATTGCCATTCGGAAAGAAGTCTTTTTAATTCATCCGTAAAACAACTTTCCCTTGTAAACAATAAAAACTTTTTATCAATGTACACGTCCTCCGTAAAATATACGGGGGTTTTCAGCTCTAAAAGTTTCAATGTATTCACTTAAATACGCTCCTGTAGTACACTGAAAGTGTGATCAAAAGACTCACACCATCTATTATAGAGATTATAGGAGATTTTGAATGAAATTAAAAGTGCTTATTATTATCTTTAATGCTGTTCTGTTGACTATCTTCTTTACAGTGCTTTCTTTTTCATTCTTTACTGCCGGTACTGAATTTATCGGCAGCTTTTTCAAAAACTATTGGGTATTCGTCCTTTTTTTTATGATTCTCTTGCTGGGAATGAATATATTCTTTATCAACAACTGGAAACTCATAACGACCATTGAATCTGAAGATTGGCCGGCGCTTTCGCTCTATTTGGAAACGGAAATTTTTGAAAAGCATCATCTTACCGCTAAAAAAGTACGGCTGCTGTGTGAAATCAGTATTTTATTGGGGGATTTTGAAATATTAAAACGGCTTGAACGTGTACTCGAAGAGGATAAACCGAAATATCTTAGAACCTTTGGTTCCCGTTTTGCTGCGGCTAAGCTGCTTTCGAACGATTATCAAGGGCTTGCAAACTTTATGGCTCGCATTGTCGGACAACCTCACCAAAGTTCTCCGTGGGTACCATTTTATGATGCATTTTCGGCACAGATGTTAAAACGCTACCGCGAGGCAGCAGAGAAATTTTCATACGTGCTGGAAACGGAGCAAGACCCGCTTGTTCGATTGCTCAGTGTTTATTTTATGGCATGCGGATTATATCATTATATTGATGTGAGCAAAGATGAGGTAGATACACAGATCGAAGAGGAAAAACGGAAATTAAAAAAACGTTCATTGCAGCACTGGAAAAAACATGCACAGAAAGAAAAACAAAATATTCATGTGCTTGTCCTTACAAAAGCAATCGACGATGCGCTAGTTTGGCTTTTTAAGGAAGATGAAATCAAGGCAACCCCATCAGAAACTTTTGCGGATACCCCCGCGCTGATACGTTGACGCAGATGCTCCCATATCCAACGCTTTTGAAAATAGACTGTTAAGCAGTTCTACATCCGTGTATAACTGCTTAACGACGAG
>NZ_JACCLP010000018.1:0-30941 GCF_050937395.1 Treponema sp. OMZ 805 | reverse complement strand
GTCTTCGCTGAAAAGGTCGACAAATACGGAGTCTTTGTACTTTCTGTTTGCAGTGCTCATAGCTGTTCTCCCTCGCTTGCTGGTAAGTATTATAGCATAGGCTAACGGATTTTTAAAGATACCGCATATTCATACTATCTGAATTATAAATTGCAACAGAAAATTAAAACTTGCAAACGAACTCAAAGGGGTATATAATAAACTTATGATAGCACGAGTTTCTGCTTCGCAAGAAGATTATTTGGAAGTTATTTATGATTTATCACACGGTACTGAGGCTGTCCGTTCAATCGATATCGCTAATTTGTTGGGGGTTTCGAGGGCAAGCGTAAATAAGCGTCTCAGTCTGTTAAAAGATTCCGGTTTTGTCGAACATGAACCCTACGGATTGGTGCGTCTTACCGAAAAAGGCTGTGCTGTTGCAAAAAATGTTCGCGAACGGCATAACACGTTGTATAAGTTTTTGACCGATATATTGGGTGTAGACGAAGAAACTGCCGATCGCGAGGCATGCGAAATGGAACATGCGATCAGCCAGGATACTTCAGATAAGCTGTATGCGTATCTTAGTAAACTCAATAAGGCTCCCGGGCCGGAAGATAAGATATCTAAAACCCAAAGGGTGCAAACCTCTTATGACCGCCTTATTAAATAACCTCTTTGCTAATTATTAATTTTCCATTTTCCGTGCTGCTGAGAAAAACGCTGTGCAGGCATAGAAATAACCCGCCCGTCTTCTCCGGCAAGTGCAATAATGCCGGTAATCAGATTTATTTCGCTGATGCGGAACAGGGTGTTATCGTAGTAGAGACTGGTGCCGATTGAGGGCAGCTTTTTCCGCGTTTCCACATACCAATCATATTCATAAGAAAGGCAACAGAGTAGACGTCCGCATTGCCCCGAAATTTTGAGCGAATTTAACGATAGGTTTTGTTCTTTTGCCATCTTGATAGATACCGGCCGCAGTTTGTCCGTTACGGCATGGCAGCAAAACGGGCGACCGCAACAGCCGATGCCGCCAGCCATTCTCGATTCATCGCGAACACCGATTTGCCGCAGCTCGATACGAAGATGCAAAATAGCAACCAAGTCTTTAACCAGCTTACGAAAGTCAATACGGGTATCTGCCGTAAAAAAGAAGATCACTTTAGGATCCTCAAGCAAGTAGTGGCAGTCAATCAACTTCATATCAAGTTTATGAATAAGAACTTTTTCTTTAAAAACTGCGCCGGCTTCCTTTTCTTTTTCAAGATTTTCATTTATACGCTGAAAATCCTTATCAGTTGCTTTCCGCGTAACCGTAACGATATCTTTAATTGCTGCTCTAATAGGATGTTGTACCAAACCCATTACACGAGCCATATCATCACCGTAGCGGGTAGGGGTAATGACATAATCACCGTCTTGCAGGTTTAAATCCGCCGTTGTCGCGTAAAAAGTCTCTTGTGAATATTCAAGCTTTAACTGATAGAGTGGTTTGGGGAAGGCTCCCTCCGGTATAGTTTCTTCCGTTTGAGGCGCATCGCTATCTTCCAAAGCGCTTAAATCATCTATTTCTTCGTATTCGGTATATGTTTCTTCAAATTCAATATCCATTTCTGACTCCTATTATGTAATTAAATCTATAATTAAGCCGTATATTTCTTCAAGCCGTTCAAGAATAAAAAGCTGGCTTTTTTGGTCACAGAGCAATTCACCTGCAAACTTGTCAAGCTTTTCATTGATAATAACAATTTGGGTAAAAGAGCGTGGTCTTAAATGATTGGTCTTATCACGGCGTAAGTGAGTCCGTGTCGTAACCGTATATGCTTCATGCGCGACATAGCTGATAAAGTTTTTAACAGCCTGCTTATACCGTAAGATTGTTTCAGGATTTTGGCGCGTTCGCAAGGTATCCCCTGCAGATCGTACATCGTCTTGCAACAGAGCGATTGCTTCTTCTTGCGGTAATGTACTCAGCTGTTCGAGTATATCGACTTCGTTTCCCTGCCGGGTTTGGGGTAAGACACTTCGCAGCATCTCTTTAAATTTATTCAGTTTTTTTTTGTCTTTTTCGGATTGCGCTGTTTTGGTTTGTAAGGACGGTTGAACGGTTACCCCTGCTGCGTAAGTTGAACTTTCTATCTGATTTCCCATCTTTCTCCTTTATTTTGAGTAAGAAAAAGTGGAGGAATGGAGCGCTTGTCGGTTTGCATATTTTTTTTCCGCTTCTTCAAAGCTGTGCTGATCGCCGGTTGCGGAGCAGAATCCGTGCAGGATAACATTATCATCAACCCGTAGCTTTTTTGTCAGAACCGACCCGATAACCATCCCCGATGAAAGGACGACGACATAATCCGGCGCAATAATATCGCCCTGTACAATTCCGCCTACACTAACCGAAGCTGCACGGATATTGCCTCGTATTCGGGCTTCCTCTCCGATAATGACACGTCCCATGGTCTGTATATTGCCGTTTATATCACCGTCTATCCGTAAAAAGCCTGAAACCGTTATATTCCCGCTTATCATCGATCCCGACCCAACAATGGTGTTGATCGAAATATCATCGATAAAGTTTTTTTTTGCCATAGTTATTGCTTTGTATTGGAAGCTTTTATATTAAGATATTTAATCGGGTCTACAACATCGGAACCGATATGTACTTCATAGTGTAGGTGGGGACCTGTCGAAATACCGGTTGTTCCGATATATCCGATGGTTTGTCCCTGCTGTACATATTCACCTCTGGTTACGCGGTAAGATTGAAGGTGTGCATATCGGGTATAAAAACCGTGTTTATGCTTAATGATGATATAATTTCCCCATCCGGGATCAAATTCTACGGTAACAACTTGCCCGTCCGCAGTGGCCACGATTGGGTCTCCCGAACGATAGGTGGAAAGGTCTATACCTTTATGAATATACCACTGACCGGTAAAGGGGTGCCGGTTTTGTCCGAATGCCATCGAAATATGCCCGATGCCGCCCTTAATCGGCCAAAGGCTCGGAATATCGGAAAAGAGCGTTGTCTGCATATTAAGGAGTTTCCCCATTTCCTGTACCGGTAATACGGCATCGTTAAGGTATGAGGTAAGCTGCTGCAGCTCCGCAGCTTCTTTCAGCGAACCTTCCGCAACCTCGTGCATATTAAATAGAAAAGATAAATCTCCGTTTGCAGCTTGCCCCGCAGGAGTAGTTGTCTTTAAACCGAGTGAGGAGAAAGTTGAAGTAAGCGCTGTCTGAAAATTCCGTGCGGTTTTTAGGAGTTCATTGGTTTCATCCCGTAATACGTCCAAACTCGCCTGTGCTTTGCGGGCTTCCTCTTTGGTAGCTGAAAGGTCTTGTACCGATACGGCTGTTTTGTGTGCAAACCAAAAGAATGAAGAGAAAAAGCCGATGGCGATAATCAGTGTGAAAAGTAAGCTGAAAATACTGGTCTGAAAATTCAGCACTTTCTTTTGTGAATGCGGGACGATCATGATGGTTAGCTTTTTTCGACCGCCTGCAATGACTCGTTGAAAAAAATGCAAAACCGCTTCGGCTGCTTTCTTTATCTGCTTTGAGATATATCGTACAATATTATTTTCAGTTTTCTTATATCCTCGTGTTCGAGACACTTTTTACACCTCTTTATATAGCGCTATTGGAAAAGTATACCAATTAACGAGCTACCTGTCCAGCATTTGCATTCAGGGAAAACGTAGCAGACTAATTTTTACAGCCCGCAGAATAATGGAGACCGTTCAACCAGAGTTGAACCTCTTCGCGGTTCAAATGGTTGCCCAATCTCCATTATTCTGCGATATTTATCCCATTGGCCTGCTACGTTTTCCCTTCTTTCACAATAAACTGTGCGAAATTTTAATAAAAAATTTCGCACATATTGATAATTCAATTTTGAATTATCAATATGTGTCTTCCATTTTGATAAATTCGGCGCGGACTTTGGCGAGCCGTTCCAATTCCCGTGTTATCGTGCGTTCGTAATTGAGCTTTTTTTGCGCGATCCGTTCCCGTTCATCTTCCCAATACTGTAGATCGGTTAGAAAGAGAAACTGAAACTTCCGTACATTTGCTTTTTCAGCCCACAGCGTTGCTTCTTTCCAATAAAACAAGGCGGTGTTGTAACAATCTTCGGCCATTTTTAAACTTTCGATGTTTTGTTCTTTCCATGGCGCATTATAAAAATATGCGACCTGCTTATCGTATTTCATACCGAGCCTGAGGTGCTGTTCTACCATTTTAAGGTTTAAGTGCATCATAAAGAGATACCGGTATTTTTCCCAATCCGTTTTATCGGTGATCTTTCCTAATGCGTACAGGGGATTACAGAAATCCGCATTGATCGCCTTTTCAAGCCAATAAATGTTCTCGATCGTATCGTCGGGATACTGCTGGTAATGGATATGGTAGAGCTTATAATACTGCTCTTTATATGTTACAAAGTACGCAGGTAGCAACGCCGTTTGAGCGAAAGAGAAAAACAGTAACACTGCAGATAAACAAAAACGCCTTTTCATCTTTTATATTATCGGCAGATTACAGACAATACTCCAGATGTTTTCGTGAATTTTCGCTATTGGTTGAGCAGCATCGATACGGATAATCCGCATATCCGGCGCCGTTTCCGCGTAATACCGGAAAATGGCTTGATATTCGTCCGCAACCCTTTGTTGAAACGCCTCTTTTTCGTATATTTCCCGCGGGATGTTTCGCTTTTCGATTCGTTCCATCGCGGTTTTTGCAGGCAAGTCAAAGAAAAAGAGATATTCGGGAAGCGGAAACGGCGCATTGATTGCCCGTGCCAGTTCCTTTCCTGCAGCAAGCCCTTGATAGGCAAGGCTGGAAAACAGATACCGGTCGGAAAAAACCGCCTTCCCCGCTTGGAGCTGTGCGAAAATACCTTCTTTACCATATATATGCTCGCATCGATCCGCTCCAAAAAGGTAGGCAATCGTTTGACCATCGAATCCTGCTGCGCCTGAAAGCGCTTCGCGGATTAACTTCCCGATGGAACCGCCGGTGGGTTCACAAGTAAACAGCACGGCATCTTGCCGCCCGTGGGAAGCAAACGCTTCCTGTAACAACCGTATCTGGCTCGTCGTCCCCGTCCCGTCAAGCCCCTCAAACACCACAAAATTTTTCAAAATCATCTATAGTTTTTCCTTATTCTTAGCAAGAGGATAATCGTATCAAACCAATAAATCAAATACCGCAAAATAAATGAGAGTATGATGTTCGAAAATAATCTTTCCGTTAGCCTTTTGGAAATATGGGAGGCAGATACGAGGCATGAACAAAAATTACCCACAGGCGTGCTTTTGCACGTCGAGGACTAATTTTTGTGAAATAACGAAGTAGATGCCCCCATATTTTCAAAAGGAAAGGTTGAACGGCCTCAGTATTCTGCGGGGAGATGTAACAAAATGTCTGATGCGTTTGTTCGACACGCTTATCTATCATAGCAATTTCTTTTTTGATATAATAGCCCCTCGATGAAACCTGTCGTACGGTCTAAAATAGAATTTTTACTATTTTTATGTATACTTATTCTCTCTTTTGCGGCGCTCCGCCCTCTGATGCAAACGCTGGAAAAAAAATTGGCAGCCGTGCGTTCGCTGGTTTTGACGGAGCTGGAGGAAACGTATAATGTACGCTTATCTTACGAATCGCTTTCTCCTTCAATATTGCGCTCGGTTTCATTACGGAATGTAAAAATCTTTGATGCGGAACATAATGGAGAAATTGCTTCTTTTGAAGATTTTTCCGTTCAGTATCGTTTTTGGGCGCTCATCTTCGGAAATACTGCCGAGATATTAGATTCCGTGAATATTGCCAACGGCTTTATTGATGCAGACTTGATAGAGAATAAATCGCTTGCCGAAAAGCTCAACACAGTGCGGAAATCTCCAAGTTCCACCCAATCTTCTGTAAATGCCGAACAGATTCTTTCTTTTTTCTCCTCGCAGCTGCTGAACATCCACATTAAAAATGTTCGTTTAAGATTTAGAAATACCGTACATGATATCAACGCAAAGATAACGGATGGATATGTCGCTATCGATGCGGATGCTGTAACGGTCAGTCTTAGCAGCGCTGCCTCTTATCGGAATAGCGATTATACGGCCATCGGTCAAGCTGAAACGGACTTTACTATCGAAGGAAAATTCAACAAAGATTTGACTGCCGGTTCGGTAGTTGCCGATTTTTCTCATATTTCTACCGATCGGTTCGGTATATACCGGCTCAAACTGTTTGCGGATTACCGGGATAAGGTTTTTACCTTTAATACCATGCAGGATTTTCAGCCGATTGACTTTACCGCAAGCTGGAATATTGCAACGAACGATATAAACGGAAGGTTCAGCTGCAAAGATTTTGCCCCCTTGCAGTCCGTTAGGGTCTATAATGCCCCCAAAAGCCTCACCCAATTTGCTTCCATGACAATGTCCGGCAGCTTTCAATTTGCTCTTTCGGGGCGGCATATCCAATGGAATAGCGATTTAAGTTTTGCGTTACCGTCGCTAGTGTTCCCTTCATACCGCTTCGCGGCTTCCCAACTGAATCTTGAAGCGGAGGGAGATGATAAGAGAATCAACATTTCACAGCTTTCGCTATTGGGAAAAGATGCGGATGTGTTTTCTCAATTTAGTTTTGACCTCAACACTAAGATCCCTACAGGGAAGGCTGTTGTAAAACGGTTTAAGCTTCCGTCCGGCGCTTCAGTGGCTGCGGATTTTCAGTTTTTTAAGCAAGGAAAGTCGTTCTTCTGCAAAATACCATCGCTTACCGCCGGCAAAGGGGCACTTCATAACATCATTTTAGCTGTTAACCCTTCGGCACGGAAAGCTGATTATACCTTATCTGCCGAAGACGGATATGGAAAGTATCGTTTTGACGGATCTTATATCTATAACGAAGGTAGCGCTTCCGCTTCTCCTCATTTTGCAGAGTTGCATGGGGCATTCGATGCCGTCGGTATCGGTACAATCTGCAACTTTATTCAGGCAGCGGTTCCTGAAGCGGATATACCGCAGGCAGCGGTTGAATCGCTCCAATGTACAACCGAGTTTTATATTTCGAGTGATTTACGCAGTTTCTCATATAACTGCATCAGGTTCGTTTTAGTTTCAAATACACTTGATGACTTTTATGCGCTGTTATCGGTAAAAGGGAATCAATCTTCTTTTGCGCTAACCGATATCGAACTATCTTACAAAAATATGTCCGTCCGCGGGAATATCAATGCCGATTTTGATCGTTTAAACGACATCATTTTTACCGGTTCTTTAGCTATTAACTCGATCGGTTATCAGCTACAGGGCTTCTTTTCTCAGAATGTTCTCAATATTTACGGCGACTATGGTCTCGCAATTAGCGCCCTTTATGAAAAAGGTACCGGCTTCAAAGGAAGCGTTAAAACTAATGAAATACCGCTGCCTTTTCTGCCCATCTTTTTAACTTTGGATTCGGAGTTTCAATATCATAACCGCACGGATTGGTTTTATACTATTGACAACGGATATGTCAGTTATGGAACTCCTGCTTCGTTAACTCCGGCAAAGATTGGCTTGCATTTTATGGGAAAAGCAGATCCTTCGGGACTGCTTTTGTCTGAAGTCAAACTTGGTGATGACGAAGCGCTGACCGGTACGTTGGCTATAACGGCAGTTTCCATACCTGATAATGAGGGCGGAAAAAACTATACTGCTGCAATGAATCTCGTTTCTCCCGATGCCGCCGAAAAGGTTGAGTGTGCCGCAACGTTTGATTTTTCAAGCGGAGATATCCGTGCCGCCGGCTCGCTTAAACTTGATAATATCTCGGTGGATCGGTTTTTATATAGCCAAGGGAAAAAGCATACTGTGTCGGCTGATGCCGCTTTTTCAATCGATCCGGATTCCTTTTTAGCTCGATTGGATTTGTCTCAACTTTCAATGTTTGTACAGGGCGAAGATCTGAATATAGTCGGTTCCCTTGTGGTGGAAGATGAAAAAGCGGAACTGAATATTACGCAGCTTGGATGGGGGATGCATGAAGCTTCCAATATAACGGGCAATTTCTCGTTAGCAGAGATGACCGGAAGGCTTGATGCCGATTATACCGGTACGGTTGCCGATAAACAGCTAAAAGCGCATATCGGTACTATGTATACCGGTGTACAACCTGATGAAAAAACAAAAGCTGCATTCTTTTCCCTGCTCAAAAACGTAGGAGCGCGCTTTACGATTAACACTTACTTGAGCGATTGGCAGTTCGGTGATTTTACCGGGAAGAACACTGTTCCGCTTTCAATGATCCGTGATCCGGGCGTTACTGCGTTTTATGCCGGAAAAAATGATGAGATAACCGGCTTTATCTTAGATGACGGTGTAGTGTCGCTCAAATTAGCGGAAACACTGCCGCTTAAACTCAATTTGGACGGTACCGTAAAAAAAGAGGCGTTAAATCTGCAAGTAACCGATATCCGAGCAGATGTTAAACGAATATGGGACATAACCGGCCTTGACTATGTGCTTTTTCACGGCGGGACGCTTACCGGAGATTTGACTATCGGGGGAAAACCGATGGAACCTGAGTTTAACGGAAAATTAGTCGGACAGAATATAACCGTCAATTCTCCCAATTATGCACCGGAGATATATGGGCCTGTTTTACTCGACATTATTGCGGACGGTACGGGGCTTGAGGTACCGTATACCGTATTGAAAGGTCCGTCGACGGATATTTGGGCGCGGTGCACTGCGGAGTTTTCAGGTTGGATTCCTGACAATATTTCAGTCCAATGTGGGACGCTCGGAACCAAGATGGGAGTATTTAAGACCGACAATATCCTGTTCCAAGCGGACGGTCTTGCCGGTTGTACTGTTGAAATAAAGGTAACCCCTACACTTGTCGGCGTATACGGCTCCGCAACATTTGATTCAGGCTACTTTGTGGTTAAATTTAACGATTTTGATAAGTTCAATGCCGAATACGGAGGGGAGGGGGATACCGCTTTTGATATGAAGCTGGATTTACAGTTTGGCCACAAAGCTGAATTCCGTTGGCCGACAGCAGATTTTCCAATTTTAAGAACACTTGTGCCTACGGATTCTCCGCTTTCGTTGATTTCCGATGCCGGAACCGGTAACTTTACAATGAAAGGTGATGTAAAGATGCGGGGAGGGGAAGTGTTTTATATTAAGCGTAGTTTCTATATCCGTGAAGGGGCTATTACTTTTGCGGATGTGGCTAACGAAATTGAACCGTTGGTAACTTTAAGGGCGGAAATCCGCGATCGTGACAGTAGCGGTGAACCGTTGCGGCTTGTCTTGACGACAAAAGATCAGTCATTATTCAGTTTTAATCCTGAAATTAGTTCGGATCCGCCCCGTTCTACGAATGAAATTATGCAGCTATTGGGACAAGTGGCTATCGGCGATACGGGCAAAGATAATCTATGGCAAAATCTGCTGGTTTCCAGTTCCGATATCCTTGCACAAGTAGGCTTTCTTAAAAAAGTGGAAAGCAAAGTCAGGGATTTTATAGGGTTGGATGCTTTTTCCTTCCGTACATTGTTGCTGCAAAATGCCATTTTTGGTAACCTGTTCACTGCAAATCAGAATACTACTTTAACAATGAGTAACTATCTTGATAATACGAGTGTTTATATAGGGAAATATTTCGGTTCGGCTATCTATGCGGATGCACTGCTGCACTTAAGCCACTATGATTCAAAATCGCTTAAGAACGGCGGCTCAAAGCGTCCTGTTTATAAGGATATTTTATTTCAGCCGGAAATCGGTTTGGAAATGGCAACTCCCTTCTTTTTGCTGCGTTGGTCAGTCGCCCCTACAAAACCGGATACCTTATTTGTAGGAGATACTGCATTGACTTTTTCATGGAAATATTCATATTAAAACTCGGGGCTGTCAAAAACTGAAAGCCTATCGGCTTTTTCTGTATTGTATAAAGATTTAATTTTAAACTCGCGGGGATAGCGAAAAAGTAACCAACTTTTGAGACATCCCCTCCGTGCAGCGCAAAAAGGTTGCCGTGCGATAATGCTATCGTTGATAAGATAATGTAAATGAGATAGAGGAGTCTTTAATGTTAAAGAAAGTGGTAGCCGTAACGGCGCTCATGTTATCCTTCTGCTTTTTATGGGCTCAAGCTCCCGATAATTGGTATGAAAATAAACCGATAACAGCAATTGTTTTTCAGGGGTTAAATAGCGTATCAAAAACCGAAATGGACGGTATTTTTGATTCGTTTAAAGGAAAACCTTTTTCCGATGCAACGTATTCGGAAATTCTGCAAAAATTATATGCGCTTGATTATTTTTCCGATATTGTACCCAAGGCCGTTCCTGCCGACATCGATTATCAGTATGTTCGGCTTGAATTTGAAGTCACGGAAAAACCTGTCGTTACGTTGATAAAAATAACCGGAAATAACCGCATTTCACGCGGCGATATTTTATCGAAGATAGTATTAAAAAAAGGCGATATCTACAATGAGATAAAAAAGAATGCCGACGAGCAAACCATCAAAAATTATTATATAGAAAAAGGTTATGCATCGGCTGCCGTAAGCTCGAGCGTTTCAGAGAGTCCACAAGGCGGCGTTATCCTTGAATTTACCATTACGGAAGGAAAGCAAACAATTGTTTCCGAAGTTGCATTCCAAGGTAACACCGCTGTCGGAGAAAAGGCGCTCAAAGGAGTTCTCCTTACCAAACCGGCAAAATTCCTTGTGAAGGGGATTTTTCAAGAGAGTCTACTCGCAGAAGATAAGACGGCGATACAGCAATTCTACGGTGAACGCGGTTATATCGATGCTCATGTTGAAAACATCGTTAAGGACATAGATTCCGAATCCGATCCGCAAAAAAACATGGTAAAGCTGACATATATCATTATGGAAGGAGAGCAGTATACTTACAATGGAACCTCTTTTGAAGGAAATAAGATTTTTTCTACCGAAGATTTGAGCGCAAAAATAAGACTGACACCGGGCAGCATTTTGAATATGACCAGATTTGAGCAAGGCTTTCAAGCCATTGCCGATATGTATTTTGAAAACGGGTATACTTCAAATTATATTGCAAAAGCAATGCAGCGCGATTCAACAACTAAGAAAGTATCGTTTGTAATTACCATTGTAGAACGAAGCAGAAGCCATATCGAAAATATTATTATCCGCGGTAATGCACGGACAAAGGATTACGTTATACGCCGTGAGCTTTTGTTTGAGCCGGGAGATGTTTTTTCAAAATCAAAATTTACCAACAGTTTGCGCAATTTATTTAACCTGCGTTATTTTTCTACGGTTGTGCCGGATGTACAGCCCGGTTCCGAGCAGGATCTAATCGATGTCATTCTCAATGTTGAAGAGCAGTCGACGGCAAGTATCCAATTCGGTATTACGTTCTCGGGCGTTTCCGATGCCGACAGTTTCCCTCTCTCATTATTCGTGCAGTGGCAGGAACGGAACCTTGCAGGACGTGGAAACGAACTATCGGTTAATGCAACTGCGGCAACGGATAATCAAACGCTCCAACTTGGCTATGCTGAAAACTGGTTTCTCGGCTATCCGCTGACACTCGGCTTTGACCTATCGTTTACACATAAATCACTGTTCGACTATCAGGATATGGTATTCCCCTATGGGCCGTTCAAAAATAAAGAAGAATTCGAAAAAAATAAAGACTTGGCTAATGCCTACCGAATGCGTTATGACCGACTTGAAACAACATTCGGCGTTCATACCGGTTACCGATGGTACCCCCGATATGCGACGATTACACTGCGCGGTGGTGTGAACTTTTCATTGGTCAAGAACTTCTACGATACTAAGTTATATCGTGCAGCTGATCCGACGATACGGCAACAGGAGGCTAAATGGCGGCTCAGCAACTCATTTTGGACACGTCTCTCGTTTGACGGACGCGATATTACGTATGACCCAAGCAAGGGCTGGTTCTTGAGTGAACAGATATCTTTCTTTGGTCTTATACCAAAAGTTGAAGATGAATATTTCTTCCGTTCCGAAACAAAAGCGGAGGCGTATATTACCCTCGTCGATTATCCTGTTTCTGAAATTTGGAACCTCAAGTTTGTACTGGCCTTTTATACCGGTTTCTCGTTCCAGATACCGATGCCGAATAGCCTTATCGGGGATAGCAGTAAACTCGCTATTGACGGTATGTTTACCGGCCGGGGCTGGATGACGCTTGGCTCGAGCGGCAAAGGCAATGTGCTGCTCAACCATTGGATAGAGTTTAGATGGCCGTTAGCGCACGGTATTCTGTCCTTTGACTTTTTTGCGGATGCGGCAGCCGTCAAAAAAGATTTAACTGATTTAAAGACCTTTAAAATCGATGATTACTATTTCAGCTTTGGACCGGGATTGCGCTTTGTTATTCCGCAATTCCCGCTACGGCTGATGTTTGCAAATACCTTTAAAGCTCAGAACGGAAAGCCGGTTTGGGGAAACGGTAAAGGCGCCGACTGGCGGTTTGTATTATCGTTTAATGTGCCCAACTTATAAGAGGAGAGAATCGATGAAAAAATATACTTTTATATTATTTTGTCTTTTGGCGGGTGCGGTTGCGCTATCCGCGCAGCAGATAACGCGGTTTGCGGTTGTCGATACTTCCCGTATTTACGCTACTTTTTTGCGGGATTCCCGTTCCGTCCGCGATTATCAGGCAAAACAGGTAAAGTATCAAGCAGAAATACAGCGGATGTCCGATGAAATTATCGCGCTTCGCCAAAAGAAGGTGGATGCGGAAGCTATCGGAAAAACCGATGCCGTCCAAAAATATCAGGCCGAAATCGACGTAAAGACGAGTTTTTTGCTTGAATATTCCAAGGCGTGTAACGACGAGTTGGCAGTGCTGCGGAAGAGTTTGGTAAGCGATGATGTCTTTTATTCCCGTCTTTATGCCGCAATTAAAAAGATTGCGGAAAGTCAAGGCTATACGATGGTACTGAACTTGCAACAAGGCGAAGCAATTATCTGGTACAGCCCGACTGTCGATATTACGGAAACCGTTATCCGAGAGCTCAGCTCAAACTAATATGACAAAACCGGCGTCGCTCACCCCGATGATGCAGCAGTATCTCTCAATAAAGGCGCAGTATAGGGATGCTGTGCTCTTTTTCCGCTTAGGCGATTTTTATGAGATGTTCAACGACGATGCAATCGAGGTGAGTAAACTGCTGAATTTAACGCTGACTCAGCGGACGGGAAGTCCGATGTGCGGCATTCCTTATCATGCTTCGCGTATTTATATTGCGCGTCTGTTGCGTGCCGGAAAAAAAATTGCGATTTGCGAGCAGGTTTCGGATGTTGTTCCGGGCGAACTGACCGAGCGGAAAATTGTAGAAGTAATTACTCCCGGCACCGCTACAGGGGAAGATTTCCTTGAGCAAGGACAAAACAATTACCTTGCTGCTGTGTACTGCACACCGAAAGAAATTACCCGCGGCACTATTACGGATGTGTTTATCGGTTTTGCGTACCTTGACGTTAGCACCGGAGAATTTTTTGCTACGTCTTTTCCGCGTTCCGATTTTGCAGAGCAATTTAAAAAAGAACTCGGTCGTATACAGCCGCGGGAAATCCTTATTCAAATATCGCTTGCCAATTCGGTGCCGGCCTTAAAAACCTTGTGCGGAGAATATCCGCAGATGCTACAAAACCTCTATCCCGATTGGCATTTTTCCGCTGCGTCCGCAGAAAAGAGGCTGTGTGCGTGCTTCGGTACCGAAACACTTAAATCGTTTTCTTTAACGGCATCTTCACCCGAATTGCCACCGGCAGGGCTGCTGCTTCAATATTTGGATCAAACGACAGGAGCGGCTTTGCCCCATATTACAGGCATAAAGGTATACCGCGATTCCGATTTTGTGATGATGGATGATGCGACACGTAAAAACCTTGAACTGCTCCAAAACCTGCATGACAATACGGATTCTTTTACCCTGTTTGAAACCGTCAATTATACAAAGACGGCGATGGGAACGCGCCTTTTGCGGCACTGGCTCTATCATCCGCTGCGAACCGCTGAGGAAATAAACGCGCGGCTTGATAAAACGGCGCTGCTTTTCCATAATGAAAAAGCGCTCGCTGCCGTGCGGAACACACTTGCTGCAGTGCTTGATATCCACCGACTTACCGGTAGGGTTGCCATGCAGCGGGCGCACGGAAAGGATCTGTTAGGAATTAAGCAGAGCCTTAATGCCTGTATCGAGCTTGCACAGCTCAGTAGAAGTAACGGCCTCTTTTTTTTACAGCTGCCGCAAAAGCTGAGCGATGATATGGAACGGCTCTATACGCTTTTGGACAACAGCATCGCCGAAGATTGCCCGATTGTCCTTACCGAAGGCGGCTTAATTAAGCAGGGCTGGTCAAAAAAACTGGATGAACTGCGCAATACGCGGGATAACGCCAATAAGCTTTTAGAAAACTATTTGGAAAAAGAGCGGGAAAAATCGGGGATTAAAAACTTAAAAATCAAGTACAACCGGTTAAGCGGCTACTTTCTTGAAGTAACCCACGGCAGCCTTAAAACGGCGGAGATTCCTCAGCATTTTATTAGACGCCGCTCGCTGACAACCGCCGACCGTTTTACGACGGAGGCTTTAAGCAAACTTGAAACAAAGCTGAACGATGTAGGTGAAAACATTATTGCGTGTGAAAAAGAGCTGTTCCTTGCAGTGCATACGGAAGTATACAATCGGATTGAACTACTGCACCTCCTTGCAAAAGAAATCGCAGAATTGGATGTGCTACAATCCTTTGCATATACGGCAGCCCTTCATGCATGGGTAAAGCCTGAGTTTTCCGCCGACGGCCTGTTAGATATCCGTGAAGGTCGGCACCCCGTTGTAGAAAATCATCTGCCGACAGGCGAATTCGTGCCCAACAGCATACGGCTTTCTTCTTCCGCCGCTTCGGATATACCCTCGTTTGCGCTCATTACCGGCCCTAATATGGCAGGGAAAAGCACTTTCTTGCGGCAGACTGCACTTATTACGCTGCTTGCACAGGTCGGTTCTTTTGTGCCGGCGGAAAAAGCGCTGCTTACCCCTGTCGATTGTATTTTTTGTCGGGTTGGTGCAAGCGATAATCTCGCCCGCGGGGAGTCTACCTTCCTCGTCGAAATGACCGAGACTGCATATATCTTGCGTAACGCCTCGGTTAACAGCCTCGTTATTATGGATGAAATCGGCAGAGGGACTTCGACGGGGGACGGATTTTCAATTGCGCGGGCGGTGAGCGAATACCTTTTGCATACGATTGGTGCAAAAACCCTCTTTGCAACCCATTACCACGAGTTAGCTCAACTCGTCCATCCGCGGCTGCAAAAACTTTGTTTGGATGTATTGGAAACCGAAGGAAAAATTGTATTCTTAAAGAAGGTTATCGAAGGTATTGCAGCCCATTCATACGGGGTGCACGTCGCGGAACTTGCAGGGTTGCCGGAAACGGTTATACAGCGGGCGACGGAACTGCTGAACGCACAGGTTCCCGGTACTACCATACCTACGGACTTTACCGTGCCGGCAAAGAAAAAAGCCTCTCCGGAAAATAGTCTCTTTAGCGATGAAGAAATGGTGATAAACGAGATCCTTTCTACAAACGCCGACGAAACCACTCCGCTCCAAGCCCTGCAGATGATCACCCGCTGGAAAAAAACACTCTTCGCCGGTAATTAAAACAGGGTATTCTCCCATAAAAAGTCAATCGAAAGTTGAAACTTTGTTCAACTGTTGCATTTTAGGGAAGGTTTATTTTAAGCCGCTGAAATAGCGCGGCTTAAAAACACGTCGAGTTTGCTTACGCAAATATCGCGTATTGACGTATGCGCGTTCCGCGCACAAATGCAACAGTTTCCAAAGTTGAAACTTTGTTCAACTGTTGCATTTTAAGGAAGGAACATACGAGTCTATAAAGTTTGTGATTGTTTTGAGGGAACCTTTAAAAAAACTCAGTTTTTTGGGTTGCTTTTCTTATTGTATCAACGAGCATAAAATAAGATAAATCCTCATCTATGAATTTTTGAAAACCGTAATGTTCATAAAAGTTTTTTGAAGTTTCTTTTGCATCTACTATTATCAAATAAAGACCTGTTATATCTGCTACTTGAATAGCCTTTATAAAAACTTGTAAAAGAAGCCATTTTCCTATTCCGTTCCCTTGTATTTCTTTATTAACAGCGAGCCTCGCAATTCTTAGTGCAGGAATCGGATATTTCGGCAATTTATCTCTATATCTATCCGGAATTTCTTGATAAGCAACTTGAGCTGTCGCTAATGTAAAATAGCCTGAAATCCGGTTATTGTTATTCAAAGCAACAAAAGTTTTCCCTATACCCAACTCATCATTCTTTATTGCATATCGTGATAAAAATTCATTTAATTTCTCAATACCGCAATCAAATTTTTTAAGGAGCGATTTTTGTTGTATTTCTTTTATTGAAACTAACTTATGGTCACTCATCATTGAAATAATCTTTTCAAAGCATCATTGGGTTCCGGCGGTTTATCTAAAGCCATCATTATTAAATCTCTATCACGATTAGAAAGTACAAGAGTATCATTTTCTGTTAAATCTATTTGTGCTTGTTTTAATGAGGTTGAAAGAATATATGAAGAGAGTGAAAGATGTTTAAGTTCAGCAGCTCTCTCAAGTGTGGATTTTTGCTGAGTGTTGGCTCTCAAGTCAATTCTTACATTTTTTAGTGCGACTGCCATTTTTACTACCTCCATAGTACAATATATCATAATATGTGTAATTTGTACACACAAGATATATCAGGGTAAACGCATCAGGCCGTTTTTTTAACACCCCCCGCGGAAAAATTGAGACTATTCGACCAGAGTTGAACCTCTTCGCGGTTCAAATGGTCTCACAGTCTTAATTTTTCCACGGTTTTTATCTACTCTACCTGATGCGTTTACCCGCCTGTTGAAAAAAATGTGCGAAATTTTAACCAAAATTTCGCACAGAAGGAAGGCAACCTCTAAAAATATTTTTAATGCGGTTGCCCTGCAAGATATATAATTTTTAAAGGATGTTATATATGGTGTCAAGTAATTGCATTTTAAGGAAGATTACAATGAGATGCAATGCGGAGCCTTGCATTTTTCGGTCGTTCTGATTATGATAGGGGCATCACACATATCAAGGAGTATGATTATGGCTTATAAGATCTCCGATGCTTGCGTTAATTGCGGTGCATGCGAGGGCGAATGCCCCGTCGGCGCTATCAGTGAAGCGAATGGAGTACGGGTTATCGATGCTGATGCTTGCATCAGCTGCGGTGCATGTGCCGGCGTTTGTCCTACGGAAGCAATTTCCGAAGAATAACGTTTAGGTTTCTTTGCGGCAGTTCTGGAACCGGTAAATGCAAGACGGTTCGGTATGCACAGACTGCCGCTATTATCTTATTTTATTACAAAAGGTTTTAAGCGTGAAAGAGTATTTTCACAAACTGGCTGCCGGTTATAAGTTTCTATTTTTAAAGGCGTGTACATTTGTTTTGCTTTTAGGAGTTTGCCTTCTTTTCAGTTTTTGTATTGTCTATCCACTCTGGTTGTTGGCAACTCGGTACACACAGGTTTATACCGCTATCAGTCTCCTGCTTTTTGTGGCGCTCCTGTTGTTTTTCATTGTTAAGCGCAGTATAAAAAGCTATAAGGCTCATCCGCGAAGGTTTCTGCATTCGCTCATAAAAAAGCTCATTCTCTTTGGAGGATTGCTCCTCTTCTTTATATTTATTTTTGCTTATCATCGTATCTTGGCTTTATCCGTGCTTATTCTCTCGCTCATATTATATGGTTTCGTAGCCTTTGGGTTTTCGGAAGACCGGATATAGCGTTCTCTGTGATGAAAAAATTTCCGCTCTGCTGCGCACTTCTTCTGGTTGTCCATATTATTGCGGCAGCCGAGTCCGCGGAACTGCCGCTTATACCGGAGCTGTCTCCTCAAAATCATATTTTTCAGCAATATAGCGATGATGTCCTCTATGCACGGAAAGCGCTTGCAGCGGGAAAAACCGCTCGTGAACTGCCCCTGCAATTTTATCGCTATAAAGCACAAAAAGAAGATACCATTATCCGAATTGCTGCCCGATGCAGTATCCCGTATGATGCGCTGATCACTTTAAACGGTATCGAATCCGTTAAAACCAATATTTCAGGTAAAATGCTCTTGCTACCGACTTTACCGGCGCTCTATCTCCCCGAAAAAGCGGTTTCGGATATCGAAAAATTGACCGAAGCGCTGAGTAAAAAGCTTAAAACCGAATCCTTTTCAATTACGCTTCCTTCTGCTGCAAACCCCGGAAAAAAAATACGGGTGGAATGCTTTCCGAATGCAATGCTTGACAGCACCGTGCGCAGCTTCTTTTTTGTTCCGTTCTATCGGTTTCCGTTGCAGAATGCAGTTGTTACTTCTGACTTCGGGATGCGGAAAAGCCCGTTTACCGGAAAATCAACCTATCATGCAGGCATTGATCTTGCCGCCCCAACCGGAAGCCCTGTCTATGCCTGTGCCGCAGGTACGGTTATTGAAGTTGCATACAGTAATATCTACGGCAATTATATCCTGATACGCCATGATGACGGCAGGGAAAGTTTGTACGGTCATTTAAGCAAGGTTCAAGCCCGCTTGTATGAAAAGGTAAAATCAGGTATAGTAATAGGGTATGTCGGTTCTACAGGACTTTCCACGGGACCGCATTTACACTTTGAGGTACGCGAGCAAGGAAAAGCAAAAAATCCGTCCCTTTTCATTGATACAAAGAAAGCAAAGTCATGAAACAGCTCTTGTGTATAACATCATATTTTTTCTTTTTTTCCATTTCTTTTTTTTACCCTGACAGTTTTAGGGTCAGCAATATGCATTCATATATCTTTGACAGGGAGGCGTTTGCACCCGTGTCGCTCACCATCGGTTATAATGATGCGGTTTCATTTGCGGTTAAAAGCGATTTTTTGTTTTTGGAAGGGATAGAACTTGAAATAAAGCAGGATAAGATAAGTATGAATTATCCCAATTCCATCGCTTATACGGTGTATACCGATATTAAACCTGAACCTTCAAAGAGATATATCGACTATTCTGCAAAAAAAATCAGTACGGCGCTGCTGCCGAATAGGTTTTCGCATATTCTGAGGATTCCGGTAAAGAAAGACTATACTTTTAAGCACATAAAAAATAGTGAACTTTTACCGTATAGCAGTAGGGTCGCTGTAAGTCCTGTTATGCTGCGGCTGAATCCGGTTATGAAAGGCTTGCCTGACGATTTTGAACGAGCCTCTTTTACGGTTATTATTCGTCCCTTGCTGATTGCTGAGGGCGGCTTACAGTTGAAGCTTCAATTCCCCGAAAAGGAACAGAAACCTGTTACTGTGCAGCTGAATAATGAATATCTTACGCAGTTCGAAGATTTGCAGCTGTTATTGCCGGGGACATATTCGATAAGTATCAGTTCAGATGCATACCGAACCGAAATGCGCTCTTGTATTATCGAGCGAGGTAAAATTACGCAGCTGGAAGTTCAGTTGAAATCTATTACGCCGTTACTGCACATACAAGCGCCGGAAAATGTGGCAGTATTCCTTGATAATCAAGAGATAACGCTTTCAAAGGAACCGCTGCCGGTTGCAGTGGGGGGGCATACCATAGTCTTTAAGATGGGAACGTATGAACTAACCCGTCAAATTACCGTTGAGGAAGGAAAGACCTACGAAATGACAATGACGATGGATGTTCTCTTGCAGGAAATTGCAGATTAAAATAAAATGCATTAAGGTTTAGCACATCAAAGCCGATATATAGAGTATCGGTCGGTTAGTTCCCCTCCCACCCATTAATCGACCGATAGCCAGACGGCGGGCCGGTTCTTTAACCGGCTTTTTTTTGTGTAACAAAACTTACCGCAGATTTATTCGTGCGGATGGTTTAATACCCCGACGCTTTGCGTCGGGGGTGTCTTTTAAAAGACGAATTGAACACCGGCTTTGATATTTAACGAATGTGCAATTTTCCCTGATGCACTTTTATCTTCTGCTGTAGTGCTTGTGTTACCGGTTTTTGTTACAGTTTTTGTATATACGGGAGCGTAGAGCGTATCGGATATGCCGCCGTAGATTCCTACCATTTTGGTAAACATATAGGAAACATTCAGATTGACGCCGCCGCCGATATTGACTTGCGATTTTTCTTCTTTTGTTGTTACAAAAAGCTTAGTATACGTGTTGTTTCGCCCGCTTCCCCCGATGCCAAGACCGAGTCCGAGTGTAAGATCCATCTTTTTTATGGGATGGAATACATAGAAAAATCCAAACTGACTGTCGATTACATACGTCAGATCTTCGTTCCCTCTGTCTATAGTAATTACCTTGTGGTTATTGTTCCCTACACGGTTTTTCGTGATAATTTTTTGTCCGAACGCAAAATTCACGGTTCCGTATGCCCCGAAATTTTGAACGAACTCAACACCGAATAAGACATTCAGACCGCCGGTATGGGTTGCCCATGAAGATTTATTTTCGCTGCTGTGAGTTGTACGGCTACCGAAATAGGTATAGACCGGTCCTACATCAAGGCTCATCTTTACTTTGGCGGAAAGAAAGCCTATCGAAAATACGGTGAGTAAACAGAGAATACAAATTCTTTTCTTCATATATTTCATCCTCCTAAAAAGGTATGAGCATCTCTAAAAACTCGGTTAGTTTTTAGCGATGTTCGTATAAAGTTATTGGCAAGTATGGCACTTTTACCGGTTTCAGTCAATGAAACGAAAAAGGGTAAAGACATTAGAACTGCCTTTTGAAAATAGTCTGCTATGAAAAGTCAAGGGGTTAAATGGAAGTTTTGTGGCGGTTGCGAAATATCAAAATCAGGAGAGAAGAAAGAAAGGTATATCAGGGTAAATACATCAGGCACTCTTTGGAGTACCCTGTAAATTAACATACCTCGACACAGAGCATCCAAACATTAAAGCCTCTGCACCAATAACAGACCGTCTACAACACCTCCCAATCCGCTATACCAGTGCATGTACCATTTTTTTTATGATTTCCATCTGATAAGGGGTGAGTTTTATAAGATCATGCGTGATATCCTGTATATCGCTCTGCTTTGAATTATAAATCGGATCCTTTCCCGTAACCAAATACTCAACAGAAACGCCGAGCGCCGACGCTATTTTAACGGCTGTTTCCACATTCGGTAAAACTCCGCGCGCATCTATATACGATAAAAATGTACTGTTACTGATTCCTACTTCCGCGGAGAGTTCTTTTACGAGCAATCCTTTATATTCAATCTCTTGTCTAAGCCTATCCTTAAAGCTCATAGCCGCAGAATATCATAATCTTGATGTTAAAGACTTGACAAAATCAATATCTTGTTTAATATTTATTTATAACATCAAAATATTGATGCAAACCGAGAGAGGAGGAATCTATGTCTTTATGGGATATTGTAACCGATGCGGGACTTTTAGGCGCACTGCTGCTTATCGGCCAATTTTTAAGAGCTAAGGTCAAGTTTTTTCAGTCCATACTGATGCCGGCTTCGCTGATAGGAGGTTTTATCGGCTTGGCTCTTGGGCCGAGTGGTTTTCAGATATTGCCGTTCTCAGCTCAATTAACAAAGTATGCAGGGGTGCTTATCGCAGTTGTGTTCGCGTGTACGCCCATCGGAGATAAGCCTATCTCAAAAAAAGAGATAAAAGGCGTAGGCGGTTTCTTCTATCAAAATACGGGCATCCTGATGCTGCAGTATGCAGCAGGAATGGCTTTAGCGCTTGGAATACTCAATAAATTGTGGCCAGGGCTGAACGATGGTTTCGGTTTGCTGATGGCAACCGGATTTTACGGCGGACACGGGACGGCCGCTGCTGTTGGTGCGATTTATAAAGAGCATGGATATCCTGAATTTTTCGATTTGGCAAACGCATCGGCTACAGTCGGATTAGTCGGCGGTATTGTTATCGGTATGATTATTATCAACTGGGGTACGCGGAAAGGTTATACAAACTATGTTGAATCGCCGAAGCAGCTTCCCGAATATATCCGTACGGGGCTTATTCCTGAAAGTCAGCAAAAAAGCGGTGGAAAAATCACGATTTCAAATATGTCTTTGGATCCGCTCGCATTCCATATCGGAATCATTATGATCGCTACTATGTTGGGTAAATGGTTCTCGAGTATGGTGCAGCGTCAAGTGAGCTGGCTTTCCATTCCGGTATTCGTTTCCGCATTACTCTTCGGATATATCATGCAGTTCTTTTTAAAGAAAACCGGCGCCGCCAAGTATGTTGACAGATATACCGTACAAAGAATGAGCAGTACCTCAACGGATTTATTGGTTATATCTGCCATTGTCGGGCTCAAACTCAATGTTATTGCCGCAAACTTCGGGCCGCTTTTAATCAGTTTTGTATTTGGTCTTATCCTTAATATTGTATGGTTTCTGTATGTCGGTAAATATAGTTCGTCTAAAGATTGGTTTGAGCGGGCTATTATGAATTACGGCCGTGCAAACGGTGTTATCGCAACGGGTGTATTGCTCAGTAGGGTTGTTGACCCTGATCAAAAATCGCGAGGTTTGGAAGATACCGGTATAACGGACTTGCTTAACAGACCTATTGCAATCGCTTTACAGGCATTACCTCCTATCTTTATTGCGATGGGCGGAGTATATCCGATGTACACGACATTCGTTATGTGGGCAGGGTTTATCGTGTTAACGGTTATCGCCCTGGCATTTAAGTGGTGGACACCCGGAAAGATGCAGTATTCAAAAGGAGATGAATGAGTATGCTGAAGTACGATATAATACATTTTGAGGCGCTCGGTAAAGAAGCGGAGTTTTTAAAGAATATAACAGAAGAACTGCAAAAGAAAGGCGCATTGCCTACTTCTTTTACCTCTTTAATTACGCCATTGACTATCCAAGAATATCTGAAAGAAAATACGGTTGATTTACCCGATATCATTACGACGAAAACGCATTCGAAATTGCCGGATTCGTATGTTAATAATGGAATTAAAAAAAGCGTTATTACGCGGAGTGCGGGATATGATCATTTTGAACACCTGCAATACAAGATTAACTTAGCAAGTTTAAGAGAATATTGCATTGATGCCGTTGCACAAACCGCAATAAAATTCCTGTATTGCACAACAGGCAATTTAAATGAGTATTCAGATAACACAAAGATTTTTGAAAGAAAAAATACGAAATCTTTTATTGAACTGGGAAAAAACAGGGTTGCCACCGTGTACGGCGTCGGAAAGATCGGTAAACGGATTTATGAAGACCTTGAGGCAAACGGCGTAACTGTTCAAGCAGTGGATATTCGCGAGAACGAATTGAAACAAATGTCGGAATATAAAGACTGCCGTTTTACGGATCGCGATACTGCTATTGCAAATTCCGATATACTCATCAATGTAATGAATTTAACAAAAGATAAAAACAGCAGGTTTTATAATGCAGGATACTTTGATGAAACGTATCTTTTAAAAGCAAAAAAACCGCTGATTTTTATCAATGTTACAAGAGGAGAAATTGCTCCTGAAGCGACGTTGCTGAAGCTCTACAGAGAAGGAAAGATTATCGGTATTGCAGCGGATGTGTTCAGCCAAGAGTCTGAATTAACGGATTATTTGCGGGCAAACGATTTTAATGGTTGCCGTAATGAAAATATTCTGGCCGCAAAAGAAATTATCGATGAAGCACTGGCAAGGAAATCGAATTTCTATGTACAGCCCCATCAAGGATTCAATTCGGATATAGCTGCAAAGACAAAAGCTGCGGAAGCAATGAACCATGTCGTATTCTGGTTGAATAACGGTAAAGATCACTTTAAAGAGCAATTACCGTATTATACATAGGGGCACCTCTAAAAATCTAACCGAGTTTTTAGAGGTGCCCAATACCTCCGACACTCTGCGTCGGGGGTGCCCGTAAGTTCGTCCATACAGGCGATGAGGATGTCATTTGTTGAGGTTTTTGCCGTTCTATCTTGGATTCATTCGCAGCGCATCGAGAAAAAGTATCGGGTATAATTTCTCCAGCGGACGGTTGCACCACTGCCGAACATCCTCAATGACGGATTCTGCTACCCGAAAAATCAATTCGGGCAAAACCTCCGCCCCACAGACATTCTGCGGAATTTGCTCTATCTGTTTGATACGATTACCCTTCTTCTAAAATAAACTGTCTGAAATTTTGAGCACAATTCCGCACAAAAGGGATACAACCACACCCTTGTTTTTTCCCTGAAAAAAAGATAGATTGGCGTATCTCATGTGAAAATCATTAAGGAAAGTCAGAGCTTATGCCGCATCTTTATATCCCCGAACACTACCGTCCGGTTTTAACCGGTAAAGAAACGGAACAGGCTATCGTCCGTATTAAGAGCTTTTTTCAGCTCACCCTATCGACCCGTTTGAACTTAACGCGCGTTACGGCTCCGCTCTTTGTTCCCAGAGGGAAAGGATTGAACGACGATCTGAATGGCATAGAGCGGGCAGTGCATTTTCCGGTAAAGGATATGAACGAGCAGGAACTTGAGATTGTACACTCGCTTGCAAAGTGGAAGCGTGTTAAAATAGCGGAAATGGGATTACAGTCCGGCTTCGGTATTTATACCGATATGAATGCGATCCGAGCCGATGAGGAACTCGATAATATTCATTCGCTGTATGTCGATCAGTGGGATTGGGAACTCGCGATGGAGGAGACCGACCGAACGCTCGATTTTCTGAAGGCAACCGTAGAAAAAATATACGATTGCTTAAAGTGTACCGAGTTTTTTATCTATGATAACTATTCGGCAATCGAGCCGATTCTGCCGAAACATATCACCTTTATCCATGCGGAAGACCTCTATGCGCAGTATCCCAATCTTTCCGGAAAGGAACGGGAGCGGAAGTGTGCTCAACAGTACGGCGCTGTTTTTTTAATCGGTATCGGCGCTCCGCTTACAAACGGAGAACCGCATGACGGCAGGGCGCCCGACTATGACGACTGGATTACCGCAACCGGCAGCGGACGGCATGGATTAAACGGAGATTTACTGGTATGGAATCCCGTGTTGAAAGATGTGCTTGAACTCTCGTCGATGGGAATCAGGGTAAGTCCTAAAACGATGAGGGAACAGCTTGCCGCCCGCAACTGTATGGAACGGGCATCGCTGTTTTTTCATACAAAGCTGCTGAACGGAGAACTTCCCCAAACCATCGGCGGGGGAATCGGGCAGTCGCGGCTCTGTATGTTCTTTTTGCGGAAAGCGCATATCGGTGAAACACAGGTTTCGGTATGGCCCGACGATATGCGGGCTCAGTGTGCGGGACGGAGTATTTCGTTATTATAGAATATTTGTGAATGAATTTATCGGGAGGCATTACAATGGACATTCGGCATTCGGTCGCTGCGTTTTTTGGACGGCACAATTTTGATGCGGAAGGCCCTACGGTCAATACGGTTATCGATACGCTGCTGTATGACATGGAAGAAGGACTGAAACGGGATCCGAGCATTCCCGTCGGTACAGGGCCGGCTCTGGATATGATTCCTACGTGGTTTATGCCGCCTCAACAGCCGCCAAAGAATACTTCGGTTATCGTTATCGATGCGGGCGGAACCAATTTCCGCTCATGCTTGGTTACCTTTGACGAAAACAGTATCCCGTCTATCAGTCAGCCTGAGCGGAAGCCGATGCCGGCAACCGATCGGGAATACTCCAAAGCGGAATTTTTTGACACCATCGCCTCTTATTTAGATCATTTAAAGAACGCCGCGGATTCTATCGCGTTTTGCTTTTCGTATGCGATGAAAATTACTCCGGCAGGCGACGGCGAAGTGCTGCAATTCTCTAAGGAAATCAAAGCGCCCGAGGTGATCGGCTCATTAGTCGGTCAAAATCTGGAGACGGCGCTGATGCAGCGGGGCTGGAATAAACTGAAACGCATTGTACTGTTAAACGATACGGTCGCGGCGCTCCTCGCAGGGGCATCAACTGCCGTCGGCGGGAAAAAATACGATTCGTATATAGGCTTTATCCTCGGAACCGGCATGAACGCCGCGTATATCGAATATCAGAATATCCCAAAAATTGCGGCGAACAGCGCCGGTACCGTAGCCTTGCCCGCGCAGATTGTCGTCTGCGAGTCGGGAAAGTCGAACAAACAGCCGCGCAGCGATTTTGACGAAGCGTTTGCAAAAAAGACCGACCAGCCGCAGATGTTTTGGTTTGAAAAGATGTGCTCCGGCGCCTACCTCGGCTCGGTTGCTTCGGTGATGATACGGGCAGCCGCTGCGGACAATCTTTTTTCCGCCGGTGTTAAAAAAGCGTTTGCTTCCATTGCCGACCTTCCGCTCATCGATGTAAACCGCTTTTTGCAAGCGCCGTATTCCGATCAAACTCCGCTCGGACTTCCGTTAGCCGGCGGCACGGAAGAAGACCGCGAGGTTCTCTACCGGATATTGGATGCACTGATTATGCGCACGGCGCGGCTCGCTGCGGGGAATATCGCGGCGGCTGTCATTAAAACAGGCAAGGGGAAAAATCCTGCGCTGCCGGTTTGTATCCTTGCAGAGGGTACAACGTTTTTAAAAACGCACCGGTTACACGATGCCGTCCTTGCGCACCTCTATACGGCGTTGACGCAAAACCGCGGCATTTATTTTGAGGTGTTGTCCCTCGATCATGCAATTACGTTCGGCACCGCCATCGCGGGCACAATTTAGCAATGTAATAATGTAACAATGTAACGGAGGTTTAACGGAACTTACATGGCGGAGCTTTTTTATCTGGCAAAAATCGGAGAAATCAATCTTAAAAAAGGGAACCTAAAGGATTTTGAACGGCGGCTTGCGCAAAACTTCAGAAGCTATTTTGGCGGAGCAGTACCGAACGTACAGGTACGCGCCGGACGGATGTATGTACGGGCTGATGAGGCCTTGCAGCCGCGGGTAGAAGCGGCTTTGAATCACCTTTTCGGTATTACGAGCTGGGCGCAGGCAAAACCGGCGGACAAAACGCTTGAGGCAATTTCCGAAACGGCTGTTGCCGAAGCTAAGGCGTTGCAAGCGCAAGGTGCACGCACCTTTAAAATTGAAGCCCGCCGCGCCGATAAGCAATTTCCCCTCACTTCGTATGACATTGCGCGGGAAGTAGGCGGCACTATTCATACGGCGGGAATTTTAACCGTCGATGTGCATAACCCCGACGCGGTTATCAGCATCGAGGTGCGCGAAAAGCAAGCGTTCATTTACGGTGTCGAACATACCGGCAGGAGGGGGCTTCCCTGCGGCTGTTCGGGACGGGCGCTGCTGCTGCTCTCGGGCGGAATCGACTCCCCCGTTGCCGGATACAAAATGCTTTTCCGCGGTATGAAAGTCGATTACGTGTATTTTCATTCCCATCCGTATACATCACCGGAAGCTCAGCAAAAGGTAGAAACCTTAGCCGGTATTTTAGCCCGTTACGGACTCGGCGGGTACCTTACCGTTGTGTCGTTTACCAAGGTACAGCAGCACCTCAAGCGGACGGTGCCGGAACCCTATTTGACGCTCCTGCTCCGTATGTGTATGATGCACACCGCCGAAATGCTGGCTGAAAAGGTTAATGCCCAGTGTTTGGTTACGGGAGAAAGCCTTGCGCAGGTGGCAAGCCAAACAATCGAGAACCTTACGATTACCGATAGCTGCGCAAAGCTTCCGATTTTGCGTCCGCTTATCGGCATGGACAAGGAAGAAATCATACGGTATGCGGTTGATATCGGCACCTATCAAACTTCCATACTGCCCTATGAGGATTGCTGCGTGCTGTTTTCGCCCAAGCATCCGGTGCTGCATACACGGCAGAAAGATGCCGAAGAGATCTATGCGCGTATAGGCATCGAGCCGCTGCTGATGGAAGCCTTCGAACAGCGTGAAACAAAAAAAATAGCATGGGTTCTGCCGTAAAGAAAGGGTTTTATTGATAATGCATAAAAAATTATTACCTGTGTTATATTTTTTGATTTTCTCTTCGTTGCACGTAGTGGGGATGAGCGCTGATGAAGCCTATCCTATTATTGAAAAAGTAGTTTCAGCTATACCGATGAGGGAGAACCGTGTCTACTATACAAACACTGATGATATACAACTCATACTCGACGTAGCGGCAGAGACAGGCATAAACTTATTTGAACTGATTGATTGTATGTACCGTTATCTTGCAGCGAATAATAAGCGGCTTGAAATATCGGGAGAAACTCTCCGTAACGCACGAGCATCGTTTAGTTATGGTGGATATCCTGTCGAGCAGCTTTTACCGATAGATACTATCGTGAGTGTTCAGGTCGGGGCTTGTTTTACTAAAAATCAAAATCCGCTTGAAATGGAGCTTGAGGCTCCTTACAGCGTCTACATTGAGATTGCAACGGCTGCGTATGATACTCGATGCGGTTTTACTAAGATGCAGCCGCTCAATTTTCTGGAATCTTACGGTATGTATATAAAAAAATGGAACATTACAAAGCAGATACGAAAAATCCATCTGTATGAATCCGGCTTCGGCGCCGTATACGCTCAAGGCTTCTTTAAACCGAAAAAATGGGCATTCGCACCTATCAGTCGAATTTTGCCTCAGTCCGCCGAACCTTGAGGTTTCAGCTCATTATTTCGTTCCTCAAGCCCCAGTTTTATTTCTTCTTCGCGTGCAATATCCCGTTCAGCGGTTTCGATGAGCTTTTCGTACTGTGCAATGCCGTCTTTGTATCCGGCGATCGCTTTTTGTAATGTTTCTATTTTATGTACCTCACCGGCAAGGGCGAGTTCGTTTTCGATATATTCGATGTCGATTGCATTTTTTCCAAGCTTTACACGATACTCCGCAATAGCATCTAAATACGGTTTAAACAGTTCCGGTACGCCGGTAAGGGATTCGGCGGTGCTCGTGCCTATCTCGGTATAAAAGATATCGCTATATTGTGAGCCTTGCCGTCTTTCGGCTTCCTCAATTTTTTCATCCGTATTTTTTATGATGTCCGTCAGAATATTGATCCGTTTCTGAGGGGTATCGGTGACACCGCATTCCGTGAATGTTTCTTCAAGTTTTTTCTGCTCGGCATTTAGTGTTTCCTTTCTGTCTTCCATCTCATCTTGTTTTGAAACGATTGCTTGTAAGGCAAGATATGCTGTTTCAAGCTGTTCCGGAAAGGATGCGCCGCGTACTTCTTTTATAACATCATCCGTGAGAGACTCCTCTCCTGCCGCAATAATTTGTTCATTCATTTTCTTTTGCAGGCTGGTCAATTTATTTTTTAAAGACAGCAACTGTGGACTCAATGTCAGCTTTTTAAAAAAATGTGCCTCGGTTTTTTGCTGTTCGAGCGCTTGTTTTTCTTGCTGTACCTTCTCGATAGACTCTTTAAGTGGCTCAATCGATTGGGTAATGTGTACAATTTGCGGGACCGAATTATTTTGATAGGCTTGAAAGAACAGTAAAATAAAATCATTCCGTGCTTTCTGATATGCACGCTGCTGTTCATGTAATAGTTTATCAACTTCTTTAGAAAAAACTTTTAATTCATTTTGCCGCGATTGTGCCGTCTTAATGCTCAAAATAGTATCCGAATCCTTTCGGCGGGATTCTCTTAGCATTTTCCACGCTTCAAAATCTTGTTCGTCGATGTGTGGCGTCGTTTCTTTACGCTGTAAAACATATTCGAATTGGGCTTCGCCGCATTCTCTGTACAATGAATTAAGCATTGTTTGTAAATTTTCTCGCTCTTTTTTTCTGTCCGCTAAATTTTTCTTCAGATTATCCATACAAAACCGCCTTTGTTCATCCCGTGAATATAAGATAAGAGAACACTATTAATATATACGTTTATCGTAAAAAATACTATATCCTGCGTTACAAACAAAATAAGATGTTTACAAGCCCGCCGCACGAATAAACTGTTGAAGTATGCACGAGGAAAATACTGGGGATGTCGAAAAAGTAACCAACTTTTGAGACCGCCCATGTTTCTCTAGTACATTTTTTTTAATTCCGATACATTCTTATGAGGGGCTAAAACACAGTCTGATGCGATTACCCTGATATATAGATATAAAGGATAGAAAGATGAGGATAGGTATATTTGCAGCGGAACAGCAGGAGCTGGAAAACATTCGGCAAAGTCTACAAGGACGAAAAATCGAAAGAGCCGGACTCGTGTTTTATGAAGCGGCGCACGGTATCCATACGGTTATCAGCGTATGCGGCGGCATCGGTAAAGTGAATGCAGCGATTTGTACACAGTTGCTGATTTCGGAATTTCATGCGGAAATAATTATCAACACCGGTACTGCCGGAGGTTTAAACGATGCGCTGCATGTATTCGACTTGGTCGTTTCGACCGATGCGGTACAGCATGATGTGGATGTTTCGGTATTCGGCTATGCGAAAGGGCAAGTCGCCGGTACATCGTCTCCGTTTTGGAAAGCAGACGACGCCCTACGCACGGTTTTAATGAAAACCTTTACGCAGCTGAAAAATAACCATGCAGCAGAATTTGCACATGCCGACAAGATGATTGCAGGACGCATCGCTTCGGGTGACCGCTTTATTGTTAATCCTGCGGTAAAGCAGGAGATTATCTCGACGTTTAAGGCTGATTGTGTTGAAATGGAGGGCGCTGCGGTTGCTCAAACCTGCGTAATGAATGCCATTCCCTTTGTGATATTGCGTTGTATTTCCGACAATGCGGGAGAACCTGCCGCAATCTCATATCAGCAGTTTTCAAAAGAGGCATCCCGTATTTCTGCCATGCTGGTATTACATACGCTCTCCCTACTATAACTTTTGCAAATATGCGGGGCATCTACGGCGTTATATGGCGTTGCTTTGACAGGCTTTAAGCTTTTGCTTGACAAAGCATAGGATTATCAGTATATCATTACAG
>NZ_JACCLP010000017.1:0-35192 GCF_050937395.1 Treponema sp. OMZ 805 | reverse complement strand
TGCAGCCTTACCGATGTCGTTTATGTCGCGCCTGACTTCTACTTTTTCGCCGATAAGCCGAACCATTTCAGGATTGTAGTAGCTGATACCGTCTATCGAGACGCCGTTGCGCTGGACAACCCGCTTTTCCCGTACCGTAAAGATGTATTTGCGATATTCTTCCGGCAGCTCGCGCTTGTGGTCAAAGGTTTCGGCAAACACTGCATCCGGTGTTTTACCGTCCATTCCTTGCCCTGAATGCTGCCAGCTCGAATTGAACCACGTTACAAACTGCGCAAAATCGCGCCGTAACTGATCCAACGTGTAGGTTACTTGTATCTTGTCCCGTCCATTGATGCGTCCCCAGAACAGTTTTTTATCTTCCGGAGCGTCAACCGTATTGGAGCCGACATAAAAATCTTGCGTCTTTGAAAAAAGTTCGCAGACGCTCCTAAAAAAGCGTTCAACCGGCTTTGATTGCCCCCGATAGGGAGTTGCAAAATGTACGTTCGTTTTGCAGTCCTGCAATACCCCTTCAATGAGCTCAAGCGTTTCTGTTTCAGGTCGTGTCCTCCGCTGTTTCCACTCGCTTCCGGCAAACCATTCGCTTCTAAAGTCCTTGCCGTTATCAACAAGCATATTTTCAAAAAGTCCATACTGCTCAACGCTTTGCGAAAATGCCCGCATAATCGTCAAGGTGTTCGGCACCACATCAATCCACCAGCCGGTAATGGTGCGGCTCCTCATATCCATAAAAAGCGTAACCCACGGCCGGAAAATGCGTCCTTCGTGAATGATGACAAAATCGAAGATATGATGGTCGCCGCAGCCCCATTCCATCGCCTTAAAGAGCGTATAGTCCCGCTCGATGTACGGATCGAATTTATCGTGATAGGCTTTTTGCCCTTCCCGATAAAAGACTTTGACCGAGTTCGGAATTTCTTTGATGTACCGGTTGACGGTAACGTATTTGAGATCGTAGCCGAACTGCGCTAAGTCGCGGGCGACCGACGCGGCGCTCGGCTTGCGTAAATCGAGGTAGAGCGAGTTGATAATCTCTTTTGCTTTTTCGTCAAAGCTCGCTCCCGCCCCGCCGCGTCTGCGGTCATATTGCGGGACAAGCCCTGCAATGCCGTGTTTTTGATAGACGGCAAGCCAGTTTTTATAAAAGTTCGATTGTGTATGGATATTGCCCCAGCGTCCGAGCCGCTCCCGTAAGTCAGCAGCGACTTCTCCGGCTTCGTAGGCAGCAATAAAGGCTTTTGCCGAAAGACCTGATTGTGAATAGCTTTCAATGAGCTTGACGCGCATCGCTGCGATGCGTAAGCCCGCTTCGCTTGACGCTTCAAGCGGTTTTATCGTTTTGGTTACCGCGCCACGTCCGTTATACGAGATGATAAGTACCTTTTTTCCTGCGTCAGATGTGGGTTTTAATGCCGTCTTAAGCGCCTGTAAATCCATTGAAAGAGACGCTGCATAGGCTCGCTGGATGTCGTCAGGGAGAAATTCGAGCTGAAATACTTGGGTCATACCGCCGTTTACTTTGATAGAGCGGTTTCGCCATTGCTCATTGCGAGCTCGCTTTCTAACACCTCGAGGGGTAATATTTAAAGTAATCGCTAATTCATCTACCGAAAGCCATCTTTTGACCATACCGTTACCTCGCTTACCGTATACGCTCCGCTTCTTTACGGGTTGAAAGACAAGCCTTCCTGTTTGAAAAAGGCGAACGCATCTTCAATTAACCGCTCCGGTGTTGTTACCAGCACGGTTGTTTCCCTGTGCTCCCAAGCAGCAGGGCGCCATTGCTGCGAACCTTCCGGACTCGGCAGCTGCTCCCAGCCGGCGAAAAGAGCCGGACACGCAGAAAAGTCTTCAAGGACAACGATATGCGACATATAGGGAACCTGCTGCATTAAGGCGACGATAGATAGATTAAGCGTAAAAAATATGCAAAAGTCATAGTCATCGTGGGTTAAAATGTATTCGAGAGTGGAAAAATAAAAGGGGGCAGCTCCAATGCTATAATGATCTCCTTTTGGAGCACGTTCATTCAGCGTTCGCAGCAGTGAAACTATTTCGGGTATTTGCTGTTCAGCTTTTGCGTAGTAGTCGTGATATACGCAGATATTGATTGTCATATTGTACCTCGCTTTTTTTACGCGCCTTTGCGCGGTTCGGTTTTGCATTCTGCCGGTATTGCGGCGATAAGTGCGTTAAAATCGGCATATCCAAGCACTTCGCAGAGCGCTTTTTGCGTCGGAATAGACCCCTTACGACCGTTCAAAAATTGTGATACAATATTTGAGGAGCGGTTTGCTTTAAGCGCTACTGCATCGTGGGTATAGCCGTTGAGCTTGAGCTGGTACTGGATCCAGCATCCCATCTGTTTGGTAATTCTGTTTGCCACAGTTTTGCCTCTTTATTTTTTAAGAAATCCTTGTGCGTAAGGATTTCTTTTTTTTGGTTATGTCGGTTCTATTTTGTACCGATATAACTATAATAAGCCTGTATAGGATATTTGTCAAGCTGTTTTAGGATGGATTTATAAGAAATGAATAAAAATATCGGAAAAAGGCTTAAAATAGTTAGAATTAAACTAGGTTTTAAGACTCAAAGTATGTTTGCAGAAAGATTGGGGATAAGTCAAAATGCTCTTTCAAAATATGAAAGCGGAACAACAGAACTATCTGATGAATTAAAAATTAAAATAAGCCGTTTTGGGATAAATATCCATTGGTTAGTTACAGGAGAAGGTGAAATATTCATACATAAGCTACCACAAAATGACGTATCTATACAGGAACCAAAAGAGGCAGTTGATGAAGCTTCTGCCTCCTCTATTGAAGATCATATAGCCAATTTAGCTAGCAAAATAAAAGAAGTCAGGAAAAAAATGGGAAAGTCTCAAAAAGACCTTGCAGAATTATTAGGTATTCCGCAGACCACTTGGTCAAATTATGAGATAGGTAAAGCAAAGCCTCCGCTAAAAATCCTTATGCAGTTAGCTGATTTAGGCTATGCTATTCCCGGATTTTCAAATAATGTAATACTTGGCAATAATAATACTCAGATCGGTAATAACAATCATATTGTACAAGCACCTGACAATTCATCCCCGCAATATCCCAGCGATGAATATGCTGAACTGATCGAGCTTTTATGTAATTATGCTCCGCCTAAAATGCTCAAAGAGCTTAAAGCAAAACTACTTAAAATAAAAGAGATGGCTGATGATACAATTTAGATAAACAGGGAAAGGTCTTATCGGAAAGGCTCAGAAAGCAATATTGAGAAAATGCTAGTAGTAGGATATACTATATTCATTAGTCTGATAAATAGGGGGTACTCTATGGCGCATACCGCAGTTACGGTTAAAAATATTACCACAGAAGAAGAACTTGAAAGCTTTATAGAGGCAATTTTTAAAGACTTTAAAGAGTTTGAAACTACAAAAATACATTTTGATAACAATTTATTTAAAATTCATCTCAAAATTAAAGGCGATAAATACAACGCTACTATTACGACATCTGTAATGAAGTATATACTTGATATTCAGAATTGTTTTTATAAATTATTCCAACAATATACGGGAAAAGAGCCTAATAAGGCTGAACGGCAAAGATTGGAAATAGTAGCAACTGTGAACAGCGGCAGTTCTGATATTGTTACGTTACTCATTGAACAATGTAATGTTATTCAGGAGGCAATAAAAAATATGACTGGAACACAAACTTTTGCAACGCTTATTGCAGGAATTTCAGTATTCTTACTTGTAAAAATATACAATAGAAGAGCAGATTCTTATGATAAAAAAATTGCTGCCGAAGCTGAACTACAAAAACAGAAATTACAAAACGAGAGAGATAGAGAACTTTTTGATACCATGCTTGAATCAGTAAAAATTCTTGTGGATGGGAGAACACGATCACTAAAGAATTTAGCTAAAATTGATGGTGCTGCTGAAATGGAAGTTGATGATCACCCAATTACAAAAGGTGAACTTTCAGAAAGAATAAAAAATCTTGCCGTAACAGAAGAAGAGATGATTGCTACTGAAATTGGAGATTATAAAATATCTGAAATAACGATGAATTTTGAAAAAAGCTCTGCAAAAGCGACCCTTATCAATAACACAACGACAGAAGTATTTCATAATGTGGTTATTCAGCCTAAAAGCATCATTGACGGCAGTTATACTATCTTAAAGAAAGCTCAAGACAAAGAGTTAGTTACACTGCAGCTTATTACTGTAAGAAAAAATAATAAATTGGTTCGTGCAACATTTGATAAGTTGTTGCCGTATGATCAAAGTTTGCATAAGGCGTAAAAATTCCTTATTTGAGTGCAAATTTTTCGTCAAAGGTCGGAACTGATTTAGTTCCGACCTTTACCTATTTCTGGCTATATCGGTTTTAATAAATCACTATATTATAATGACTTATATTGCTAGTTCCGACCTTTAGCAAATTAGGAATTCTCAGTTCCGACCTTTGGCAGAATCACGGGGTTTTAGGGATAAGGCTCTTTCTGTGAATTTTGATGTTTTTTGGGCTGTTTTTCCACTTGAGCGCATAAAACGGGGTTTAAACGGGGGAAATATTACCACTTGAAAGGTATTTTAATGGGTTTTAAGGCTTTTGAAGGGGTGTTGTGTTTTTAGCGGGTTCTCTCGAAAAACTCTCATTTTTTCTCGTTTTTTCGCATTTTTTCTTATTTTTTGCTGGGAAATTTTTCGGGGTGGTAGATTGGATAAGTTTATAGAGTGTATGGATTTAATTGGGGTTTTTGGGGCTTTTTGTAATTCCTAGTCTTGGGGATAGCCCACATCGATATACTGCATCCCCGCCGAAACATTTCCCTGCGGATAGCGTCGATCCGAATCGATGGAATCGTACTGCTGTATGGTGATGGAATCTTCCGTCGAAACGGAGTACTCAAAATCGCTGGTATATGAATGCTTAGCAATACAGATATTCGCATAAGAATCAAGCTCGTATACGGCGGTGAATCCCTTACCGTATTCGGAAGAGAATTGATACGTTTTAAAATACTCGTTCGGCAACGCACTCTTTTTTGTGAGCATACTACCGGTATATTCTATAAAACTTTGATAGCTGTTGGTCAATTTTGAAGGTATCTCCATTTTACAAGAAAATTCATCTGTCAATAATTGTATGTATTATACCGAAACTTTCAAGCTTATAAAATTCTTCATAAGGGAATCTCAAACGTAAAAAATCAACATACCCCGACGCGAGCATCGGGGTACAGTGCTCAACGTTTCGCACTGTATGTTCTCATAAGGTGGTTGCAGTCGGCTTTAATACCCTTCGTTACGACGCAAGCGTCGGGGTATTAAACCCTCCGCACGAATCAATCTCTGCTAAAAGATATGATTATCGCTGCCTTGAGTTCTGTCAATTTGAAAGAAATAACGGCAGACTCCGACGGTTTTATCCGGTTATCGTATTTCGGAAGGTATGCGACTCTTGCGAGAGCCTTATTAAAGGATGCATCGGTACTGCTGCCGGATGAGGCGTCCTCCGCTTTGGATGTAGGCAGCGAAAGCACCGTGCTGGAAAGCGGTGCAATAGCGGAAACCGCCCCCCCCTACGCCAAGCTCAAACACGCAGGCAGACTATCCCAAAAGCTGCTTTCCGTTAAGACGTCTCTAAAAACCTTATCGGATTTATTTTAAAACCGAATAGTTCATTTATTTCCATATAGAACAGGCCGATATATAATTTGTACGCACAATGGCCGATATATCAACCGTTATTTTATCATATTTGGAAACACTTTCTCACGAAGAACTTATCGGATTGATACGTTCTTTTGCAATGGCGCATGAAGATGTCCTGCTGCACCTTGAAGAAAAAAGCACCGCGGTAATCGCAAAAGGGGAAGTTTCGACAGCAGCGGATACATTCACGCCGTCACATCCGCTTGTTAATCGGAGCAGTGCAGCGCAGGAAAAAATCAATTTATATACATCGTTGTTTATCGGCCGACAGGATGTCTTTGCGCTGCGCTGGTATAATGCAAAATCAAATAAAAGCGGCTATTCACCGGTTTGCCAGAACAAGTGGCAACGCGGGAAATGCGATATGAAAAACTATTCGTGCGCTGCCTGTCCGTTTAAACTTCCCGTTCCACTCTCCGGCCGGTATATTTTTAATCATTTGGCAGGAAAAGATGCAGCCTGCCGCGATGTTATCGGGGTATATCCGCTCATTGAAGGGGATGTATGCCGGTTTCTGGCCTTCCTATAAATTCGACAGTTGAGAGAATATCAATTCTCGAAAACTGCCGAATTCGTGCGCGATAGCGCACACGTCAATAAGCAAGTTTCCGATAAGGAAACTTGACGGTTAACGAGGCAACCTTATTTGGTTGCCGAAGTTATACCTTCGATTTCGATTCGCATACGGGGAGTTCCGATTCGTGGAAAAAGGATGTGGCGGCTGTCCGTAAAACCTGTGCGGTATTTTCTATTCCCGTTTCGGTTGAAATATCGCGTTCAGGAAAAGGAGCTCACCTTTGGATATTTTTTAGTGAAAATATAGCCGCAAAACGTGCGCGCAATTTCGGCGCATTGATTTTACAGGCGGCGATGAATGAGCGGCATTCGTTACCGTTTGAATCTTTCGACCGTATGTTTCCTAATCAGGATGCAATACCGAAAGGAGGCTACGGTAATTTAATTGCTTTGCCGCTACAGGGACAAGCGGTAAAAAATCAGTGTTCGGTTTTTGTAGACGAAGATTTTATTCCATTCGATGACCAGTGGGCGTATTTAAACTCCATTAAAAAATTATCTGAAAAAGCCATGCGAGTATGCTGCGATGAAATTGCAAAAACCATACCGGACTTTTTGCCGAGCGATGTTGATGACGGTGAAATCAATACAATCGGTGATAGTGTGAAACCCAACGCGGCATACAAAGTTCTTAAAACATCGCAGGGGAATCGGTTCAACAAGGAATTGCCGCAAAGCGTACTACTGACGGAAAAAGATTTTTCTTCGATAGTACACATTACAGTTTCCAATCAAATCGAAATTGCAAAGAACGGAATCTCGGAGCGGGCGCTGGGAATATTCCGGCGGACAGCTGTTTTCTTAAATCCGGAGTATTTCAAAAATCTTCAGATGCGTCTCCCGCTGTATAACACTCCGCGTTATATCGATTGTTCTGCAGGAACTGAAAACGCCTTGTTGCTGCCGCGCGGTAATCTCAGTCAGATCGAAAAATTATTAAACGATTGCGATACGCCTTATGAAATTAAAGATGAGCGATATGCAGGTACACACATCGAAGTTAATTTTACTGCGGAATTATATGCAGAGCAAAATGCAGCTTTACACGCAATGCTTAAATCGGATATCGGAATTCTATCTGCCGGAACAGGTTTCGGAAAAACTGTAACTGCTGCTGCACTAATTGCGGAACGGAAAGTCAATACAATAATTCTCGTGCAAACGCACACGCTTTTAGAGCAGTGGAGAAAGGCAATCAAGCGATTTTTAAATTATGAAGCCGGAACAATCGCTGCAGGAAAAGATATGTCGACCGGAATTATCGACATTGCAATTATTAAATCGCTTACAGAGAAAAATTCGGATGCGGTAAAACCACGGCGACATATTTATGGTATGCTTATCGTGGATGAATGTCATCACGTTTCAGCTTTTGGAACGGAAAATCTCGTAAAGAGCTTCCGCGCAAAGTACGTATACGGGCTGACTGCAACGCCTATACGCCGTGACGGTCGGCAAAAAATCATCTTTATGCAATGTGGGCACATTCTTTATTCGACAACAGCAAAGCAGATGAGTAAAACACAAAACTTTGAGCATTATTTTATTCCCCGTTTTACGAACTTTCATATCGTTGCGGATAATACGGAAAGTTCAAAACATTCAATACAAAATTATTATTCCGAAATGATAAAAGCGGAGGCGCGGAATGCATTAATCGTTTCAGATGTGCAAACCGCTGTCAAAAATGGACGAACGCCGCTTATCCTGTCCGATAGAATCGAACATTTAAACTTGTTAAAAGAATATCTCAAAGATGCTGCGCTCCATGTTATCGTGATTACCGGTAAAGGGACGCAAAAACAAAAGAAAGAACAGCTTGAAACACTCAGACAAGTCCCTGCATCCGAATCGCTTGTCGTACTTGCAACAGGAAAATATGCCGGAGAAGGTTTTGACCATCCGCGGCTTGATACGCTTATGCTTGCAATGCCGTTCAGTTGGAAAGGTACGCTCGCACAATACTGCGGACGTCTGCATAGAAATTTTGTAGGCAAAGACGAAGTGCAGATTTTCGACTATGTTGATTTTCGTATTCCGGTTTTCGATCGTATGTATCAAAAACGGCTTAAAGGCTATAAGCAGCTCGGCTATGCGATAAAGCTCACTTCCGATTTAGAGCTATCACAGAGTGAAACGTCAAAATTGTATTCCGCCGATGATTACAAAACCGATTTTATTCACGACTGCATGAACGCAAAAAACTCCGCCGTCATCTGTTCGCCGTATCTTTCAAGAACGGAAATACAAAAATTTCTACCGCTCGTACCGAAAATACTTTCAAGCGGATGCAAAATTTTCATAATAACAAGGCTGCATAAAGATGAAGAACGGCAAAAAAAGCAGCAGCCGTATATCGATATGCTTGCAGCGGCAGGGGCTTCCGTTTTTAAAAGAGAAAACGTTTCTCAACGGCTTGCCGTATTCGATGAAAAAATTTTATGGTACGGTAGTATCGATTTTCTCGGATATTCGGAAGCGGAAGACTGCAGCATCCGTATTTGCAATCCTGAGATCGCATCGGCCATTGAAGTCGAAATTATTAAATAATCTAAATTTAACCATGAAAAATGATGGAATCTTCCGTCGAAACGGAGTACTCAAAATCGCTGGTATATGAATGCTTAGCAATACAGATATTCGCATAAGAATCAAGCTCGTATACGGCGGTGAAGCCCTTACCGTATTCGGAAGAGAATTGATACGTGTTAAAATACTCATTCGGCAACGCATTCTTTTTTGTGAGCGTACTACCGGTATGTTCTATAAAGGTTTGATAGTTTTTGGTCAATTGTGGTTCCCTTTGCTATAATTTTTCTCTATAAAAACCGTATAATGATCTATACCAAAATTAAATTCGGAATAAACTGAAAATCCTTAATATTCGCAGTATACAATGGTATATCCAATTCTAATGCTGTCGCAGCGATCAAGGCATCCGGAATCAAAAGACCGTGGCTTTTAGTATATCTTTCAATGAGCTTCTTTGCCTTTACAGAAATTGATTCAGAAATTTCCTCAATCTCAAAATCCGAAAAGGCTTTTTTTATGATGCCGACTTCCCGTTTATTAAAAGCTCCTACCATTAATTCCATATATGTAACGGAAGACATTCCCAAACCTTGTTTTCTATCTTGTTTAAGTTTTTGTTGAACACCTGTTTTTCCGCGAAGATAGTCTATAAGAATGCACGTATCACAAAGATAAAGCATTAAGAGCGCCCCCAAGCCTTGGTTCTTATTTCCTGAACAGAAATCTCTCTATCTTTCCATAAACCAAAGGCAGCGTCAAAGTCGGGGGCTTCTCTTTTATGAACTTTTATAGGGGTGTGTAAAGTTTGTACTATTTTATTAAGCAATCTGATTCTCTCGGTGTAAGAAAGCATATCAACTTGTGCTGAAAGTTGCTCAAAGGGTAGTGTTGACATATAAGAACCTCCATTTTTTGTAGTGTACCATATTTTATAAAAAAATTCATCTATGATAATTGGCAATAAGTTCAATTTCATTTTCAGTAGTGAACTTCTAAAAACCTTAGGCTTTAGAGGTTCACTTAAGCTTATTTACTTCAAGCGATTGATAATCAAAATGACATTGTTTTACATCGAAAACAGAGTTTTCCCGTTTGTCGGCTTTGAAAACGATATTATGCCTATTTTACTTTTAAAAATCTTTTCTTCACTCCAACTAGTAAATCTGTATAAAATTTTAGAAATTCATCAAGATTTTCTTTACCATTTAATGGTTCTATTTGTAGCCACACCCACTTATCATCTGCACCATCTATTTTAATTTTATAAACTTCTTCTAAAATTTTTTGATAGATTTTTTGATGTTCCTCAGAAATTTTCTCTTCATCATTTGTGAAACCAATTTGTAAGTTTCTGAATTGACCAAACACATATAAGTAATCTGAAGTTATATCATTTGTAATTACATATCCCCAACCATTAAAAGAAAAGCCCAATTGTTCAACAAAATTCTTTAATTGATCAGTTATAAATGAACTAACTATTGAGTTTTCTCCATTTTTGTCACCTGCAAAAACTTCAACTAAATCTTTTGCGGCCTTACAATTTTTTTCAGATGAATAAATGCTTTTAAGCAATTCTTTTTGATACTCCAACATCGCGACACTACCTCCCAAATGTCCAAGCAAAATTTTATATTGTTCTAGGTAAACTTTTGTAAGCATAACTTCTGGACTTGTTATATCTTTTGATTTAATAAACAATCATCTAAGAATTTTACTAAACTCCCTTTCTTTTTATTACTATCTATAGCGCTACGATATTTTAAGACCTTTCCATCAATTCCATTTTTTGCGTCTATTATAAGCTTGGTATAATCTTTAAATGATGAATGATAACTATCAATGTCCGAGAATTAATGTAAGATAAACGACCGTCATATCAACTTTGCTATTTTTTCTGAATTTTTGTTCCTGTATATATTTCATATACCTAACAATTTGATTCGGCTGGTCAGGAGCATAATTTAATTTATTTTCTATAATGATTGCTTGGTTATATAGATTTGTTATCAACAAATCTATATAACCCTTTTTCTCTTCATGGCCATCCCATACAGAATTATATTCTTCCTTTGAAATTTCGATCTTTTATTCCTTCAGTAAATCCAGCATGCCCCAAGTATACTCCTTTTTGGGATATATAGCAAAGATATGTAGCAAATATTCAGAAAATGGTGCATATTACTCCGCTTCTTCGTAATAATAGGAATAATCAATCCCTTTCATAAACATTTCACGGTCATTGATTTTGTCCGTCAGAGCATTTTGCAGCAAAGCTTTTATTTTACCTGAGTCGATTACGCTTTCCGCCATAGCTTTCAGATATTCTCTTTTATTGATTTTGCTCCAATCGATGCACTTTTTTAATGTACGCTTGAGAATTAAATCCAGCCATATCCTTGTTGTTCTCCCGTTACCTTCACGGAAAGGATGGGCGATATTCATCTCGACATATTTTTCTGCAATCTGTTTAAATGTTGTATCAGGCATTTTCTCTATTCCGGCAAGATTTTGTTCAAGAAACTCTGCTGCCGCAAACTGAAAACCGCCTTTTGAAATATTCACGGTTCTTATTTTACCGGCAAAATCATAGAGCCCTCCAAAAAGATAGGCATGAATCTGCTGTAATCCCTGTATCGTGCCAACTTCAATACTGTTCAGCAATGAACTTTCAAAGAGTGCGTATGCTTTTGTTTTACTCTTTGCGTCTACTGTTTCTTCAGAATAGGTAAACCACTGGATAAACGGCACGGATTTATTGTTCGGAAAATTTTTTGCAAGCTCTATCACCTGATTGTAATCCATTACATCCGATTTATATTTTTTCCCATCGGCAGCAGTTAATTTCAGTTGGGTAGTAGCGCTAACCAACTCAAGATTTTCTCTTCTGAGCTTTGCTTTTAAGTATTTCCAGTAGTTACGGTTCTTTTCATATTCGCGCTGCTCATTTAGAACACCGATGATATCAAGCACACTAAACCACCATTTGGACTGTTCTTCATCCCAAACGGCGCGAACTTCCGTATCATTAAAAAATCTAATCGATATTTTATCCATCTTGTTCCTTATGAGTCAAACAGCGTTAATATTTTCATAAAAAAACAAGAAGTTCTATTGACATTACAACAATTTTGTTGTATATTGATGTTGTAATCAGATTGAAACAACAATCGGTTACAAACTAATATACATGGGACCCGTTAAACTCAAGATTAATTCAGGGGCTTCCCAATCGGCGGAATACGCGCCGGATGGAGGTTTTTATGAAGGTAGCAGTAATTTGTTCAAACGAAAAGGTTGGAAAACTGGTTGTAAAAGAAGGTGAATGATGACACAGACGGAACGGCGGCTTTTCATGATTGAATATCTCCTTGCTGAACATCCACAATACGGTAATATGCAGATTCCCGAAAGTGAAACGGAACAAAAACAGCTTCTCCGCTCTCTGGTGAATGTACGCAAGGCTCTTCCGGCCAGTGAAGCATTTTTGCGTGTGCAAGATGAGTATTTGCAAGAAGAAAATACCGCGCGCGGAATTACCGAGCTTGCCGACTTAAAACCGGTTACCGCACGGGGCAATGGAGATTTGTATGTATGGCGCGGAGATATTACGACGCTCAAAGTTGACGCAATCGTGAATGCAGTAAACAGCGGAATGACCGGCTGCTGGCAACCCTGCCATGCATGCATCGATAACTGCATTCACACTTTTGCAGGAATCCAGCTCCGTGCTGTGTGCGATGCTATGATGAAAAAGCAAGGGCATGCAGAGCCAACCGGTCAGGCAAAAATCACTCCTGCGTTTAATCTGCCGTGCAAGTATGTACTGCATACGGTTGGCCCGATAGTAGATGGGGAACTTACTCAAACTGACTGCGATTTGCTTGCATCGTGCTATACTTCTTGCCTTGATCTCGCACAAGCTGCCGGTATTTCCTCAATCGCATTCTGCTGTATTTCCACCGGTGTATTCCGCTTTCCGCAGGAAAAGGCTGCGGAGATTGCCATCGCTACGGTTAAAAACTGGAAAGAAAAAAACGAGCTCGCAATGTTAAGATCGGACGCAGCAGCGGCAGCTGATAGCATAAAAGTGGTGTTTACTGTGTTTACTGAAAAAGATGAACATATTTACAAAAGGATTTTATATGACAGAGGCGATTGAGCAATTAAAACAACTGCTTGAGGAAACGGAACCCATTGTTATCGGCGCAGGAAGCGGACTTTCCACTTCGGCAGGGTTCACCTATTCCGGTGAGCGGTTTGAAAAATACTTTTCCGATTTTGCGGCAAAATACGGTTTTCAAGATATGTATTCGGGTGGCTTTACTCCTTTTACGTCACTTGAAGAACGTTGGGCATACTGGAGCCGCTATATTATGATAAATCGTTATATGAATCCGCCAAAACCGGTTTATACTCATCTACTTTCGCTTGTGCAAGGCAAAGATTATTTTGTGCTTACCACAAACGTTGACCATTGTTTTCAAAAAGCGGGTTTTAATAAAGAGCGGCTCTTTTACACACAAGGCGACTACGGGCTGTTCCAATGCAGTGAACCGTGTCATCAAAAAACATACGACAATGAAAAACAAATCCGCGCAATGTGGGAATTCCGCCGCGAGATGAAAATCCCGTCAGCGCTTGTGCCCTATTGTCCCGTTTGCGGAAAACCGATGAGTATGAATCTTCGCGCAGATGATACTTTTGTTACCGACGAGAGCTGGCACAGAGCATCAGATCGCTATACCACATTTTTGCAAAGCCGGAATATAGTACAAACGACTCAACAGGGGGGAGATGGAAAAGTCTTATTCCTTGAGCTTGGTGTTGGAAGAAACACCCCCGGAATTATAAAGTATCCGTTTTGGCAAATGACGGCACAAAATCCGAACGCGCGGTATGCTTGCATCAATTTTGGGGAAGCGTTTGTGCCATACGAAATACAAGAGCGCGCGATCTGCATCAATGATGACATTGGCAAAATTTTGCAGGAAATAGTACAATAGCAGAATATGAAAATCAGTGTTCGTTTTACAGCAGCGGTACATACGCTTTTGTGTATTCAGTATTTTGAAAAAGATATGCGCGTTACGTCGGATGTTATTTCCGCAAGCACGGGCGTAAACGCTGTTATTATAAGGAAGATTTTGCTGCAGCTGCAAAAAGCGGGGCTGGTGAAAACTGCGGCAGGGGTCGGCGGCTCGCACTTGGCAAAGTCGGCAGATACAATCACACTGCTCGATGTGTACAACGCAATCAATGAAGGCGAAGAAGAGCGGGATATTTTTAATTTTCACCCTAAGCCGAATCCCAAATGTCCTGTGGGAAGCAACATTCATCGTGTGCTTGATTCTGCATTAGAAGATGCCCAAAATGCAATGAAGGATTCGCTTAACAAAACAACAATTGCCGATTTAAGCATAGATTCTAGGGGAAGTGTTCCTTAAAATGCAATAGTTGAGAGAATGTCAATTCTCGAAGACTGTTGCATTTGTGCGCGGAATGCGCATACGTAAATAAGCGACATCGTCAATTTACACCATCCGTAGTGTAAATTGACTTGCGAGTTTTACAAAAATCTGATTTTTGTAAAACGTCGTTGTTGTTTTATGTGCCCGCCATCCTGAGACGGTTCTGCGCAAACTCGAAGTGTTTTTCAGCGGCACCATCTGTACCGCTGAAAATAGACCTACGATGCGAGAACATCGCATTTCAAGGTAACCTGTTCAGAAAGGCGAGTTTCCTAACAGGTTTAATAATAAAAAAGCCGTTCCTACACGAAGAACGGCTTTTGACGACCTCTTTTACGGTTGCTATCGTGCGTATTCGATAATACGTGTTTCGCGGATGAGCGTTACCCGAATACGGCCGGGATACTTCAGATCGTTTTCAATCTTTTTCGCAATATCTCTGCCCAAGGCCTTCACTTCTTGGTCGGGTATCTTTTCATTGTTTACCAATACCCGCAGCTCACGACCTGCTTGGATTGCATACGCTTTTTCGACGCCTTGGAACCCTTCTGCAATTGCCTCAAGGTTTTCCAGCCGCCTGACATAGTTATCCATCGTTTCGCGGCGGGCGCCCGGCCGTGCAGCGGAAATGGCATCGGCAATCTGCACCAGTATGGATTCCACACAGGACGGCTCAATATCGTTATGGTGTGAACCGACCGCATTGACGATACGCGGATCGAGGCTCATCTTCCGCGTCATCTCCATACCGACTTCGGCGTGGTTTTTGTCGGAATCCGCTTCGGCGCCCTTACCGATGTCGTGCAGTAAGCCGCCGCGTTTTGCGATTTCTACATTCGCGCCGATTTCTGCGGCAAGCGTACCCGCCAAAATAGCGACCTCTTTGGAATGCTGCAATACGTTTTGTCCGTAGCTCGTTCTAAAATGCAGGCGGCCGAGCGCACGCACCATTTCCTGTCCCATATCGTGAATCCCGAGGTCAAAGAGCACTTTTTCCCCTTCTTCATACACGGTCTGCGAAATTTCCCGCGTAACTTTTTGCACGATTTCTTCAATCCGTGCAGGGTGAATCCGGCCATCTAGAATAAGCCGCTCCAATGCAATACGAGCAATTTCTTTCCGCACCGGATCGAAACAAGAAATAACCACCGCTTCAGGCGTATCATCGATAATAATATCGACGCCGGTCAAGGTTTCCAGCGCACGTATATTGCGCCCTTCACGCCCGATAATCCGCCCCTTCATTTCATCACTCGGCAAGCTCACCGTAGAAACGGTTATATCGCTTGTTGTCTCCGTCGTCAGCCGCTGAATGGTCGTAACCAAAATATCACGCGCTTTTTTTTCAGCGGTAAGATTCGCTTCTTCTTCTATTCTATTGATAAGAACCTGCGCATCCTTTTTCGCTTCATTGGCAAGGCTTTGTATAATCAAATCCTTGGCCTGCGCCTGTGTCAAACCGGAAATCCGCTCCAGCTCTTCCTTATACCGTTCTTCCTCCCCATCCAAGACTTTTTCACGTTCGTCAAGCGCATCCTTCCGCTCAACGAGTTGCTTTTCATTTTTTTCTGCCAATTCCAGCCGTTTATCCAGCTGTTCTTCTTTCTGGGTTAAGCGGCGTTCCATCCGTTGAAGGTCGCTTCTCCGTTCGCGGTTCTCTCGTTCTTGTTGATTTCTTTCCCGAATAAGTTGTTCTTTTGCCTCAAGAAGAATATCCTTCTTTTGAGCTTCAGCCTCTTTTATAGCCTCCTGTAAAACCCGCTCTGCACGCTGTTCAGAAGCAGATAGTTGAAATCTGGCATACAGCCAGCGAATCGTCCATCCAAGAATTAAACCGATAATTACGAGAGCAATACACACGATCACCATCATGATTCCAGTCATGTTTGCTCCTTATAACAGTAAATAACTGTCATCTTAAACTTTATACTGAATACCTTAAAATGTCAATAATTTTCTATTTGACATATTTAACATCGTTTTTATCCGGTTGTTCCTCTTAAATCAATTTATTTTTTTGCGCAGCGGCGTAGAGTTTTGCATTCCATACATTACGGAAAATAAACTTATCACGCACCGTATTCTCCGTCATCGTGTCCATACAGTTTTGCAGCGCTTTAAACGAACGGCTTAAATATCCGTTTGCGCTATCGGATGTATTTCCTTCTCTACGGAGGAGCGCATCGTAACAAAGATACGAATATATCGAAGCGTACATATCATGATTTTTAAGCGCATCCCGTGCGGTATCTTCAAGCTGTTGAATATACATTTGGGCTGAATCTTCCAGCGCATTGAACGCAAGCCGGAAACGATAATAGCTATCCATAGCGGTATAAAACACCTGTATTGTCGGCTTACCGTACAAATTTCCCCAGACAAACTCTTCAGCAAGTGCAAAACCGCTTTGATACGGCTCAAGCACAGCGGTAAATGTTTCGGAACTCACTTGTATCTGCTCACGCTCGTCACGAAGAATGGGAGCAAGCAAAAATGATTCGATGAGAAACAAGATTGCATCAGGCGATTTATCAAGGTTTGCAATGAGTATCGGCTGTGCCTTACTTGTTTGCCCTTTTTGGGATAATGCCCTTGCATACCAAATTCTACAAAGGGGCGCCCATTCTTGGAAGTGCTTCGAAGCTGCTTTTTCAGCCTCTTGAAATAAAAGCTCCGCTTTGCCGTAGTCCCCTAACTGCAATGCGACTCTTCCCTGCATAAATAAGCACGGTATCTTTTTAGGTTGTTCAAAATAACGCTCTGCATCCTGTAAGAGGCGATCGAGAAAATTTTCAGCAGTATGTAAATTATTCTGCAAAAAGCAACTGATGCTGAGGTTAAACAATGCTTCGCATATAAAACTACTGTCGTTCAGCAATTCGGCAATATCAAGAGCATATTGAAAATAGGTTACGGCATCTTCTATTTTATTTTGAGACAAATGCAGAAATGCTACACAGGAAAGGGCACGGTATTCTCCTGCAGGAAAGGCATGCGCTTGAACGGAGCTGACCGCTTTTTTGACCGCATAAACCGCTTCGTTAATATTTTTTTGCTTACTGATTTTTAATGCTTTTTGATAGCTTTCAAGAGCAGAAAAAAAGACTGTAGACTTAAAGGGACTGATATCAATCCGAGGAATTTCTTTATCTGAATACTTGTGGAAGAAATAATGCAGCATAAATTGATCTTCCGGAACAAATTGAAGCGTACCAAAAATATCTTTCAGGTTTTCATCGGGACATAACATCCCCGTTTTATATTTATCCCATAGGAAATCAGCTATATACTGTTTAGCCTTATTCTTTTCTACTCCGAGCCGCTGCTCTAATCGCTCGACAGCGTAGGGGCTTACCGAATGCATATCGTTTTTTACTTCGGTAATACCGGCTGCATACATCCATTCATACAAACTCGTAATAAACGAGGGGCTTTTATGCAGCAAAAGAAAAAACTCCGGTATTTCATCGTCAAAGATAAATGATGGCGCATATATCGTAAGATAGGCAAGTTGTAAGAAATCACCTGATAAGCCGTCAACCGAAATTACCTTTTCCGACATAAGTTTGGAGTGAGCGGTAATGGGAAGTACATTGATCAGATAATGTGCCGCCTCTGCATTTTTTTCGGTATATATCACGGTTAATTCGGTGGCATGATAAGTTTTTACAAAGACCTGAAAGTAGAGGCGTGTATATAATAAAAATGCGTCAATAAAATAATCAGGATAATCGGAGCAAAATCGGTTTCGACGGAAATAATACTGCACATGTTGAGCTTGCTCGTATTGAGCCTGTTCGTCTTTCGAAAGCGCTGCCGTTATCGCGTGCTCGGTAAGCGGATGGACAAGCATAAAATGATACACCGCATGTATCCACGTACCGGTATTCGAGAGGTAGATACGATATTGGGCTTCCGCTGTTTCGGTGTGATCCGTTTTCGGTACGATAAAATTAGCGCTGTAGTAGAGTTTAACTTTAGGCACATATTCGAACCGGATATAGGCTTTCAAAAGCCGTTCCGCTTGTGCGGAGGCAAAAAAGCTGCGACTCGGCATAAGGATGCCCCTATAAGCGGCAAAATGATCTGCAATGGCATCGTCAGAATCCGTTTCTTCACAGCAATCGATAATAATCCGGTAATCTACAACTCGTCTTTTATAAACACGCAGCAAATCTGCTAAATTTTGCAAAAATAAATTGGCGGAAAACGCCGGAGCAACTTCGCGGCTGCTGAAGCGGTAAATCGAGGCGCAGGAAACTTTAAATGAGGAAGCACCGTTTGCTTCAGCCGATTCCACGACGGCATTCAATAATTTTTGTATTTCAAACGGAGCAATTCTCATTAGCTGCCGTTCATAGGGAATTTCAAAATAGATACAAATCATAACGCCCTTCCTTATTATGTATCGGCTTTTTTCCAAATCCGATAAATTAGGTAGCATTATGCGCTTCAATGTTTTTGGGAACGGGGATGTCTCAAAAGTTGGTTACTTTTTCGACATCCCCGCGAAATTTTAGAAAAAATTTCGCACAGCTTATTTCAGGAGAAAGGCAACAGCATCAGACAGATATGTTCAATGCCGCAGAATAATAGGCTGGGAGACCATTTGAACCGCGAAGAGGTTCAACTCTGGTTGAACAGCCTATTATTCTGCGGAGGCGTAAAAAAAACACTCTAATGCTGGTTGCCTTTCAGACTTTGTAGACCTTTCGGAAAAAATCTACTATACTATGCGGATGAATATCAAAAACAGACGAGATTACTTTTTACCGCTTATACTAACCTTTGCGGTTATTGCACTTGATCAACTAACTAAATGGCTGATTGTTAAATCGATTGATCCGTGGTCTGTGGGGGCTTCTTTTTTCGGGGACCTGATACGAATTGTCTGTGTTTACAATACCGGTGCAGCGTTCAGTTTCGGAAGCGGACTTTCCTCCGTTATGCGTTTTGTCGTAATAGCCTGCATCCCCGCCTGCTTTATTGCCGGTATTTGCGTACTCTATTTTAAATCGGAATTTCCACGGGAACAGCGTTGGTTTTTAAGCGGCATTATCGGCGGCGGAATCAGTAATTTACTCGATCGATTTTTTAGAGCGGAAGGCGTTGTGGATTTTATCGACGTTAAATTTTTCGGTCTTTTCGGTTTGGAACGTTGGCCGACATTTAATATCGCAGATTCCGCTATTGTGGTATGCGGAGTGGGTTTATTCGTTGCACTGCTCATACAGGAAGGAAAGGGCAAAAGCAAAACTCCGGCAGAGCCGAACAATGGGGAATAAATGCGGAATATTATTCTTTTTTTAATTATCGGGACATTGGTAACGCTCGTACTTATTGCCGGATGCAGCGCAGTATGTGCTGCAATCATTATTTTGCTGGCAAAATTCGTGAATGAACGTATTTTTGCAGCGCTGCCTTTTGCAGTTATTGCCGGTATTGTATTATCGTTTTTCTTTTACGGTAAAATTATGAAGAAGATAATGAACAAATACGGATTAAATAACAAAAAATAAGCCGCAAAAACAAGAGAAAGTGCTGATTAAATGTGCTCCTCGCTTTGATCAGCACTTCCAAAGGATTAATAGCCGTCGGACATCTGACGGTTTAAATCTTTTTGGCACAGCTCTTGATAAACAGGAGCTCGGGTTTTCAGCTCTTCTTTAACCGCCTTGCTGAACGGCATATAGCGCCAGAATACATTCCGTACTTCCCTATCAAGCTTCTGTATTCCTTCGCTTTCCTTAGTCATCCAGATTAAGTAATCTTCGATAAAGTATTCTTTTACGTCGCCTTTCAGTTTTTGAGCTTGGAACCATTGATAGTAATTACCGGTTAAACCTTCTTCCATCCAATAGTATGATGCCTTTTCCTTTGCGACCTGCCATCGAAGGTCAGCGGTAGCCGTTAAAAGTGCATTTTTCAAATTTTTTGTATACATCGGAATGGCAATGCGTCCGCGGCTGGTTACGCGATTATACCGATCGAAGGGTTCCCAACAAAAACCTATATCGCCATAAGAGGGAATAAGCACCACGAACGGAGGTATTCTATTCAGCTGAGAGCGGTACTGGCGGCAATACGCTTCGCAGTCAATACTTTCAATCCAGCGCATAATCTCCAATACGTTTTCTCTAATGCCGATTTCATTTGGTGTACAGCGGAAGAATTCGCGCGATAAAATAGGAAAGTGATTTCCTTGCCGTCCGCAGGTCATCTTAACCATTTGCCGAACGGTTTCCAGCTCCGTATTTACATCGGAGACATTCAGCTCACCGTCACCGCTGATTTCAATTTTTTCACGCAAGGAGCGGACATCTTCATCTACACGATGATACTCATTCAAAAAGTTCGTTAGCTCTTTATCCAGTGCAAGGATTCGCCTCAGATTATCGCCTAAATCGCTTACATTGCGCTTTTGCGTTTCAGTAAAAGGCGCTTTTATTCCTGCAAAACCGGCAATGTTGTCATGTACAAACAGCTCATGGATTTGATTTTTTACCAATTCTTCCGCACTGGAGCGTTCATCCGATTTGGCACGAAGCAAATTTTCCGCACTTTGCAATTTTCCCTGCGCCTTATTAAGCAGTTGCTGGAAATGAGTCGACATATTCTTTTGTTTTGTCCGTACCTCATCAGTGGAAGAAGGATTAATCAATCCGACGGCAATATCATGGAACCACTCATCAAGGTAATAAATAGGCTCATTATAAGGATTTTCATCGATAATCTTTGCAAACGTATCTTTTTGTTCAGCGGTTAAAAGTGTCGGCAAAATGAGTCCGTACCGTAACGCATACTTTTTTTCGATTGCGGATTCGTCTGTCGGTAATTTTAACACAAGTACGGAAATAAACTGCCAATAATTTGTGACAAGTTGCTGCCGGTATACAGTACGGTCTTTTTGATCGCGTGTGGTAAGATATTTTGTGAGCGTATTATGCAAACGTTGAGAAGGTTCACCGCAATTTCTTAACACTTTTTTATAAAAATCCGCCGAATCAAAATAGGTGTGCGGAGTATCATTATAAAAACGTTTAACTTTGGGGAACTCTTTAATGGTTAGGTCAACTCTGGCAGGACTCGGCTCCGAACTGCCGGAAGCTTGAGGTGAAGCTGATAGAAGAATATCGTCGCCGATATCATCGAAGAGATCAAGAGACGGAGCAGAAGCAGAAGGCGCTACAGGAATATCTTCCAACAAGGCTGCAAGCTCAGGATCAAGATTTGATATATCCATACGCGGTTCTATGCCTACCTTCTTTTTATTTTATCGGGATTATTTGGAGGTGAGGGGAATTGAACCCCTGACCTCTTGCATGCCATGCAAGCGCTCTAGCCAACTGAGCTACACCCCCAAAAAGCAACAGGGTAATTATGAAGGAAATTCCATTTTAGGTCAACCCCTCGATTCTGATGTGCTGCATTCCTTTTGTGCAAAATTTTAGATAAAATTTTGCACAATCTTTTTCAGAAACACGGTAAACGCATCAGACAAGTAAATCAAATTCCGCAGAATAATGAGGCATGACAAGCATTTGAGCCGCCAATCGGCGAAACTCTGCTTGGATAGCCTCATTATTCTGCGGGACTGGTAAAATGACCGACTGATGCGTTTACCCTGACAAATGCTTCGTTATGAATTGCTTTTTTTTTATAAATACGATATTCTGTATAAAAGCGCTTATTATGCGTTATGGGAGCACATATATGTTACCTTTCTATTTTCTTTCTGTTACCACAAACCTTATGATGGGGGGAATTTTACTCCTTTCCGCAAAAGACAAAGAGGAATTCAATATCAAATACCCTCTTTTAAACGATCCGACATTTTTACTGGTGCTTCTGATTTTTTCGGGAATCTCGGCCGTATTTAAACTTCTCAGTCCCGTCGCAGGGAATACACCGTTGGTCGGCGATATTATCCCCGCGCTTTCGGGCATTCTCGGCTGTATCGTATTCTTTGAGCGTTGGATTAAAGCCTCTGAAAATCAGCTGACACTGCCGCCGTTCTTAACCCGTATTCTTAACTTTGAACAACCGATAGGTTTCTTCTGCCTATTTGCCGGTGTTACCCACCTGCTTTTTTCGCAGGTACTGTTCTTATAGCCTATGCGCCAATCGGTAGTAGGTATTGTTCGGAAAGATAACAAGTTCCTGCTGGGTTTGCGGACACCCGGCGGCGATGTCGGAGAACATTGGGAATTTCCGGGGGGAAAGTGTGAAGCAGGCGAAACACACGAGCAGACATTAATCCGCGAGTATGAAGAAGAGCTTGCCGTTAGCATATCCGTCGGTCGGTTTATTGCGCATAAACATTTTCAAAATGAACACCGTAATTTCGAGCTTTTTGCTTACGAAGTGATAATTCCGGAGGGGCAAACATGCGTTTCCTCCGAGCACTCCGAATTAAAATGGTTTTTACTTGATGAACTGCAGAATATCCCGATAGTTCCATCGGATGCGCTGTTCATTCCCGAACTCCGGAAATTTTATCAGTTATAATTGTGAAAAATGTGATACGAAGCGGCGTGGGTGCCGTATGCCGCATTGTTGTGCTCTGCCTTTTTTCCTGCTTGTTCTCCTGTACCAATCGCGCAACACTCGATTCTGTTATACTGCCGCCTGATTCAGCCGTAAATGACGCCGACCGGTTTGCCGTTATTGTCGAAACCTATATCTCATTAAAAGATAGCCCTGGAGCAAACGGTATCATTGTCAACCATGCACGGCGAAAAGAGATATACGAAGTAACAGGGACACAATTCGTATCGAAAGATTCGGAGAGCGAACTGTGGGTACATCTTACGGACGGATGGCTGCAACGCTCCTTTGTAGAGTTATATCCGAGCAGGGCAAAAGCCGAAACAGCCGCAGCCCGATTAAAATAAAACGAAAAGATACTCTCAGTAGCCTGTTGTGTTCTGATGAGTACCCTAAGGAGAAAAATTATGCCTCAGAAGATCGGAACGGTTTCGCGGGGATTGATAGCGCCCATTGTACATGCAGGAGATGATATTGCTGCAATAGCGGTAGATACGCTCTTGTCGGCGGCGGAAACGGAAGGTTTTTCCATCCATGACCGAGATATCCTTGCTGTAACGGAATCCGTTGTTGCCCGTGCTCAGGGGAACTATGCTTCTACCGATCAGATTGCCGCCGATATACGAGAAAAGTTCGGAAACGAGCACATCGGTTTGGTATTTCCTATTCTAAGCAGAAATCGTTTTGCAATCTGTTTGGAGGGTATCGCAAAGGCTGGAAACAGACTAACGCTTGTATTGAGCTATCCTTCCGACGAGGTGGGGAACCGGCTGATGGATCCCGATACGGGTAAAGCGGAATCGGTAAATCCATGGCAGGATACGTTTACGGCGGAGGAATTTACGCAACGCTTCGGGGTATATAAACACCCGTTTACCGGTATCGATTACATCTCTTTTTATAACTCAATCATCAAAAAATACAATGCACAATCTTCTATTCTACTGGCCAATGATCCGTGCGCTGTTCTTTCCTCAACAAAACACGTGCTTGTCTGCGATATCCACACACGGGAAAGTACAAAACGGCGGTTAAAAGAACACGGCGCAACTCGTGTGTATGGTCTTGACGATGTACTCGCTCAACCGGTTAACGGCAGCGGATACAACAGCGTGTATGGGCTGCTCGGTTCAAATAAGGCAACCGAAGATTCCATCAAGCTCTTCCCGAATGATTGCCAAGCACTGGTAGAAAAAATTCAGCACATGCTTAAAGAAAAAACCGGTAAAACGGTTGAGGTGATGGTATACGGAGACGGAGCCTTTAAGGATCCCGTCGGAAAGATTTGGGAGCTCGCCGATCCTGTCGTTTCCCCCGGCTTTACCGCAGGCTTATCCGGTACGCCACATGAGGTAAAATTGAAATACCTTGCGGACAACAACTTTAAAAATTTGTCCGATAAAGAGCAGTACCAAGCGATGATTACCTACATCAGCGAGCATAAAAAAAATGCCTTTTCATCACAGATTGATCAAAAAGAAGCCCAAGGAACCACTCCCCGTCAATTAACCGACCTCATCGGTTCGCTGTGCGACCTTACTTCCGGCAGCGGCGATAAAGGAACGCCAATTATTTTTATTCAAGGCTATTTCAATAAATTCGGCGAATAAGGAAAAGTGCTGATTAAATGAGCTCCTCGCTTTAATCAGCACTTCCTAAGATACTGAAAAGCAATGTCCTGTAGCGCCCTGTTATTCCCCGCTGGAAAAAATCTTGCTTTTTTGCTATCTTTAGCCGGTGAAAAAACCGGTTCAAAGAAGATTCCTATGCTTCCTTGTGTTAATAGGCGGCATTCTCTTTTTAAAAAGCTATGTTTTAGATATAAGGCGGATTTCGGGGCATTCGATGGAGCCTGCTCTTTTCGATGGGCAGGTTGTCGTTATATGGAAATTGGCGTATGGCATTCCGCTCCCCGCTGCCAACCGGTATCTTTGCCGCTGGGGGATGCCACAAACAGGGGACGCGGTGCTCTATCATATCGACGGTCGGTATGTTGTAAAGCGCTGCGTAAAAATAGAAAATATGGAACTGCATTTTATTACAGCCTCGCAAGAAGCGCCGGAAAGTTATGGCTCACTTAAATTAGACGATAATAGAACTGTTGCGCTTAACCGTGTGCAATTCAGGAATCTGGGAGGATTTTTACCGCACGCCGAACAATATGTTCCTACCGGTTTTATTTTGTCGCTCGGCGATAATGCACCCCAATCCCGCGACTCCCGCGATTACGGGTTTGTCTCGGTTGATAGTATCTGCGGTCGGTTACTATGGAACTAAATCATTTTATTTCTAAAAAACGCATCATCTTTTTTATCGGCCTTTTGCTCATCTTTACCGGCTTAATTGTCGCAAAATATGCGCGGGCGATGCTTGGTTCGGAACCGGAAGTACACACCGTTAAGAAGGTTCGCGAGCGGGGATCAATTTTAGATCGGAACGGAAAAATCTTAGCGGCGGCGACAACGCTGTATAACCTATCGGTAAATAAAACACTGATTAGCGACGTCAATCGGCTTGTCAATATCCTTTCACCGATTCTTGAAATTTCGGAATCCGAGCTGCTTGATAAAATGCAAGATTCAAAATCGAATTTTTTATATTTAAAGAAGAAGTTGAGTGAAAATGAAAAAGAGATTTTAAAAGATGCCATACGGGAATATGGACTCAAGGGCTTACGGCTTGAAGCGGTAGCAAACCGCATCTATCCTGAAAATGAACTCGCATCAACGCTGATCGGCTATCTGGGCGATGACGGCAAAGGGTTGACCGGCATTGAATATTCCATGCAAAACATTCTCTCCCCGCCTGAAGGCACTGCCGGCGCCGACAAAGACGGTTATACGGTTGCCTTAACAATCGATGCTTCCATTCAATATATGCTGCAACAGATAGCCGAACGGACAATGAAGAGTTCCAAGGCAGAGGCGGTCATTTTTTTGGCTGCCGATGCAAAGACCGGCGAAATCCTTGCATACATAAACGAACCTTCCGCTGATTTAGCGCGTTTTTCTTCCAGCACTCAAGAGGAACGGTTTGATCGCCCCGCCTATTTTATCTATGAGCCGGGTTCCGTTTTTAAGATTTTTTCAATAGCTTCCTTTTTAGAACTTGGCACAACGAAGGATTCCGATGTCTACACCTGTGATGCACAATTTGTGTTTAAACCGCGTCAGTTGAATGACAAAAAAGACCAAAACGTGATCCGGTGCTTGCGGGTACACGGTCAAGTAACGCCACGCGACATTATCAGGTTTTCCTGCAACGACGGAATGGCGCAGATCGCCGACAAAACCGATGCCGCAGCCTTCGCTGAAAAGCTGCGGGCATTCGGCTTTGGAAAAAAAACCGGTCTTGAACTGCCCGGAGAAGCGGCAGGGATTTTTGCGCCGGTATCATCGTGGTCTACCCGTACCAAGCACACGATTGCGATTGGACAGGAAATCGGCGTTACCTCCCTGCAAATTGTACAAGCTGCAACGGCGTTTACCAATAAAGGCAAAACATTAAAGCTCAGTCTTTTGTCCGAAATTCTGGACTCGACAGGGAAACCGGTCTACCGGCATAAACCGAAACCGCTTGAGCAGGTTATTTCAGCGCAAACGGCAAAAACGGTACTCGGTTATATGCAGACCGCCGCCGATGACGGTACCGGCTTTCGGGCTTCGATTAAAGGCGTACCTATTTCCGTTAAGACCGGTACCGCGCAGATGGCGCAAGCGGATGGGCGCGGCTACAGTTCCACCGATTATCTCAGCAGCTGTATCGGTATTTTTCCCGTCGATGACCCACAGGTCATTTTGTATATGGCGGTTATCCGTCCCGTCGGGGAAACCTACGGTTCGTTGGTTGCCGCGCCGGCTATCTCGGAAGCAGCCAATGCAATTATCGACTATCGCGGTATGGGGCGGGCAAATGCTCCGAACATAACCCATACCGGCATTATCAAATCGCACCGCCAAACACCCGTAACCGTCGGCGACACGATGCCCGATTTGCTCGGTACTCCGAAACGGCTGCTGCTCGATTTATTAGGCAGAACCGATATTACGGTTAAGCTGACCGGAGACGGCTATGTAACGGCTCAAAGTCCGGCAGCGGGAACGCCGGTTGTAAAAGGAATGATCATTGAACTCACCCTTGAATAACGGCGCGGGTTTTGTCGGCGCCGCTTCTGCCGGTAACAACGGCGCTTCTATCGGTGCCGGAATAGCTTCTGTCGGCATACCCTTTACCATCGATGCCGAAGTATTCCTCCAAAATTGTAAGGACTTTACCGCCCGCTTTCCCGAACAGGCGGCAAGACTCGGACTCAATTTGCCGGAAACAGCCTTGCAGTGTTTACAAGCTATACCGCCCGAATACCGATTAGTACAAGCAAAAGCAAGAGGCATGGAACATACACCGACGCTGGCGGTAAAGGTCAGCTTTGTGCACTCCAAATACAATCCCCAAGAAGAAGCCCGCCGTATCCTCGATTCCGACTTTTTCCAAACGGCAGAGACGCAGAGCCGCTGTATCTTTACGGGGCTTGGGTTAGGCTATCTTGCTTCGCTGTATATCGAACGCTTTCCCGCTGCCGAAGCGGTAATCATCGAAGCGGACTCCAACATTTTTCTGTGTTGCTTGGCCGCCCGCCGCCTCGCCGCCCTTTTCCGGCACCGGCGTTTAAGCCTGCTGATTGGAACACAGCCGGAAGAGGCAGCCTCATTTCTCGCTTCAACGGGATGGAACGGCAAAATACTGTTTAAAGCGCCCGTTCTCGCCGAAGCGTATAAGCCGTGGTACGGAACTTTTTTTACGCTGCTTGAGCGGAATAAAATGAAAAACAGCATCAATGCAAAAACGCTGGAACGCTTCGGTACGCTGTGGTTAAAAAACACGGTAAAAAACCTCGATAGGCTTTGCACGACGGCAAAGATCGACTGTTTTAAAAATGCTTTTTCCGATACGGCTGCCGTCGTCCTTGCCGGCGGACCGAGTTTAACTGCTCATCTTGAGCAGATTAAAAAAAGCGGCAAAGATTTTCTGATTATCGCGGTGGATACGGCAATGCGGGCATGTTTACGGGCAGATATTACGCCGGATTTTATTCTCAGCTTTGACCCGCAGTATTGGAACTACCTGCATACCGCCGGATTGGATACACACAAGTCCATTTTAATCAGCGAGGCGGCGGTTTTTCCGGCGGTACTCCGACAGCGTTACCGCGCAGTGTTCCTCTCCGAATCTTCGGCGCCCTTTGCCCGTTATCTTGAAGGCAAAGGTGAAGAACAGAACGGCAATAAAGACTGTACGCTCGCCGCAGGAGGTTCGGTTGCAACAACTGCGTGGGATTTTGCGCGGTATATCGGCGCCAAGCCCGTTATCATGGCGGGACTGGATTTGGCCTATCCCGGTAAGCAAACGCACTTTGCAGGCAGCACCTTTGAAGAAGCCGTCCATACCCGCTCTACCCGCGTTGCTTCCGCAGAGCAGGCGAACTTTAACAGCTTATATTCGGCATTTCCTTCGCTGCATCAGGATTACGCCGGAGGGACGGTATTGACCGACCGCCGTATGCTGCTCTATGCGTGGTGGTTCGCAAGCACCCTTGCCAAATATCCGGAGGTTAAAACCTTCAATCTTATGCCACACGGGGTGTTCATTCCCGGAATGCCCGCCTGCTCTGCGGAAGATTTTGCGGGCATGACCGGCGGCCTCCCGCGCGCCGCAATTAATAAACGGCTGGAGACGCTCGTAAAAAGCGTGTACTCCCAAGCATTTTTAGATAGCTGCGGCGCGCGGAAGCGGCTGTTAGCCGCTTCGGTCAAGACAATGACCGAGAGCGCCGCCGGTCTTGCAGCCCAAGCGGAAAAGGCAGAAGCGTTGTGCCACCGCTTAGCGAAATACAGTGAAGAAGGCACACGTAAGAGTGGAAGTTCCGGCAACGGGAGCAGTGCCCGGAAACAGGCTGCCTTGATTGCACAGCTCAACACAATAGACGAGAAAATCAAAAACGGTTTTGCGAAAGATTTGGTCGCCGTGCTCTTTTTTAACGACGAAGCCGGCAAAGATAACGATCTACAGCCTATTGCAGCTGCTGAAAATGTCTACAAACGGATTCGTCTGATGGCGTTACAGGTATATGAAATATTTAAAAGCCGGTAAAAAAGCCTCTTTTTAAGAACTTTACACCTTTTTTAGCAGAACCTTATAAAATAATGAAAATTCTTCTAAACATTTTGCAACATCCGCCGATAATAAAAGCAGAAGGGGACATTAAACGGCGGTATCAACATCCAGACGCCGTTTCTTATACACCCGAAATGAGGACGGTTTAATGCTGTTGATTAAGCCGTCCTTTTCTTTTGCAAATAGGCGGCATATCTACTTCGTTGCCTTGCCAAAAGTGTACATCCTTATACCTCTCTACCGATGCACGTCCATGTACATCGGTAGAGGACAAGTTTTGTCCCAAAACTTGTTGATGACTTATCCCCCGCCCATCCTTGGGCGCATTGGCGGCGAGTTTCGGCGGCGCCGAAACATGATAAAAACAGGCAAGTCATTATCAAAACAGTATTTATACCAATCACGAAAAAGAGCATACCTTCATTGTAGCAAAAATTGACAAAGCTATTTTTACACACAAAGCGCGGATAGCGCTCTTTAGAACCTGTTTCGGCGGTCTAAAGGCTCGATTTTTATAGGTGTTAAACCGAGTAAAGTTAAAGTGGTTCTAGTACTGATGCGCTTTTTTCAAAAAGTCTTGAGCGCTGGAAAAATACTGGCAGGCGTAAAACTCATCTTCGATAAGCCGATGAGAACTTTACACATCGCTTTGATAGGTCTTAGCCCCGACGGGAATGGTTTTATGCGTAGCGGCATAAGAAAGCTCAATAACTTTGGTAAAAAGAGTTTTTTCTAGGCTGTTCCAAGGGGCGGTAAACTCAGTGCCATTGTCGGTTTGGATCGTTATTTCAGAGGGCTTGATGCCATATCGCTTTAAATGAGTGAAAAGCCGATAGATGAAAATGGAGGTACTGGTCGTGCTGTGTTGCTGTGTGTAGCCGATAAATATGCCCCTGTTCTGATACAACGAGCGGTTATTTGGTATTTTGGTAAGTGGAACTGCATGAAATCGTGATAAAATTCAGGAATATCATCCAAATATTTGATATCTACCTGTATTTTTTCAAATGCACGGTATTTATTTTTAACCTCTCGCATATCCCGCTTTTTTTCTCGATGCGTTTTTTTGCTCGGCAGTTTGTAGTTTTGTTTTAAATATTTGACGACCGTCTTAATAGAGTAAGGAATGCTATACTCACGTTTAATTCAACAGCTCCGTTAATGCGCTTATTATCTGCGGTTGCTTTTTCTGCGAGAGCTTTTATTTTGAATTGCCAATACATCTTCATCATGCGAGGGCTTTTTTGAGGTTTTTTAGACAGGTCTTTGAGCCCTGCCCCTTTTTTTTCTTGCCAGCGTTTTCTCCATTTTCTTACCGTTTTTACGGTTGTTTGAAAGTGCCGTGCAGCTTTTTTGTTGCCATACTTTAGCGCGTAGCCGACCAACTCTTTTCTCAACAACGAGGGGTCTTTACTGTTTTTGTAAGATGCATAATAATCCATTGCGATGGTATCTCCTTGGTAGTATTTTTGCTTAATCTATTTTGCCTAACCGGTTCCGCTTAGGCAAGGGGGATACCATCTCTCTTCTCTGTCCAAATATCAGGATTTTTTTGCTTGACAGCATTGTGATATGCTGCTATATTCTCATATAGAAGCTGAGAATCTCGGTCGCGGAGCAATTGGAGTTCCGGGATTGCTAATTCTCGGCTTTTTTCATTTATATAGAGCACTCTCTTTTCTTGTACGGCTTTTTGTAAAAAGTTTGTAAAGCGGTCTTTTCCGTATATCGTTTTTGCAAGATTTATATCAACTTCAATACCATTAAAATATCCTTTTTTATTCGGTGAGAGCGGAATAATAATCGGCCTACCTTCACTATCCTTTAATGAAACAACCGTAATAATATCTTCTCTCCTATCGCTCCGCTGCGATTGCATAATAAGCAGGGGCTTTTTTAACGCATCCGGAATTTGTTTTATCATCTCAGGCGTAAGCCCGTGGTAATTGGTCGCGCTTCCTTCCTTCTCCGGCTGCATAATATTTTGAATATGACGAGCGGTTATCATCACCGGTAAGCGTTCAAACCCAAGTTCTTGATAAATAGGAGACGTCATACCGAGATACAGATGACTTTGCGCAAACTGTGATACATCTTTTTGCGCATTAATAGTATCAACCGCTTCGTCAAAGCGTTGTTGGTTAAAGATGAAGCGCTCGGCAGTAAAAAGCTCATCGTACACACGGATAATTTCAAGATTAAGCGGGATAATCCGATCGAGACCGTTATAAATCTGTTGGGTAAATACAGCGCCTTTTTCAAAGACAATGCGGTGATCTTCTGAGGCGGCAAGGCGTAACCGGATATACTGTTCAAGCCCGATAGCAAACGCTTCTTCTTGTGCTTCACTCCAAACGCCCGCTTCGACCTTAAACGCTTTTTCCGCCCGCTCTTTCAGCGCTCCGGTAAGCTGCCGCCGAAAGACATGGGCAGCTTCATGGACAAAAGTGAAAAAGTCCGCATTTTTCCCAGCGCCAATGAGGGCGCGTGCATCACCGGATAAAAAGGCGGTATACCCTTTTATCTCATCCGGAAGGCTATTATCGGAAATAGCGAACCCTTTTGGGTGATATGTTGAAAGGTACTGATCGAATGGCATATCGAGGGTTTGGGCACGGGCTTTCAAAAGTAACAAAGCGCTGTCCGCTTCATCATTTGAAAGATGAAATGATTCGGTTATTTGACGTAAAACGAGCACTTCAGGCGACGGAGGCAAGAACTCTTGCATACAATTCCTCCTACAATATGAATATGTTAATAATGTTATAACATCAGTATAATATATTGAAGTTATCATTGCAATATGCTATTTTGCAGTATATGGTTACCGTATCTATTCCGAGTGAAAAAAAGGGACTGTCTCTGTTTGCACACGGAGGCGCCGCTCATGTTGAAACACTTCCGGATGCGACCGTTTTTACCTTTGATGATAAAAGTCCCGTCATTCTTTTTTACACCTTCCCCTCTATGCGCCGTGCATACATTATTTACGGCAAAGAAACCGGATGCAAACGAATGCTTCCATTGGTGACGCCTGCGGTAACCGTTTTATATACCGCGACCGGAAGACGCATTGATGTACTGAAGCGGATGTTATTTCTTTTGGATAACCTTACTTATGGAGCGTACTTTGGATTTGACGCACTTTTTTATCGAGAGTTGGGATTGCTTCTTGATCAAAACAAGATGAGTAAAAGAACGCTTATTACGTTGTTAGAAAAATACGGCTATTGGTATGCTGAAACAAAGAAAAAGGAGTATTCCTTGTGATTCATGTCGATAAACAGGTATTAAGCTATTTAGGGATTGAAAAGATTGTCATTGAGGAAGCAGGGACAGTTCATTCGTGTATTCCGGTCTTTTTCTTTCAAGAAGCGTGGCAGCTTTACTGTGTTACGGAATTATCCCCGAGACAGGGATATGATAAACTTCTGATTACCTATCGAGGGGAATGTTTACCAGTACCAGTACACTTAACCGGTGTTCGCGGTAAAAGGCGGCATTACACGGCAGTATTCGGCCGTACCTTACCGTTAGAATTAGCATATAGGCTTACATCCCTTCAAAGCCGCTTTGAAACGGCGGAGAAACGAGGGGAAAGGCGGCTTCCGGCAGGTCTTGCACACTGGGAAGCACTTGGTCTTAGACAGCTGTATCAAACAGTTTTGATAGACGGGTATGAATATGATTGCATTATTGAAAATATTTCAGAGCATGGACTTCTTCTTTCTTGTAGGCAGGAAGGTAAAATGACTATCCGCGATCCGATGGGGTTGCGTCTCGCCTTTGCGGCTCCTTCCTTAATATCTTTTTTACAACTGTCTCCGGTGCGTTTTTTTAAAAAAAATAGGCGGCTGTATATTGCCGTTCGTATAAAAGCCCCCATCGATATTCATTATCTGATGCGTTTTGCACGTTATGCCGATCGCTTCATTGATAGCCCTCATAAACCGGCGATACACAACGCCCGTTAAGGAAAACGATCATTGTTCCGTATCGTCTATACCGGCGACGGAGACGTCGCTTCCGCTTACTCAAGCCGATAACAGTACCTTGTGTCAATTATTGACGCAAGAATAGCATGCCATTTGTCCGACAAATAAGCGTTGTTTTAACCTATACTACTTGACAAATATGAATACTTTCAATATTTTTAATAAAATTATTGAAAAATACCATTTGTAGTATCAGATGATAGCTCTGTATGAGAGGCTAAAGGAAGTTTTATGGGTGTTAGAAATACTGTAAGTATGAGTTTTAGTGCTAATCCGCAGTTATTTAATCAAGTTGATTCTTTGTGTAAAAGCAGAGGTTGTACAAGAAGTTGGTTTTTGAATAAGGCAGTTGAGCGATTTATTCGCGAGTGTCTTGAAGATCAAGAAGATTATGAAACTGCTGCTGCTGCTTGGGCAGAGTTTGAAAGGACAGGTGGTAAAACTTATTCCAGTGAAGAACTTCGTAAGGAGTTTGGATTGTGAAAGTTGATTATTCAGAAGGTGCCAGAAAGCAATTAAAAAAATTAGATACTTCAGTAAGAAAACGAATTCTTGATTATATGGACGAGGTAGCTTTACTTGATAATCCTAGAGTTCGTGGAAAAATGCTTGTTGGTAGTCTTTTGGGTTTTTGGCGTTATCGAATTGGAGCTTACAGAGTTCTTTGTAAAATCATTGATACAACGATGGTTATTTTTGTTGTAGATATCGGACATAGAAAAGAGGTTTACGATGGATAGTATATTTGGAAGAATACTACGATGCAACAAATAAACGCAAATATCAAGAAAGCGCTCTATGATAAACTGCTGGAGCGGGAAAAAGAAAGCGGTGTTTCACAATCAAAGATTATCGAAGCGGCCTTGATGCAGTATCTTACCCAAGCGCCTATTACCCAAGCCGCTGACGATAAAGGTGAACTTTATGCATCGCAATTTGTAAAAAATACCGGACAGAGCATTCGCTCCTTTGCACTTAAGAATGGACTTGAATATATCACTTTTTTTAAAAGTATTACCGGTGTAACAAAGCCGACTTACGAAATGATGTTTCGTTTACGGAATGTTATTCCTCCTTCATGGTGGGTAACAACAACGGCGGAAGCAAAACCGGAACCGAAGCGCTTTACAGGACCGGATGATTATCGCATAGTGCGGGAACATTCAGCAGGGTATAAACACTTAGAGCCGCTTACTTACTCATGGTGTGCTGAAAACGGCGTAGATTATAATCGGCTGTATAACTTAAAGAGTAGAAAGGCTTTTGGATTTCCTTCATATTCTATGATACGCGCCTTACGGCACTGGATTGACCCAGACCTCTGGTTCATCTATGAAAAACGGAAAAAATGATAAGTACGGAATGCTTTACAGAAATACATTTATGTGATACTTTTTTAACATGAATGATGATATAGAATGGCATTTACCAAAAGAAGAAGCGAATATCAAAAAACATAAAGGATTGTCATTTGATGAAGCAAAACAGGTCTTTGATGATCCTTTTTACTTAGAAAAATATGATGTAGTTCATTCAATGCTTGAAGAAGAGCGGTATCAAGTTCTTGGCAGAATAAAGAATCAATTGGTTGTTTTTGTTGTTTATACGCCGAAAGGCAGCAAAAAACGGATAATATCGGTGCGACCTGCGTTGAAGCGCGAAAGGGAGATGTACTATGAAAAAATTGCAAGTATCACAGATAATAAATGAGTGTGAAAAAAATGCCATCCCTGATGAGCAGATAGATACATCGGAAATACCGGAACTGAGTAATCTGGATGGGTTTTATTTTGGAAATGAAAAGTATTTTAAGCCGGTAAAAGAACAGGTTTCAATTCGGTTCAATAAGATTTTACTTGATCATTTTCGTTCAAAAGGAAGCCGGTGGCAATCGGATTTGAATGAATTTTTGATGGGTGCTTACATCAATGGACAGATTTAGTCGAGGATATGATGTTAAGACCGGTGCGGCACACTTTGCAGAGCATAGTTTGATAGAGGTTTATCCCAAATGGCGGCACTTTTTATAAATATGGTGTACGATAGCAGTATAGAAAAAACAAGTGTAGAAAAAGCTGTAATGATTTTTTAATCAATGATGCTTTTTTGTGTACTGGTAACTACTGTTTAAGGGGTAAATCTCCCCGAAAACCTTCCCTTTTTTACTATCAT
>NZ_JACCLP010000016.1:0-75785 GCF_050937395.1 Treponema sp. OMZ 805 | reverse complement strand
GGGGGGGGGGGGGGGGGGGGGGGGGGGGGGGGGGGGCGGGGGGGGGGGGGGGGGGGGGGGGGGGGGGGGGGGGGGGGGGGGGGGGGGGGGGGGGGGGGCAGTCCTATAAAAAACACACTTTTTCATATAAATTTCTCCTTTTAATTAGCATAGCACTGGTATGAGTCTTTGTCAAGTATATGTCCTTTTGAAAATATACGGCGCATCTGCGTTGTCGCTATGCCGAAATAAATGCTCGACGTACAACAAGTACGCCTCCGCTTTATTTCGGCTAGGCTCCTAGCATCTGCACCGTCTATTTTCAAAAGGCTTACGGAATGGGTGTATCAGTACCGCCACGGATGGCGGTGGTTCTATGCAGTAGCCAGTTTGCTTGCAACTGGCAGAGAAGTACACGGATGTACACTGCTCAACAGTCTATTTTCAAAAGCGCTGGATAGGGCGGCATCCGTGTGCCAAAAATGAACAAGGAGGTTTATTTTTGAGCGAGGATGTCAGTGTTTCCCTAACCGAGTTTTTAGAAATGCCCAGATGTTTAATCGATAAAATGGTAAGAAGTAAACGAAGAAGAACCACTAAAAACTCACATTTTTAGTGGTTCCCGATATTTTAAAATAATTCGGTATAGATTTTAATCAGCCGATCTCTGTCAAGGAATACAAAGTTGTTTGCCATAAGGCGCTGCTGATTGGCAATAACGCTGTCGGCAAATTCTGTAATCTGCTCTTTTTTCATGCCATATTCGTGCAGCGGCTTTTTTGGGATTAGACAGTTGAGCAGTTTTTCCAAAGCATCATAAACGTGCGCCGTGTCGCAGCCGAGGATATCTGCCATAAACCGGTTAAGCTTTGCAATTTCACCGTCTTTTTTAATTTCAAGATAATTTTTTAAAACGCCGGCAAACATCGCATAGTTTGATTCGCCGTGAGCGACATGGAAGGTTGCGCCGACCGGATAGCTCATTGCGTGAACTGCTGCGCATCCTGCAATGCTGAAAGCGATACCTGCATAGTTTGAGGCAAGCAAGAAATCGCATAAAAGCGGAAGCCGCGCATCGTGACCGTTCTTCTCAATTTCTTTGTAGCCTTTTAAAATCATCTCGATAGCTTTATATCCGAACAGCTTTGTGCTTTCCGTCGCTTTGGGTGAAAGCGATGATTCAACGGCATGTACCAATGCGTCGATGGAACTCGTTGCAAAAAATTTAAATGGCAAGTCTTTCAGCAGTTCAGGAATTAGTACCGCATAGTCGCCGTACATTTCATCGTGTGCAAGGCCTTTTTTCGTACCGCGTGCATTCAGCGACAGTACGGCAATATTGGTTACTTCCGAGCCGGTACCGCAGGTAGTCGGTACGATGATCAACTCTTTGCCTTTTACGATTTCCTGCTTTCCATCGTATAAGTCCAGCACCGGCGAGGTATGTGTCAAGGAGAAAAACTTTGAAATATCGATGACGGTACCGCCGCCGATTGCGATAATACGCTTATAGCTGCCGTGTACATCTTTATACATCGCTTCGACCATATCATCGGAAGGCTCTCCCGCACCGTATTTTTCTTGAAAAAGCGTCGCGCAGGGCAAGTTCAATGCTCCGAAAAACGGTTTATAGATATACTCATTCGTTATGACTAGATCATCTTTTCCGAGTTTGAACGCTTCTGCAAATTCTTTCGCCGTTTCAAACTTGTGAATCTCGGGTTTTACCGCAAGTTGCTTCATTGCTTTTCATCTCCTATATGTTCGTTAATTTCGTTTGCCCTATCCCAGAGGTCGCCTGCACGGCCGTAAGAGCAACAGCTGAACAAAACGGGGTCTCCGTTTCGTTTAAACTGTTCTCCGACATTGATGCAGGCAGCCTCTTCAACTGATAGTTCTATTTCACGTTTAACGGTTTTAATCCGGCATGCAGTTTCGGTATGTTCGATCACTTCCACATCCGCGCCGGCTGCGATTCCCATATTTTCCATCCGTCTTTTAAGATCGCGCGAGCCGTTTATTTTTTTGACGGTATAAACAGCACAGGGCGCTTCTTGTAATGTCATCATAGCATACCGATCCTTTCATACCGATTTTACCGACGTTAGGCGGCTGTTTGAGCGCCGGACTTTTTTGCAAAAAGCTCGGTTCCTTCGATAACAACCCACAGGATAATGCCGATAAGCAGCGCCCATCCGGGGGTGTAGAAGCAGAGTGCCGAAGCGATAACGCAGGCAATACCTCTTTCGTTTCGGTTGGTACACATCGTCATACCGACGTTACCGCAGGCAAAGGCCTGAACGCCCATCGTAATACCGAAGAATATGGCGAAAGCAGGGCGTATAAGCGTAACGAGCGGCAAAATCAAAACGGCAATAACAGTTGCGGCGCGGAACGTACAGACGCCATCCCAGTAGCTGTGCAAGGTCTTATATCCTCTCTTATAGCGTTCCGTAATAGTCAGCAGACCCGATGCCCACAGCGGACCGCACATGGGAACCCACGGAGCAAAGAGTGACATAATACCGTTACGCAGGAAGGATACGAGATTTGATCGTCCGGCGTCAAAGATAACGGTTTCATCATCGCGGGTTGCGGTTGCTTCGGTAACAATTTCTTTTGCAAGAACAAAGTCGGAGAACGCAATAATGTAGACGGTAAGCGCCATCGGCAGTGCTGCCAAGAAGAATTTCGTAGCCGGCAATCCTAAGCCGAAAATGGTGAAGTGTTCAAGCACAAAGCCGAAAGAAAGCGGCGTAAAGCCCCACTGAATATTCGGCACGGCTATTTCTTTGATAAGGAACGGGGCCAATACAATGGCGAATACTTGTGCCGGAACAACGCCTTGGTTGCGGAGCGTCTCTAATGTTTTGTTCTTTGCAGCGGCCTTTGCAAAGGTCGAGTTAAACAAGAAGAAGTAAGACATCAATACCGCTATGACAACGGTAATCGGCGCTTTGGGCATACGAGATTGGAATACGTTGATACCTGCGGTAACGCCGGCGCCCAATACGATTCCCGCCTTAATGGAGCGCGGTACCGTATCTACCAGTTTACGTCCGATACCGGTTACGCCCATGATTAAAAAGAACAGCGCTACAATCATTTGCAGGGCGATCATTGCATAGACGCGGTCGACATTTCCGGTTGCGTAGTTAGGCAGTTCCCATTGTGCCAAATACTTTAAAGTAAGCGGGAGCGCGGGGGTAATCCATCCGGGAACGACGGGGTCGCCCAATAATGACGGCAGATAATAACAGATAGCGTTTAGTACGCCAAATGTCAGCGACATTAAAAAGACGCTGTTCTCCGTCATCCCCAACGCGGCGATGTTTTCGGGGTTATCAAACCCGAAAGTCGTCATTGTGGTAGCGGTTCCTGCTCCGAGACAGGCGACGCCGAGAAAGAATGCAGCAAGCATTTCCGTCCACGACCATTCGTGATGGATCAGCGGAATGCGTAAATTGAATGGGCCGAGCGGAATGTACGGCTGCACGCCGCCGAATTCTCTCTTCTTTAAAGGAAATTTCCCTTCGTTGAAGTGCTCCGGCATCTTTGCAGTTGCGAGTTGGTCACTCATATATTTCCTCCTTCAGTTATTTCGGTAGCTTCTAAAAGAATACCGAGTTTTTAGAGCTAAACTGTTGTATATGGGTAACAGTTTGGTAAAGCATTTTTAAAAAAAGGCAGGGTTATTGGCCCTGCCTTTATTCGTAAGTTTCGCCTCTTTAGCTGCGGTATGTTATCATTAGCAACCGCAGTTAAAGTTCTTAGGCGGCACTATTCTTTAATCTTCGCGATATCCTTTGCAAGCTTTTTCTTCATTGCAAGGTTACCTTGGCGGGAGATCATGATACGCTGTGCCTGCGGAGAACCGGCGCCGTGCATAGATTCCGTGCGGTAACCGACGGCAGCACTGCCGAGGGTCAGGTTTTCGATCAAGCGGAGAATGCGTAAACGGTTCTCGGTAGAAACGGAGGCAACACCCTGCAAGTATTTGACAACATACGGTCCGAGTTTGGGATCGCGCAGATCGGATTCTGCCGGAGCGGTTACCATCAAGCCGCCTGCGATGTCTTCTGCAAGGCGTGCAATTTCATACGGGAAGCGCGTAACGTTCTGCTTACAGACGTTTGCAAGCAGCAAGTCGATAAGGTAGTTACCGGATTTGGTCTTGGTACCTTCTGCCGAACATGCGATACCGCAGCAGTACAGTGTTTCGTTCAGGTGGGTCATTTCAATCAGCTTGTCTTTAACGTGAGAAGCTTTTTGAGCGCCGTTGAAGTCTGCCGCAACTGCCGCCGCACCGATAAGAACGTCGCCGACGCCGACCTTGCATCCGCCGTAGGACTGGCGGTGATATCCAGCAAAGCGTTCAACCAGCATACCGGCAAATTCAAATTCGCCGTTCAGGAAGATGTGATCGTTCGGAATAAATACGTTATCGAAGATAACCAAGGCTTCGGTTCCGCCGTAGGTGGAGTTACCGACATCGATTTCGGAACCTTCCAGCTTTCTGGTGTCGCAGCTCTGGCGTCCGACAATCATGAAGATACCTTTCGCATCGGTCGGGCAAGCAAAGGCTACCGCATAGTCTTTGTCATCTTCGCCCATTGCGATAGTCGGCATAACGATAACTTCGTGTGAATTGATAAAACCGGTTTGGTGCGCTTTTGCACCACGAACGACGATACCGTCAGCTCTCCGTTCCACGACATGGAGGTATAAGTCGGGATCGGTTTGAGCATGGGGAGCCAGAGAGCGGTCACCTTTGGGGTCGGTCATAGCGCCGTCGACGGTCAGGTCTTCATCCTGAACGTGCCGGATAAACTTTTTGAAGTTTTCATGATAATGAGTCCCGTATTTTTCATCGAGCTCATACGTTGTGCTGTAAACGGCATTAAACGCATCCATACCGACGCAGCGCTGGAAACAAGCCGCGGTTTTTTGTCCGCAAAGCCGCTGCATCTTTACCTTTTTAATCAGATCCTCAGGACTCTGGTGAATATGTGTGAAGCGGTTGATCTTCTTTCCGGTTAATGAAGATTTAACGGTCATTAAATCTTCATATTCCGGCATCTGAGCCAAATCATAGGTAGCCTTCACCGAGTTCAGGGACGGCCGAAGAATCGGATTGTCGACAACATTGTCAACTTTCTTTCCGAACATGTAAACCTGCAAATTCAGTTTACGCATACTCTCAACATACTGTTCGCCTGTCATAAGTGCCATGTGCATACTCCTTACTTTGTTTATTTGTCTATCAGGATAGACACTCTATTATAGTAACAGCAATTTTTATGCCAACATTGCTAATAGAATCTTTATCCTTTGAAAAAAAATAATGTACAATGCAGAAAAATACTCAAAACCCTAAATTTATCGGTATGTTTCGCAAGAAAAGAGTGGTGAATCTCCGTATAAACGGAACGTAAACTAACTTTTGACTGATTTTCCATAAGCATCCTTGAAACGTACTTACGAAACGGTTTTCCGGTGTTCATAACTGAAGCAGTATAGCCGGTGTCTCAACACTCCGTAAAAAGATGGTTCATTTATGAACCAATCAAGAGCTTTGGTTTATAAATGAACCAAAGCAGTATATAAAGAGCAATCCGTAAAGTTAGATATAGCTTACATTTATAGCATTCGTACCGCTATTGCAAGGCTTTACGAAAACACTAAAAAGCAGCTTTTTTTAAAATACGATAATTATCGATGTCAGCAAATGTACATCCGTGTACGTTGTTCAACGACGAGTTTTTCTAGCGAAAAACTCGCTACTGCATAACCCCACCGCCGTCCGTGGCGGTTCTGATACGTTGAGGATTAATTTGTGCGCAGCAACGAAGTAGATGCATCATATATTTGCAAAAAGAGAGGTTGGCATAAAAATTGCTTATAGAATAATAACTATAGCCCGTAGTGTCGAATGACCTTCGCGGTAAATGATAAAGTCTTGATTTAAGAAAGGCTTTAAGGGGGAATTTTTTATGACAGATGCGCAAATGCAATTTAAAAGCCGCTATCGTGAGTACGGCGGTGAGCAAGCGTATTGGCCGGCGGGACCGTTTAAGATTCGGTTGCCTTTTATTCACTATGCATGGTCTTTTCCGGAGATGTTTCAAGCGCTCTTTATGTGCGCGACCTGTTTGGGAGCTATTCCGGTATTAACGGAGGTCTTAGGCGTAAGCTACGAAGTAGCGTTGTCGATGGTTATCATCAACGGCTTCTTTTACACGTTTCACGTGTTACTTGGCGACCCTGTTGTTCCGGGATGGGTTACGCCGGCAATTCCGCTGATTACGGCCTTTTTAACTAACGGCTATGTAATGGGACCGGAGCGGACTCAGGCATTGATTGCCGTTCAGATGTGTCTCGGGCTTATCTTTTTGGTATTCGGCATCACCGGTTTGGGCGGTAAGATGGTTAAAGTCGTGCCGAATTCCGTAAAAGCCGGTGTTTTGATGGGTGGTGGTATTGCGGCTGTTTTAGGTGAATTTAAAACTACCGGCCGTTTTGATAAATATCCGATTTCCATCACTATCGGAATTATCGTGGCATATTTCTGCTTATTCAGTCCGATCTGGGCGGATATGCGTAGGAAGAATAAACTTATCGATTCAATCGGTAAATTCGGAATGCTGCCTGCAATTTTAATCGGTGTCGTAGTGGGGCCGCTCGCCGGCGAATTTGCCATTCCCCATGTACAATGGTGGCCGCTTATTAAAGTGCCGGATTTTGCGGATATTTGGAATCAGCTGTCTCCATTCGCAATCGGATGGCCGAGTATGAAAGTTTGGGCTGCAGCAGTGCCTGTAGCAATTGTTACCTATATTATTGCATTCGGCGACTTTGTTACTTCGGAAGCGCTCATCAGAGAAGCCGATGAAGTTCGGCAGGATGAAAAGATCGACTTTAACGCAAACCGTTCGAACCTCGTCAGCGGTATTCGTAACGTGGCAATGTCAATGACCTGTCCGTATACGCAAATGTGCGGTCCGCTGTGGGCAGCTGTTACTGCAGCAGTTTCTCAGCGTTATAAGGAAAGTCCGAAAGCGATGGAATCAATTTACAGTGGTTTCGGTACGTTCCGTCTTTCAACATTCGTAGCCGTTGCATTGCTGCCTATTTCTTCGCTTTTGCAGCCGTCTTTGCCGCTTGCCCTGTCTTTAACACTGATCGTACAAGGATATATTTGTACGCAGCTTGCGATGAATATGTGCAAAACCAATATTGAACGCGGTATTTGCGGTGTTATGGGCGCTGTTTTAGCAATGCGCGGCGCTGCATGGGGACTTGTTGTCGGTCTTGTTCTTTTTGCACTGCTTTATGATTCGAATAAAAAAGAGGCTGCAAACTAGGCCGAAAAGGCGGAAAACTAATTATCGCCCCCCAACGTAGAGCGTTGTCGGGAAACGGCGGGCATTAAGCTCTCCGTATGAATAAATAGTACGAGGCTGTCTTGAAAATAACTGACTTTTGGGACAGCCTCTATGCAGCCGATTCATTCCCTATTCGAGGTAAATCGAATGAAGTAATCGGCGCTTTGTAAAAAAATCGATTGGTAAAAGGAGGAACGGTATGTACGAAGAGTTGGAAAAAACATTGGACACCTATGTACGTCCGTTGCTGCGGACACACGGCGGCGATATGCAGGTAGTGGATTTTACGGACGGTGTTGTTAAATTTAAATTACACGGGCATTGTGCCGGCTGTCCCGCTGCCGACTTCACGACGGAGAATCTTATCCAATCGGAGTTGATGGAACACATGCCCGAAGTAAAGCGAGCCGTTTTGATAAATGAAGTGAGTCAGAGTTTATTGGATGAGGCTCGGTCTATTTTGAAACAGCGCCATGGCGGATAAGATTCCAATCGGTGTGCGCTATTGCGGCGGATGTAACAACCGGTACGACCGTGTTGCCGTTATTCGCCGCCTTGAAACGCTTGTGCCGGAGGTTGAGTTCGTAACGGTACAGCCGGGAACTCCCTATCCGGCCGCGCTTATCGTTGCAGGCTGTCCGACCGATTGTGCAAAGCGGGATGATATTTCCGTACCGGCAGGCCGCTTGTTTAAAATCGGCGGCTGGGAAGACCTTTTACCGGCGCGGGATTTTATTAAAAAAGCATGCGAGGAAGCGCGTGCAAAACAAGAGGCGCGTTCGTTCACCCATGAACAGGTGTTGGAAATACTGCCGCAACGGCCGCCGATGCTGTTTATCGACACGGTATCGTCGCTTGTTCCCGGTAAGGAAGTTAAGGCGTCCTTCTCCGTTACGCCTGAGCTGAGTTTGTTAAAAGGGCACTTCCCCGATAATCCGATATTTCCGGGTGTGTGCGCTGTTGAAGCGATTGCTCAGGCGGCGGACATTTTGTTGTTAACACTCGATCGATATGCCGGAAAAACACCGCTTTTTATGGGAATTAAAAAAGCAAACTTCCGCAAGAAAATTCTTTTAGGCAATACGCTCGAAATCTATAGTACGCTTTTGGAAGAACGGGCGGAATTAGGCTGGATTACGTGCCGCGGCCAAATTTTTTCGGACGGTGATTTAGCCGCCGATGCCGAAGTAACTCTTGCCATGCGGTAAGGGAACGGATGTTTTTAAAGAAATACTCGGGAATCGCAGTTTCCGAGCAGTCTTAACGGGTTTTGAAATACGTTTGTGTAGCGCACGAACGTATTTCAAAACATAAAAAATGTATGGAAAGGAGTATCGTATGTCTGATTGGAAGAAGTATTATCAGGAGCATTTGACGACTGCTGCAGAGGCTGTCAAGCACATTAAGTCGGGTAACCGCGTTGTAATCGGTCATGCCTGCGGCGAGCCTGCTCATTTGGTGAATGCGATGGTGGATAACGCTGCGGCATATAAAAATGTCGAAATCGTTCACATGGTTGCAATGGGCGGCGGTAAGTATTGCCAGCCGGAATATGCCGAAAACTTCCGGCACAATGCGCTGTTTGTCGGGGGAAGCACACGCGAAGCAGTTGCTGCAGGACGTGCGGATTATACACCGTGCTTCTTTTTTGAAATTCCCCGGCTGTTCAGAACAACCTTACCGGTCGATGTGGCACTGGTAACCGTCAGCCCGCCCGATGAGAACGGTATGTGCTCACTCGGCGTATCCGTCGATTACACACAGGAAGCGGTAAAACAGGCGAAAACCGTTATCGCGCAGGTCAATAAAGAGATGCCGTGGACAGGCCCGAACAGTCTCGTTTCAGTACAAGACCTCGACTTTATTGTCGAACACAATGAACCGTTGATTGAATTGCCGCCGCCTAAGATCGGCGATATAGAAAGAGCAATCGGAGAGCATTGCGCCTCGCTCATTCCCGACGGAGCAACCCTCCAGCTCGGTATCGGCGCTATTCCCGACGCCGTTCTGTTGTTCCTTAAAGGTAAAAAAGATTTGGGTATCCACTCCGAAATGTTCTCGGACGGCGTAGTCGAACTTGCAGAAGCGGGTGTTATTACCAACAAGAAAAAGACGCTGCATCCCGGGAAGTTTATCGTCAACTTCTTGATGGGTACCAAAAGGCTGTATGATTTTGTTAATCATAACCCCGATGTCGATATGCGTCCGGTCGACTATGTGAATAACCCGTTCATCGTTGCACAGAACGATTATTTGATTTCGATTAACTCCTGCGTACAGGTAGATTTGATGGGACAGGTCGCTTCCGAAACCATCGGACTTAAACAGTTCTCCGGCGTCGGCGGACAGGTTGACTTTGTGCGCGGCGCATCTGCAAGTAAGGGCGGTGTTTCGATTATGGCAATGCCGGCAACGGTAAAGGGCAAGATTTCGAAAATCGTTCCGCTGTTGGACGAAGGCGCTGCCGTTACTACGAGCCGCAATGACGTGGACTATGTTGTTACCGAATACGGCATCGCCGCGCTGAAAGGCTTGACATTAAAGCAGCGTGCGCATAATCTGATTGCAATTGCGCATCCCGACTTCCGCGACGAATTAAAAGCTGAATTCGAAAAACGCTTTAACTGCAAATACTAAAAGGCTTTTGCGTTATACAACCGGTAGCCGTGTCCGTACTGATAAAAACGGCATATAATGCCGGAGTGCATAGCCCGCGTTAGGGATTGAAGGGGCGCCGTTGTAATTTTTCAAAATTATAACGGCGGTACATAAAACGGCTCCAATGAGCCGTTTTATACTAGACCTATTCGATAACTGCGTTGTCGAATAGGTCGCCGAGTTCTAAATCGCACAAATAGCACGATTTAGAACATCGCATTTCAAGGTAACCTGTTCAGAAACGGAAGTTTCCGAACAGGTTTAGTGCAATCCCCGAAAAGCCCGACGGTCGGTCAAAATGTTTCGGATGAGGATATTTTGACCGACCGGAACGCCCAAGATAATTAAAAATTGAAGATTCGGAGATGAAAATGACAAATCTTGAAAAATATGACCGCATTTTTTTACAGAATTTTCCGGTTAAAAAAGAGGATTTACCCGGATTAAAGTACCGCGGTTTGAAAGAATGGGATTCGGTTGGGCACATGGACTTGGTAGGCCTTATCGAAGAAACGTTCGGAATTAATTTAAGTACGCTGGATGTTTTGGAATTTTCAACTTACGAGAAAGGCAAAACGATTCTGGCGAAATACGGTGTAGAGATTTAAGTGTCTGCCATAGCGATTTCGGTGTGGACGGAGCCTCTGGCCGAAAGCAACTGCTATATTATATACGAACATAAAGAAAGACACGGGAACGAGGTCGCTCCCTGCGTGGTGATTGATCCGAACGATCCTGCGGGGCCGCTTTCGGTGCTGGAGCAAAAAGGCTTACGGCCTGAATGGATACTTTTAACGCATGAGCACTGCGACCATACGGCCGGTTTGGAGCCGATGCGGATGCGCTTTCCCGATGCGCAGGTAATGGCGAGCGAGAAGTGTAATATTGGGATGCAGAATGCGCGGCTTAATATGTCGCGGATGATGGAGGTGTATCTCACTTTTTTCGGCAAGTCGGGCGTGTCTTATACCCCGTTTGTGTGCCGCCCTGCGGATAAAACATATAACGAAGCCTGTACGCTGGACTGGCGCGGGCATACGTTCCGCTTTGTGCCGTTGCCCGGGCACACCGCAGGCAGCGTCGGTATTTTTCTTGATGACGATATCTTTTTTTCGGGCGATTATTTGTTGCCGGGCAGGGAAGTGATTTTGCGGCTTCCCGGCGGCAGTGAAAAAGACTATCGTGAAATTACGGAACCCTTCTTAGCAACATTACCTGTCGGTATTCATATTTATCCCGGCCACGGCAAGGATTATAACTATCATGACCATAGATAAATTTATACAGCTGAAACCGTATTCATTGACGCATCAAGAAAAAGCGGCGGCATACACCGAGCTGCTGACGGAACAGACGACGTTTCACCGTAGCCATTGCGAGCCGTATGGACGGTTATTAAAAGCCTTAGGAATTCCGGAGAACGCTGTTTTTTCTACGGAGACGGCGCCGATACTGCCGGTATCGGTTTTTAAGGAGCTTTCACTCAAGAGTGTTCCCGAAGAAGCGATTTTTAAAACGCTCACTTCATCGGGAACGACCGGCCAGCGTGTTTCGCAGATTTATTTGGATGCGGAAACGGCGGCAAATCAGCAGCAGGTGCTGTACCGGATTATTGCCGATTTTGTCGGTGAAAATAGAATTCCCTATCTGGTATTCGATACGAAAAAAACACTGCGGGATAGGAAGATGTTTTCGGCACGGGGAGCCGGTATTTTGGGCTTTTCCTTGTTGGCGTCCCGTACCTGTTACGCACTTGACGAAAATATGGAGCTGGATATTCCGGCTGTTCGGAATTTTCTTGCCGAACATGAGGGGGAGCCGGTACTCGCCTTCGGTTTTACCTTTATCATTTATAAACACGTAATCCGTGTTCTTGAAGAAAAAAAGATACGCTTCGATATTCCGAACGGGATACTGATACACGGCGGCGGTTGGAAGAACCTCATTAACGAGGCTGTTTCTCCGGAAGAGTTTAAAGCACGGATAACCGCTGCAACCGGCATTGCGCGCATCAGCAACTATTACGGTATGGCGGAACAAACGGGCTGTATTTATATGGAATGTCCTGCAGGGCATCTGCACGCAAGCATTTGGTCTGACGTGCTTTTCAGGCGGGCAAAGGATTTCAGTATTTGCGGCGTCGGGGAGCAGGGGATTGTACAGGTACTGTCGCCGCTGCCCGGCTCTTACCCGGGGCATTCGCTGTTGACTGAGGATACCGGCGTGCTATTGGGAGAGGATGACTGTCCCTGCGGGCGGCTCGGTAAGTATTTTTCCATTACCGGACGTATCCCGCGCGCGGAGGTAAGGGGTTGCAGCGATACGTATGAGCAGCCCTAGACATAAAAACCAAAAGAAAACCCAAAATCGCTGCCGTTTTACCTTTTAAGCACCTTATATAGGAGTATACCGACGGCAAGTAAAAACACACCTGCGATATCTAATCCCCGCAGTATCCAAACGGGAATAACGGCTGCCGGAAGATACAGCCCTCCAAGCAGCAAAAAAATACTGATGATAATAAAGATAAGTCCGCATATTTTTGATCCGGTTCCGCTCATTCTTACGCTCCTTCTTGCCACGATGTAGCGTCATTATGGGCTTGCGTCATGCGGTAATAGAGCCCGTGCGCTTTGATCAGTTCATCATGGGTGCCCTGCTCTTTGAGTTCTCCGTCATCAATGACAAAAATACGGTCTGCTTCGCGGACGGTTTCCAGCCGGTGAGCAATAACCAGTGTGGTCTTTCCGCGGCATAATTCACTCAAGGCTTTCTGTATTGCCTGCTCGTTATCGGCATCGATACTCGCGGTCGCTTCATCCAAGATGATGAGCGGCGCGTCTTTGAGAATACTCCGTGCAATCGAAATACGCTGGGCTTCTCCGCCCGAAAGAGAGGCGCCGCCTTCACCGATAACGGTATCGAATCCGTACGGAAGCTGCATGATAAAGTCATAACACTGCGCTTTTTTTGCCGCTTCGATCACCGCTTCTCTATCCGCATGAGGACGCCCCATCGCGATGTTATTTGCAATCGTGTCCTCAAACAGATAAACCCGCTGAAACACCATACTGATATGATCCATTAACACCGGCAGCGGAAGCTCTTTGATGTTTTTTCCCCGTAAGAGGATTTCGCCCTTCGATATATCCCAGAACCGTGCCAGTATATTCATAATCGTGCTTTTTCCGCCGCCGGACTGCCCGACAAAGGCTGCCATCTGCCCTTGTTCGATACTGAACGACAGATTATGCAGCACTTCTTTATCCCCGTAGTCAAACGACACATTTTTGAATGTTATTTCCGTATCGGCTGTTTGCGGCAAAGACTCGGTTCCCGTATCCTCAAGTTCCCGTTCGTTAAACACTTCGTTCACACGATTCAGCGCAGCTTGCATGATCGCCAGAATGCCGGTCTTTTGATAGAGCTGTCTAAGCGGCGTAAAAAGATTGAAGGCAAACAGCATACAGCCGACAAATACGGTGCTTGACAGGGCGCCGTGTTGAAACAACCAAATATTGAGGGCAAGTATTGCGGTCATACCGAGACTGTAAATAATCAGTAGTGTTCGCTCCTTGGGGGAATATTCTTCTTCAAAAGACAAGCTCGCTTCTTTCATGCGCTCAAAGCTGGCTCTGATATCTTCCGCACCCGCTCCGGTGAGGTTATAGCTTTTAATTACGCCGAGCCCTTCCGTGTATTCCAACACGGCGCCGGTCAATGCTTCGATGCTTTTTTGGCGCAGCTTTGAATTACGGGCGGAAAGCCGGATCATCGGCTGCGCGAAAAGAATTGCCGTAAGCTCCGTCGCAAGGGCAACAGCTCCGAACAGCGGATGCAGCGCAAAGAGAAACCCCGTCAAAATAATCTGCGCCGCGATGCTGCTTGTAACCTCCGAAACAGCCGCCATCGCCTGCTCCTCGATAAAGACCATATCGGCCGACAACACCGAACTGATTTTTCCGATATTCCCCGCAGTAAAGTATCCCATCGGCAGCCGGCGCAGATGCCGCCCAAGCTCAAGCCGCTTTTCCGCAAAGACCTTATATCCCGCTCCCGCTTGCAGCCGGTCTGCGATATTTTGACAGATTGCCTGAATAGCCAGCAAAAGCAGCATGACCGCTGCCGCATAGACAGCCGTTTTAACTTCTGCTTCACCTTTGATAAGCATGTCGATAAGTTTTACGGCAACCATCAGCGGCGCATTTGCCGCAACCGCTTTTAAAAAAGTAAACAGATATGCCAATCGGATTTTCCGGGCATACGTGCCGGTAAATACGAGTAACTGATGAACCATCGCAATCATAGAGAGCTTCCTTCTTCGGCTCCGCATCGGCGCCCCAACGTTTTATAATTTTATAACACAAAGCTCGGACAATTACTATTCTTTCAGTAAATCCATCAAGCCGGTATTTATAAACAGATTGTCTTTTCCAACCTTTATACAGGTAAGAATACCGATAGCTTCCAGTTGATGTAGGTAACGGGAGGCAGCTTTCCGTTCTACCCTCAACGTTTTTACAATGAACTCAGTTTTGCAATAGGGATTTTCAAAAAGGGTTTCTACCAGTTCTTTGGAATAAATTTTCGGAGCTTCCGATTTTACTTTTTCGATTGTGCTATCTAAAAGTTCCTTTATCGCTTTTACCTTCTCAATTGTTTCTACAGCGGTTTCTTCTATTCCTTTAAGGATAAAAACAATCCATTTTTCCCACGCTTCTTCCGTACGGACTTTTTGCAAAAGTTCGTAGTATTGTTCTTTATTTTTGATGATATATGAACTTAAATAGAGAATTGGGAGATCAAGATGATGCTTTAAAATCAAATAAAGGATATTTACAATTCTTCCGGTTCGTCCATTCCCATCATAAAAAGGATGGATGCTTTCAAACTGATGGTGAAGTATTGCAAGTTTTGTCAGAGAATCATCATCGTTGTTTAAATACTCAGTAAAGTTTTTTAAGAGTCCGTCAATTTCTTCTTTTGTCTGCGGCGGAATATAGACAACTTCATTCGTACGGTCATTCATCAGCTTTGTGCCGGGTACAGTTCTGATTCCCGCATTATTTTGAACAAGCTGTTTTTGAATGTTTATGATATCATTTATAGAAATAAAATGATGTTTTTTTAGTTCTGCAAAACCTGCGTATAAGGCCTCTCTGTAGAACATAACCTCTTTTGTAGCAGAATCAACTTTTTTTACCGTTTCGGAAAGAGCTTTATAGAGCTCATCTTTTGTGGTAATGATATTTTCAATCTCTGAACTGTCTTGAGATTCTTGTAGCACAACGGCATTAATAAGAATAAACTGATTAGGAATCACCTGTGCAATACCTTTAAGCTCGGCAAGCGCTTTAGACGCTTTGCTTTCTGCTTTGAGGATAGTAATTGTTTCGGTCTTTTTAGGATCAACCGGCAATTTTTGCAATTCCGACATGTCCCAATTATAGTCTTTTTTGGGACATGTGATCAAGATGTGTACCAAATATTAAAAAAATGGTACATATCAATTCGTTCTTGCGCCGTTTTCACGGTAGCCGGGGATGTCTCAAAAGTTGGTTAGTTTTTGGACAGCCCCTAGGGTTACTCCCCTCTTACTTCCCCCGTACCGTCCAGTCTGCGGTCTCTTCAGAGATACGCCAGAGGTTTTGGTATTCCGGGCTGGTTTTAATAAGCTCCGCATGACAGCCGGAAGCGGCGATACGTCCGTCTTTGAGCACAATAATGCGATTGGCGTTCATAATGGACTTCATTTTATGAGCGATGACGATAATGGTTTTATCCCGCACGATTTCGGATATTGCCTGATTCATCTTTTGCTCGTTTTCGGGATCGATAAAGGCGGTTGCCTCATCCAAAATGACAATCGGCGCATCTTTGAGTATTGCCCGTGCAAAGGCAATCCGCTGCCGCTGCCCGCCTGAAAGTTTACTGCCTGCTTCCCCTGCAAGCGTTGCGTACCCGTCCGGCAGTTCACGGATAAACTCATCCGCCTGCGCTTTTTTTGCGGCGGCAATAACCTCATCGTCGGTGGCGCTTTTTTTTCCGATACGGATATTGTCGGCAATGCTCTTGTTGAATAGAAACACATCCTGAGAAACATACGCAATCTGTTCATTGAGCGCTTCTAAGCTCATTTCACGGATATTCTGTCCGCCGATTAACACCTCGCCGCCCGAAACATCGTAATAATGCACCAAGAGCTTTGCCGCCGTGCTTTTCCCGCTGCCGCTCGCCCCGACTAAGGCGGTCATCTGCCGCTCTTGCGCCGTAAAGGAGACGTCTTTCAGAACTTCCAAATCCTTGTATGCAAACCGGACATTACGGAACTCGATGTCGTGCCCCGTGCCGGAAAACGGCGCTGTTCCCGTTTTCAGTTCGGGGTAATCAAATGCTTTTTCCAAGGCCTGAATTTTATAACTTGCTTGCGGTACGGCGCCGATAAAACTCATGCAGCGGAGCAGGAGCGGCGCAATTCCGAAAGAAAGACAAATTATCAAAATATAGCGGGTAAGGGTCAGCTGACCGAGTAAGATAAGCAGGGTGCCGAACGGCAAGCTGTATAGTAAGATGTTTGAAAACAAGCTGCCGTATAAAGCCATCCACGGAAATGAAACCTTGTACCACGACAGGGCAAAATCGCGGTACGCAGTAACGGAAGAAGCGAACCGTTCGCCGAATTCATCCTGCCGGTTAAACACGCGGACAACTTCCATACCGTTTACATATTCGATAATGGTATTGTTCAGCCGCTTTGCTGCGGCAAAGTAACTGCCCATCTGGTCGATACCGACCCGGTACATCTGCCCCGAAACGCTAATACCCAGCGCAATGACGACGCAGGTAACCAGAGCAAGCTGCCAGTCGATCACGAGGAGGAACACAAGCGCAAACACGGCAACGGTAAGATTAGCAATTCCTTCGGGGATCATGTGCGCCAAAAGGAGTTCTATCGATTCAATGTCATCGATGAACAGCTTTTTTATTGCTCCGCTGCCCATCTCCCTTATTTTCCCGAGCGGCTTACGCTCCAAGTTTTCCTGCAAAAAGCGGCGTATGTTTTCCAGCGTGTTGTAAGCTGCACGGTGCGAAAGCTGAAAGCCGTACATGTACAGAACAGCATACACAATTTCCGCCAGTAGGATACCTGCAAGCATTTTCCCGCTTCCGGCTAAGGTCGGAACCGAACCGTTTAAGACCTGCTCAAGGATGGTGTATACCAAAAGATACGGGATAATACTCGCCGCTGCTCCGAGTGTCATACAGAGCGCTGCCTTGTATATCGTACGGCGGTGTGCTCCGGCGTACTGCAAAATCTTGCCGATGGAGCTTTGTTTGTCCCGCTTTCGGCTCGTATTTTCATCGCTGCCTTGTAAAAAATACGCCGAAACCCGTTCAATGCCTGCTTGATTCAACGGATAGAAGGCTAAGACCCTGCCGTTTTCGATATGGAGGATGTGCGTGCAGCAGCGCATAATCAATTCGGGGTCATGGGTAATAACGAGCGAAAGGGCGGCGCTTGTCTGCAGTTCGCGTAATAGAGAGCCGAAGCGTTCCATACCGCGGCGGTCAAGTCCGCTGGTGGGTTCATCAAAAATGAGGAGGTCTTTTTTTGCGCAGAGTGCGGAAGCAATCGCTGTCCGCTGTTTTTGACCACCCGATAATGAGGCCGGGTGCCGGTCTTTCAGTTCGAGGATTCCGAGCCGCGCCAATACGGCTTCGGCATCCGCTGCGGAAGCGCCGGTGTTCATCATCACTTCTTCCAGCACACTGTCGGCGAAGAGTTGCCGGTTGACATCCTGCATCACCATAAAACTGCGTTTGCTGCGCTCCTCGGCCGTCAGATACGCGCCGCCGACTGCGATGCTCCCGTTTGAAGGAATCAGCCCCGCGAGCGCTTGCGCAAAAGTGCTTTTGCCCGATCCGTTATCACCGATGAGCGCTACAATCGAATGTTCGGGCAGCGCGAGCCGCTCTATATCGAGCACACGGGTAGAGCCGTAGCCGCAGGTTACATCGAGCGCTTCAAGCGCGGGCTTTGACACGGGTTGGGTTTCAGGCAGCGTACTGCTCTTGACCGGCGTTTCTTGCGCCGCATCCTCTTTCCGTGCAAGCGCGGCGAGGAACTGCATATCGGTGAGGCGCAAGCCCAGCGTGGTTAAATCGGATTCGCTGAGCGCTTTCATTTCGTCCCGTGTAAAAATACGCTCGATCCTTCCGCCGCGCATATAGATAAAGCGGTCTGCTACATCCATCAGGTAATAGAGCCGATGCTCTGCAATAACGACAGTCTTTCCCGCTGCTTTGATTTTTACCAGCATCCGGTGCAGCCGCTGAATTGCCCGTTTATCCAAATTAGAGGACGGCTCATCCAGCACGAACACACGGGGATCGGCGGTATAGCAGGAGGCGCAGGCAATTTGCTGCTTTTCTCCTCCCGACAGTTCAAAAATATCCCTGTCCATCAAATTATCGAGCTGCAAGTCGCGTTTTGTTTTTTCGAGGCGCTGTTGAATCTGCTCCCTTGGGATGCCGAGATTTTCGCAGCCGAATACAAGCTCGCCGGTGGTGTCAAGGTTAAAGAATTGGCTCTTTGGATTTTGAAAAACGCTTCCGGTGAGCGCTGCAATATCGGATAAGTTTTCCGTGTTTACACACACATCGCCGATCATCACGGAACCGCTCATCTCGCCTTCATAAAAATGAGGAGCAAGCCCGTTTATCAGCCGTGTAACGGTAGTCTTGCCGCAGCCCGACTCGCCGCATAATACGACAAATTCGCCGTCTTTTATGGTAAGGTCTATTTCGGATACGCCGTCTCCGGTACCGTGTTCTCCGCTGTAGGAAAAAGAGACGTTTTTAAAATTGATCACACTATTACTCTCCGATAGTATTAGAGATTTTGTATACTATAACTATAATACGGATAGACAAAGATGTATATGTGTAATGAGGAAGATTTAATTTCAGTAAACATAGTCTTAATTGTAGGCGATCGACGGCAAACAAATATCTTTGCAGAACGGCTACGAGCGCACGAATCTGCGGGATTTTAAAGTCTATTTTTTTTTGAAAAAATATGATAAACTATTTGCAGTCTGAATAATGCAGGAGATAGGGAATGTCCGTTACAGCATCTAAACTTGCACAAATGATGAAAACACTCACAGAAGAAGATTATAGCGCCGTGATAAAATATGTTGAATTTCTTATCAGCTCTCGTAAACAAACTACAAAAGCGACTATTCAGCAAATACAGGAAATGTTTACTGATAATAAAGGATGGAATTCTGAAGAAGAAATGCTATCGGATATGGCGGCTTTCCGTCGTTCGCGGTTAGTATAAATGCGAATCTTTTTAGACACGAATGTCCTTATTTCCGCAGGTTAAGCGATGCTCTTTTTCATAATGCGGATATTATTCTAACCGGCGATAAGGATTTTCTTGAATCTGATGTAGAAAAACCTTTAATATTTTCTCCTACAATGCTATATGATTATTTAACAAATGAGGGATAATGACCACTTTACGGTCTCCAACTCAAATCTTTTTCATTTTATACTGCATCATCAGAGGCAGCGTTTTCCCTTCTCAACTGAATTCTCGGATTACCATACAGGGCAACCGCATTATAAATATTTTTAGTGGTTGCTTCCTTCTGTGCGAAATTTTATTCGTGCGTACGAGGGTTTAATACCCCGACGCTTGCGTCGTAACAAAGGGTATTAAAGCCGACTGCAACCACCTTATGAGAACATACAATGCGAAACATTGAGCATTGTACCCCGACGCTTGCGTCGGGGTTGTTGATTTAAAATTTCACACATTTTTCCGAGAAAAGGGTAAACGCATCAGGCAGAATAGAGAAAAATCGCAAAAAAATTGAGACTGTGAGACCATTTGAACCATCTTCAACTGTTGTACATCCGTGTACCTCTCAACCGATGTACGTCCATGTACATCGGTTGAGGACAAGTTTTGTTCCAAAACTTGTTTCTGACCTATCCCACGCCCATCCTTGGGCGCATTGAAGGCGAGTTTTGGCTCAATACCGCCATGGACGGCGGGCGGATAGATCAGAAACGACGTTTCACAAAAATTTTATTTTTGTGAAACTCGCAAGGTAATTTGCAACAGGGACGTTGCAAATTACCGTAACATCGCTGTACTGACAGGAAGTCAGTGGTTCCAAACAGTATCGAGTTTTTCATCAGAAAAACTCGAAGCTAAAAAATGTACAGGGATGTACATTTTTTAGCGATGCCATCCTTGGCAGTTCTGGTCGAATAGTCTCAATTTTTTTCGCGGGGATGTTAAAAAAATAGCCTGATGCGTTTACCCCGAATTACCCTATCGTTTTCCATTGACACATCCTCTTCTTTGTCATACAATGCTAACAAAGTTATCAAGAACAAGAAAGATGCTCTAAAAGCTTAAAGTTAGTTTTTGAGGGCGACTACTACGGATATGGCAAGCGGAACATACGAAGCAACCCACACAAGAATTTTAGAAAGCGGCAAAAAGATGTTTTTGCGGAATGGTTATGAACGTACAAACCTGCGGGATTTGTGTGGTGAGGCGGGCGTAACGACCGGTGCGTTTTACCGTCATTTTAAGGACAAAGAAGCGCTCTTTTCGGCTTTGGTGGAGCCTGCCGTCAAGAGTATTCACGATACATACGAGACCGCTGCGGATGAGTGCTTTCATTGCCTGAGTATGGGAAACACGGAAGACATTTGGGCAATTTCGGCAGAGACGATAGAAGCATTTGTCCGCATCATTTACTCGCATTTTGATGAGTTCAAACTCCTTTTGTGCTGCGCGGATGGCACACCGTATATCAATTTTACCGACCGGCTTGTCGAACGGGAACTACAAGACACACACCGTATGTACGAATTTTTGGATAAAAAGCATATCAAATACAACCGGATTGATGGAAAAAAGCTGCACATGCTGATCCATTCTTACTTTTCTTGTATTTTTGAAACGGTTTTGCATGATTACACGCAGGATGAAGCGCTTGAAGTTGTGCATACCCTTGCCGAATTTTTTTCGGCAGGCTGGCGGAAGGTTTTGCGAGTTTGAGCAGTGTACATGGATGTACACATCCAGAACGTCCATGGATGACATCGTTCAGAAATGTCCATCCGTGGACATTTCTGAACTTCGAGTTTGCCTAAGCAAACTCGATTCTGCTGGGAACCTCTGCCCTCCTTGGCAGAGTAGCGATGTGTACAGGTATGTATATTCAGAAGCGGCACGGATGCCGCTGGTTCCATGCAGTAGCGATGTTTCGGCAAGGCCGAAACTCGTCGTTGAAAAGCGTACACGGAGGTACGCTTTTCAACAGCGGAAGGGATTGGAGGGGCGCACAAAGCGCGTTCCGAAGTGAGCGGTGAGTGAACGGAGGAATGGAGCCGAGAGGCGGAACCCCGCAAAGCCCGGTTTTTGCGCTGTTTTAACGGCGCAAAAAGTCGCCCAAAAGAGAAAAAAGAATACAAAGATCGTCTTGAGCCGATTTATTTTTTTGAAGCGATAATAACAAAGTGTGCTATCAATGTTATCACAAGAGATGCTCTAAAAAATACAGATTTTAGAGGTTTCCAATATTTTAATGGAGGTTTGCGTATGCAAAGCAGCAAGTTGTCGGCGAAGGATCTGATAAATGTCGGAATCTATACGGCGATGTATCTGGTTATTTTTTTTGTTGTCGGGATGATAAATGCAATTCCGGTTCTGTATCCGTTTTTGTATGTGATTGTGTCGATTGCGACGGGGATCCCGTTTATGCTGTTTTTGACAAAGGCGGATAAGTTCGGGATGGTCTTTATTATGAGCGTTATTTTAGGGATATTTTGGTATCTGATGGGATACACGTATCTTCCTATTATAAGCTATTGCGTGATGGGGGTGATTGCCGACCTTGTGCTGAAAGCGGGCAAATACAAGAGTTTTAAGGCGAGTGTGCTTGGCTACTGGCTTTTCTCTTGCGCGATGATAAGCTGTCAGGCACCGATGTGGCTTTTTGCCGCAACGTATATGGAACAGGTGCGGCGCTCAATGGGTGATCAATACGTTGAGGGGCTGCAAAAGTTTATGCCGCCGTGGATGGGATTTGCGGCAATCGGTATTCTGTTTGTTTCTTCACTGCTCGGAGCGCTGCTTGGCAGACGGATGTTGAAAAAGCATTTTGAAAGAGCCGGTATTGTATAGGTGTGTAGCGACGCCGGTACTGCATGGTGTGAGATAAAGGTTCGCTGAGAATCATTGAGATAATGGCCATATACCGGATAAGGAACAGATATTAGATAAGGATTACATAATGGAAGATTTTGAGCCGTATAGACCGCCGCGGGTGAACAGGGTACACATCGATCCCCGCACCAAGGTACTGTTTATGTTTTTTCTTGCAACGCTGATATTCTTTGTGGAAGAGCAGAGTATGCTGAATATGGTGATTGTGCTTATTCCCATTAGCCTGCTTTTTCTGAACCGCCAATACCGGCCGGCGCTGATTTACGGTGGGCTTTTTGCCGTTGCAGCAGCGGTCAAGCTGTCGAACACGGCGGGGTCGCTTCCGTACCTTGCGGCGATGCTGTGGGGGCTTTTAAGCGAGCTGATTTTCCGGTTTTTTCCGGTGTTTATGTTCGGCTACTATATTATCGAATCGACAAAACCGAATGAGTTTATCGCAGCGATGAGCCGGTGGCATGTGCCTGATGCGCTGATCATTCCCATATCCGTTGTCTTCCGGTTTATCCCTACGTTGGGAGAAGAAAACCGTTCAATCAGCAGCGCGATGCGGATGCGGGAAATCGGGTTCGGTACGCCTCGGTTTTGGCGGAACCCTGCGATGATGTTGGAGTACCGGCTGATTCCGCTGATGATGTCGATTGCGAAAATCGGTGAGGAGTTATCGGCGGCGGCTTTGACGCGGGGCTTAGGGGGATTGAAAAAGCGGACATGCCTTGTTGAGCTGCACTTTGGCATATACGATGCGGGCATTGCCGTTATCGCGGCTGCGCTGCTTGTCTGTACGGTGTTACGCATTGGGGGATGATTGGGGAACACCATGGATTAGAGGATGATAAGATGATTGAGTTAAAAAATGTAACTTTTACCTATCATAACGCGGAGCGGAGCGCGGGAGTGTACGGCATCGACTTACAAGTCCCGGCGGGACAGGTGGTGTTATTGTGCGGACTGTCGGGCTGCGGTAAGACGACGATTACCCGCCTGATTAACGGGCTTGTTCCGGCGTATTATGCGGGGATGCTGGAAGGACAGGTGCTTATCGACGGGAAGGATTCGGCGTCCGTAACGCTGTATGAGCTTTCGCAAAAAGTCGGGTCGGTGTTTCAAAATCCGCGCTCTCAGTTTTTCAGTTTGGATTCCACGAGTGAAATCGCTTTCGGCTGCGAAAATACCGGCGTTCCGCGGGAAGAAATGTACCGCCGCATCGGACAGGTAAGCAGAGACCTTGATATGGCTGACCTTTTGGATAGAAACCTGTTTGCTCTTTCCGGCGGAGAAAAGCAAAAAATAGCGTGTGCTTCTGCGGCGGCGATGCAGCCTGCCATATTCGTCTTGGATGAGCCTTCTTCCAACCTTGATCTCCGCTCTATTGCCAATTTGAAGGCGGTAATACGGAAATGGAAGGAGCAGGGAAAGACGGTCGTTATTGCCGAGCACCGCCTGTACTATCTGATGGAGATAGCCGACCGCGTGATCTATATGGAAAACGGGCGGATTATCAAGGATTTTCCGATAGCGGAATTTCTGAAGGTAGATACGGCAGCGCTGCACCGGAAAGGTTTGCGTTCGCAAAAAGCGATGGAATACACTCCCGGATGTATCCGTGCATGTCAAACCGGAGGAATCCTTGAAGGAACCTTTGAATGTGCCCCCGCCGGAAAGTCTCCGGCATTTGACTGTGCCTCTGTCGAAAGCTCTCTGGCATCCGAATGTGCTTCCGCCGAAAAGCCGCCGGTATTTGAGCGGTATGTTACGTTTTCCGGTCTTGCGTTCTCCTATGGGAAAAAGCGCGTTCTCGATATACCGGAGCTGAAGGTTCCTTCCGGTGCGGTTACGGGTGTGCTTGGGTTTAACGGTGCAGGAAAATCGACCTTGGCGCGGGTTATCTGCGGGCTTGAAAAACGGGCGAAGGGGGTGTTGAACGATAACGGAAAATCCTACACGGCAAAGGCGCGGCTGAAAAAGTCCTATATGGTGATGCAGGATGTCAACCATCAACTTTTTACGGAAAGCGTTATCGAAGAAGTTTTGTTGAGTATGGATGTAAATAACGTAAGCGGCGAAGCGGCACGGCAAAAAGCGATGGGCATCTCTAAAAACTCGGTTAGATTTTTAGAGATGTCCGACGAGTTTTTCGATAAGTCTTTTAACTGTTATGACTTAGCGAAAAACATCGCAAATAAATCTAAGGAAAACCTCTTAAAAACTGAAGTTTTTAGAGGTTCCCCGATAGATATTTTGGAAGCGATGAATCTTTCGGAATTTAAGGAAGTGCATCCGATGGCGTTATCGGGCGGACAAAAGCAGCGTCTTGCCGTCGCAAGCGCGATTGCTGCCGATAAGGAGTTCCTTATTTTTGACGAGCCGACCAGCGGCCTTGACTACGCACACATGCGGGAAGTTGCGGGAAGCATCACACGCCTCGCCCGCGCAGGCAAAACCGTGTTCATCATCAGCCATGATCCTGAGTTAATTACTTCCTGTTGTAATTATCTCATTTTTATGGATGGCGGAAAGTTGGTGTGGAGCGGCGGCTGGTCGGAGACAATCACGGAAAAGGTGAAGGCGTTTTTTGAGGGGAGGTAGCGGGGAGAGTAAGCAGCAAGCTTAACTTAAAACGCTGCTCATTAAACGGTATTTGCTGTTTATAGCCTTTAAGTCGATTCCGGTACATTCTATCGAAAGCAGGAACACGGAAATCAACGTAATCATAAATCAGTACTTCTTCTTTTCCTGCAAAATTTCTGTGCAATCGGCCGCAGTATTGCGCAAGCGTCCCCTTCCAGCTGAACGGCATTGCAAGCATAAGCGTATCGAGCCGAGGATTGTCAATTGATCTTTTCCTGTGCGGTACTGTTCCGAGTAACAAGTACATGCGATGGATGATAGACATCTGCTGTTACCGATTCCGACATCGTCTGGGCCATTATTTGTAGGTTGTATTCAACCGCAGCAGCATCTTTATTTTTTGTGCTTTCTTCGGCGACTTTTTCTTCAAGGACAAGCCGAATATCTTCATGAGTCGTTGCAAAAGAATGTAGTAACTCTATAAGCTCATCATGAGAGAGGGTTTCTAAATATGACAAAACAGCGGATGATCTATCGGACATTAATAAATGCTCTATTAAAGCCGGTTGAGTTCCAATAATCGAAACCGGAAAATTTCATCTGAACAATTAAGGCGATCCAAACTCCATACGACAGTATAAAACGTGCGCTGTTCCACAAAGTCATACCACATTTTCCATCAGCTCCTCCCTCCTACAGCAGCATAGAACGCAATGCCTACAAACAGCAGTATAATGATGTAGTCCGGAAAACGCATCTTTACCGCTTCGTATGATGTCCGTTTCCGTTCCGCATCAAGACCGCGTGCAAGGGAAGCGGAGGCGAGCTCATCCATAACGGAGATACAGCTGAAAAGGAGCGGTATCAATATGTACTCGATTGTTTTAAAAGGCGCCCGTATCACCGCACCCGGTTCAAGGGATATGCCTCTAAATGCCATAGCCTTCCGCACGCCGTCCCATTCTTCCTGCACTGTCGGGATAAACCTGAGCATTACGGATAGGGGGATAATAACAAAGAGCGGAAGGTGCAGAGCCGACAATGCCGCGATGAGTTGACTGATGCGCGTTGTTTTAATTAAAAATGAAAGAGAGAGGAGCAAGGGAAAACCGTACCGGCACATCATAATAAGTGCGACAAGAATTCCGGTTAGCGCGGGAGCGCCTGTGCCGGAGGTGATGATGCGGTAGCGCAGATATTCCATACAGGCCATGAGAGCGCCGCATTTGAGTGCAAACCATTTTTCCCCGCACAAGGCTAATAGCGCGCACATCGCTGCGCAGTACATCCACAACGCACATTCATTATAGGAAAAGGTACTGACAGCGATACCTGCACAAAATAAAAGCAGCTTTGTCCGCGGGTCAAGCTTTAAAAGCCCGCTCCCGCTTCCATACAGCCCGAACGCCATTTATACGGCTCCGGCTTTTTCAAAATGCTTTTTAACCAAATTTTTTGCGATAAGTGCGCCGCCGATTCCCCCTACAATAGCACAGCCCAGTATGGCGAACCATATTTTTCCGTGAAATGCCATGTTTGCAAACGACTGTGCATAAGCGGCGCCGCTGTATTTTTCCGAAAGCATCATAAATTTATCGTAATCGGTGAGCAGCATTAGCGTCGGAGCCGCCATATTGAGGTTGAAAAAAACAAATGACAGCAGATACATCTTGCGGGATTGATACTTACCTAAGAACAGAATCAGCTCTGCGATAAGCGCCGCCGCCAGCGAAAAGATGACTGCATACAAACTTTGCGTACAAGCGATCAGCGTAAAAAATGCACCGAATATCAACGCAGCGCCGAACTTATGCACTTTAAGCACGCACAGCATATACACCGTACCGCAAATCAACCCAACCGTCAGCGGCGCCATAAAATACAGCACGGGAGAAATGGCGGAAGAACCCATGACGATAATCAGCATCAGTACAATGTAGAGTGCACCGAATGCCCCTGCATAAATAAAATCCTTTGTCCGCATCTTTTTATCGGATTGTGTCGTTGAATCCATCGTAGTTAAACTCCTTACGTTTGGAACTTAGACCTATTCTGAAACTTTCGTTTTCGAATAGGTCGACGAGTTCACGCATCGCGCAAATAGCACGATGCGAGAACATCACATTTCAAGGTAACCTGTTCAGAAAGGTGAGTTTCCGAACAGGTTTATTGATATGACGGTAATATATAACAGTGTTATGTGTCAATAAGCTGCATGTACACCGTCTATTGAAACATCTTTCTACTTTATGGCATACTAACCATGTGAAGGATGATACAACCATGCAGATAAGAAGCGATGAAATTACCATACCGCGGCAAAGTACCGTAAGGTTGTTGGCAGGCGTTTTGCAGCCGGAAAGAGAACCGTATCTCGTGTTTTCACCGGAGACAATGTCATTCCTTGCAGCGGTATCGGCTGAAATCGGCGCATCGGAACTGCATTCCATACCGGAGATTGCCGCATTCGGCTTCTGGTGCCGCAGGCCGCATCTTGAAGCCTTAGCCAAGCGCCATGCCTCACCATTTCCGCGTCTCGGCCGAGGCTTGGCGTTCCATATTGCGCCTTCAAATGTGCCGACGATGTTTGCCTATTCATATACAATCGGGCTGCTCGCAGGGAACGCAAATATCATTCGGCTGTCGGAGCGGGGCGGCGAGATCAGTATGATGCTCTGCGCCTGTATCGGCCGAGTGCTGGATCGCCCTGAGTTTGAAGCTATAAAACAGCGGACATCGTTTATCAGCTATGGTCGGGATGATACCGTAACGGCTGCGTATACGTCCGCGTGCGATGCGCGGATAGTATGGGGCGGGGACGAAACAATACGCCGCATACGTGCGCTTCCACTGCCGCCCCATGCGGTCGAACTGGTATTCCCCGATCGCTGGTCGTTTGCGCTGTTCAGTCAAGCCGCGTTTTCCCAAGCGGATGAAGAAACGCTTACTGTATGGGCGCACCGGTTTTACAACGATACCTATCTAATGGATCAAAATGCCTGTTCCGCCCCGCATCTTGTCGTGTGGGAAAACGACGGAGGAGACTCCGCAGTCCGTATTCGCTGGTGGGAAAAGGTTGCGGCGGAAGCTCAAGCAGCGTACCAATTCGGCGCCTATCAAGCGGCGCGGAAATACGAGCAGCTGTGCCTTTCCGCGATGACGCTACCGGAGAAAGTTTCCGTCAAACAGTATGCAGGTAACCTTTTATATGTCGCCAGTCTTACAACGCTGCCTGCCCAAGCAGCGGAGACGCTACGCGGAACATTCGGCTTTTTCTTTGAAACTGAAATCCGCAATAAAGAAGAATTGCTACCGCTGCTTTCGTTCAAGGTGCAGACGCTCTGCGCGGAAGGTTACCGGCGGGAAGAACTGGCGCAATTTTTTGCGCAGCGCCGCGCGGCAGGTATCGACCGAATCGTTGCGTTGGGGCAGGCGATGGAAATGGATACGATTTGGGACGGTAAAGATTTAATCGCGGAATTATCGCGGATCATCGTTTAAGCCGAAGCTTTCTTCTTTTACATCCTCTTGGAACATATCGACCATCGCGGTTAAGTATTCCTGTGCAAATACCATACTGCGCTCGTCGGCGAGTTCTTCGTTCGCGCTGCGCAGCTTTTGCAACAGGCTGAAAACGATATACGTCATCATTACCAATCCCGCCTTGGGATAGGCGTTAATATATTTTTTGAACTGACTGCGGGAAAGGATCAGCACGACGGTATCTTCGGCAGCGCTGACGGTAGCGGTGCTGAGTTCATCCTCCAATAGAGCTGATTCGCCGACCGAGGCATGATCTTTCAGTGTCGCGACATGCACCTCTTTGTTCCATTTTCCTTGTTTTACCACGTCAAGAGAACCGCTCATCAAGATATAAAAATTGGCATTTATCGTACCTTCGGCAATTAGCACCTCACCTTCGTCAAATGCGCAAAGCTGAGAAAACTGAGCAAGCGCCTCAAGTTCTTCTTCGGCAATGCAGGATAAAAAGGACACGGCCGATAATTCATTCCGCAACAGCGGCAGGGGAATTTCTACAATATTCATCTTCTCACTCCATAGGGTAATCGCATCAGACACTTTTGGGGATATCTCCGCATTAACACAGTATACGTGATCAACACAGTATACGTGCGCATATTAATAAAATCAAGATAAAAATAGATTTTTTAAATTAAAAGGTAAGTTGTAAATTAAAATACCCTGATACAATTGCTGTGATTGTCTCGGCAGGGAAAAACAACTATAATGCGTTTCTATTGTTGTGAATTATGTGTAAAGAAACTACCCGTGTTTATTTTGAAGATGATTATTGTGCGGTTGTGTATAAAGCAAGCGGCGAGAACTCCCAAACCTTTTTTACTCGGCTTTTTCCGCATAAACCGTTTATCGCTCCGGTCAACCGGCTTGATACCCCCGTATCAGGGCTTCTGCTGTTGGCCTTTTCCGCGCCGGTACAAACACTGTTTTCCCGCACTTTTGAAGCCGGTTCAGTGCAAAAAGAATATTGGGCAATATGCGAACGCTCTCCGGGACATTCTGCAGAAATATCGGAGCCTCAGCGGCTGGAGCATTGGCTCGGCTTTCATACCAAAACACAAAAAGCCTTTGTCGGTACAACTCCGACCGATACGGTCCCTTCCGATATGGAGCATACCGGTATGGCTTTTGCGGAGACGGATTCCACCGGTAGCGCAAAAGCTAAAAAGACCAAAAAGCCGGCGCTTAAAAAAGCCGTTTTATATTGGACTTTGTGCGGAAAAGGCGACCGGTACGACTTTATCCGTATCAGGCCGGAAACAGGACGCACGCACCAAATTAGGGTACAGATGGCGGCCGCCGGGCATCCCATCAAGGGAGATTTAAAATACGGAGCGCGGCGCAGTGAACCGCACAGCGGTATACGGCTGCACTCCTATAAGCTGTCGTTTATCCATCCGGTTACGCACCAAACCGTTACCGTTGAAGCGCCGCCTATGCAGCTCGACACCCTCTGGAAGGCTTGCCTAGCGGCCTGTATTACAGATACGGAGCGGCGCCCGTGAAGCGAGCAAAGAGGGTAACCAAGCAGGTAAGCGGGGCAGCCGGGTTTGAAGCGTACTATAGCGTTCTTTTCGGCGACCGTTGGCCGGCGCTTCGGGAAGCGCTCCTGCAAGAGACGCAGCCGGTTGCGTTTTCGGTGTGTGGCGGAAAGCCATACTACCTCGATCAGGCGAGCATCTATGCGGCACAAGCGCTTCCGCCGGTCGATGCGGGCTGCTATTTGGATATGTGCGCCGCTCCGGGCGGTAAAACGCTGGTGCTTGTCTCCGGTATGGGGCAGAAAGCTCAGTTGCAGGCAAACGAGCTTTCACGGGCGCGCCGAGCGCGGCTGCTCACCGTAGTTGACGAACACCTGCCGCCGGACATCCGCACCCGCGTCGAAGTTACCGGCTATGACGCCGCTACTCTCCCCCGCTACAGGCAAGCGTATTACGACCGCATTTTGCTGGATGCACCCTGTTCTTCGGAGCGCCATGTAATTACCGATGCGAAATACCTTGCCTGCTGGACACCTGCACGGATTAAAATGCTTGCGCAACGGCAATGGGCGCTCCTTTCGGCAGCCTTTCTTTTGCTGAAACCCGGCGGCTTTTTAGTGTACGCCACATGCGCGCTTGCCGATGCGGAAAACGACGCCGTTGTACAAAAGCTGCTAAAAAAATACGGAACCCAAGCCGCCGTCCATAGCGGCACCGCATCCGAATTGGCCATAGGCGATACCAAAGCTGCTGATGGAAGCGTGTCAGCTATTCATACCGTTACAGCGTCGTTAGAACCGGCGGCGGCTCATACCGAAACCGCCGGTAAAAACAGCGCCTCACCCATACGCAGCGAGAAAACGCTATTCGGCTGCCGGTTTTTACCCGACACCTGTGGAGGAGCAGGCCCCTTGTATTTTTCGCTTATCGAAAAAGTGAATCACGAGGAGCTTTAAAAACAGAAGCTTTAAAGCTCCTCGCACAGCAAAGAAGGATACCATGATAACAGAGCAAATAAACCACAATGATCAAACAGGTCATAATGAACAAACCGACGCAGCCGATACGCTGCTACAGGGACGCCCCATCAGAACCTTTGTGCTGCGGAAGGGACGCATTACCGAAGCTCAAAAAAAAGCATATACGGAATATGCACCGCGCTGGTGCATCCCCTACAAAGCGCAGCAGCTTTCTTTTACGGAACTGTTTGCGAATGAGCATCCTGTTATCATCGAAATAGGATTCGGCATGGGGGTTGCAACAGCTGAAATCGCAGCGCAGCATCCCGAAATGAACTATATCGGAATCGAGGTTTTTCAAGCAGGGGTCGGGAAGCTGCTAAACGAAATTGAGCAGCGCGGTCTTAAAAATATCCGCATTATCGAACATGATGCTATCGAAGTACTGGAAAATATGATTCCCGATGCCTCAATCGCAGGGTTCCATATCTTTTTTCCCGACCCGTGGCAAAAGAAAAAGCACCATAAGCGGCGGCTGCTTCATCGCCCCAGAACCGACTTGCTCGCTCGAAAACTGCAAGCAACCGGCTACCTCTATATGGTAACCGATTGGTACGACTATGCGGAGGATGCCTTTGCTGAGCTTTCGGCCACCGAAGGGATCCGCTCAAAATACGAAGGATTCGCCCCTCCGCAACCATGGCGCCCCAAAACCAAATTCGAGCAAAAAGGCCTCAATAAAGCGCACCCCATCACCGAGCTGATGTTCATCCGGCTCGCCTACAATCAACAACCCTGACGCAGAGCGTTCGTCAACACTATACATCCGTGTATAGTGTTGACTACAATGGTGTAGCTTTGCCACACCATTGCTACTGCGTGGAACCACCGCCATCCATGGCGGTAAGAAACGGCGGGTATTAAACCGCACGAATAACGCCCTTGCATGTTCCAATCGGACAAGTTATACTCGGTTATTGATGGCATCTCCGACAATTCGAAAACAAGTGACTATTCGCTTTTTGCATAGAACCGTACTTTTCCTCTTTACCGTTCTACTTGCCTTGTTTGCTTTGTTCATTTTAGGAAATATTCAAAACTTTTTGGATTCCAGTCAGATTATCATTCTGCAATTTCTTATCGCGGGCGGTATTTTACTATTCTTAGTTGCCGTTTTTGCTTTATTATTTGAAATCAACTACAGTATTTATTTACGGAAGCTCTACTACCCCGGACGTTGCATTATCAGCGGGATAGCCTGTATATTCGGACTGGCGATTGCAATTGCAGCTTCCGCTATCATTTTACTCTCTAACGGTCTTAATGAGGCATAAGGACATACAATGATTTTTGGGAAAAAACTATACGCGGGACGAGCTGCCGTGTGTACTCAAAATACGCAGGAGCAAATCAAAACTGCTGTCGTTACTGCATATACACGCTTTTTGGAAGTCAACGGATTGCGTGAAAAAGACATCGTTTCTCTCCAATTTTCGATTACATCCGATATAACTGCGGCAAATCCTGCAACTTTATTGCGCTCCGCCGGTTATGCTTCTGCGACTGTGCTTTTCTGCAGTACGGAACCGAATATCGACGGCAGTCCTCACGGTATCATCCGTTTTCTCTTTTATTACTATGGAAAAAAGAAAGCCGTACCGATCTATTTGGGCGGGGCGGAAAAACTCCGGCCGGATATGTTTAATCACACAGCGTAGCGGATATTTCTGAAAATTATCGTTTTTAGAGGTTCCAACTACTTTCTTTTAAGGACATTCCAGTTTTATGAGCATCAAGAAAAACAGTACATCGATATGGGTTGTGAGCCGTGAATATGCCGGATTTGCAGAAGCCGGAGGAGTAAAAAACGTTGTAAAATCATTGGCTGAAGCAGCTGCCGATTACGGTTTCGCGGTTACGGTATTTTTACCCCGTTATGGAAACAACATCGAAGCTTTCGACACCTGTACAGGAGAAGTGAACATCCGTGTCGGCGATACCCTGCATTCAGTGCAATATTTTGAACTTTTTAGGAAAAATATCCGTTTCATCTTTATCGACTCCGGTATTTTCACGGAAAAAAAAGATATTTATACCTACTGTGCCGAAGAACTCGATTATTTTCGGGAAAAACTGCACCGACCTGATCTTAAAAAAGGAGACGGTTACATAGACAGCCATGAAATGAATGTATTATTCCAAAAAGCAGTCTATTGTTACGGATTACGCAGCCATACCGCTCCGCAAATACTGCATTGCCACGATGCCCACACCGCTTTGCTACCTGCGTTTGTCTCTGCCCGCTGTATGGGTAGACGCCTGTTTCGGCATACCCGCACACTTATCACCATTCATAACGCAGGGGACGGCTACCGTCAAACCTTTTATTCGTTTGAATATGCGGCACATTTAACCGATCTCCCTCACAGAGTATTGGAATACGGCAGAGTCGATTATACCGTCGAACCGTTTCTTGTCGGTTCCGCCTTTGCCGATTTAACGACGGTTTCTCCGTGGTATGCAAAGCAGCTGATTTCACCTGAGCATTCTCCATATTCGTATCTTTTTTCAAAAAGCCTTGCCGAAAAGCATATTCACATTACCGGCATTACCAACGGAATCGATTTTGCAGCCTATAACCCTTGTGAACCGGAGCGTTCGGGGCTTCCCTTTGCATTCGACGTGCAAAAAGAGCAGTTTGAAGGAAAATATGCATGCCGTTCATTTTTACTGGATAAACTGCAGACGCAGACCTGTACAGCGCCGCTGTATAATGGCATACAGCAATACGGCAGCATGAGCACACAGGAACAGAACCGGACACTCTACATAATGTACCACGGCCGGTTAGTTCGGCAAAAAGGGGTAGATGTGTTACTCAAAGCAATTCCCCGCATACTGGAACACTCCCCTAACCTACGATTTATTGTGATGGGACAGGGAAACCCCGAGCTTGAAACCGAAGCAATGACCCTCGCTGCCGCGCTGCCCGGGAAATTCGTGTACTGCAAGGGATATAATCGAAAGGCGGCAAGGCTCATCACTGCAGCAGCGGACTTTATCGTCTTACCGAGCTTATTTGAACCATGCGGCTTGGAAGATCTTATCGCTCAAGTTTACGGTACTATCCCGATTGCGAACGCACAAGGAGGCTTGCAAAAAATCATAAACGGAAAAACAGGTTTTTTATACACACTTCCTGACGGCGAAGAACAAAACACCGAAATACATGTCGGCACATTGACGGAGACCGTGCTAAAGCAAACAGAATATTTTTTCGCAAGCAGCAAAGCAAAACTCACCGATATTCCGTATTTTAAAGATATTATTTTATACGCATACACAGCGCTTCACACGGAATTTTCATGGAAGTATATTTTTGACAAGCAATACCTAAAACTCTATTTTCCGCACAAATAATTTTTTTCTTTGTTATTCGTAAGGAGCGGTGCGGCATGGTGATTGAAAGTATCCCATTTTATGCCGATATACAAAGAGAGAACCAATAACAAGGAAAAAAATGAACAAAAAGATTATTATCGATTTTTTAGACGAGCATTGGAATGACTTTGCCTCTTTGTTATCCGAAGCAGCAGATACGGCAGCCGGTCGCACACTTATGGAGCAATTTCCCAATGACCTCTGCGAATTTGCGAGTTTGCTTTCAAAAATAATGACTGGACAACAAATGCGGACAGTTGATAAACAAAAAGGGCTTTTAGAAAAAGCACGGCAATTCCGAAAAAATGCTTCCCTCAATGATGGCAAAAAACAAGCTTCAATTATCGTTAAAAACGGTCTTTTTACGGTACGCCCTCAACAATACAACGAAGCATTAAATAGCTCCTTTAAAACACTGGTCGATTCGGTTCTCTAGCACAAAACGGCAATTTATGGATAATAAAAGAAGATGTTCCAAAAGTTGATTACTTTCAGGACATCCCCACACAATCTAATGGATAATAGGAAATATGGAAGACAAAAATACTGAATCGGGACTTAAAAAGACAACTGTAGATATTCCAACTAAACGGCGGTTCGGCGATAGAAAAGAAGGGAGACGTATCCGCTCGATAGACCCTATGACGGTAGTGGCGCCCTTTATTATGCCGTCAAGAATAGGAGCGCAAAATTTATTCCAAGACAGCATTAATGTAGCGGCAATCGAGCATTTCGTACATAAAAAGAGAGCGGAAGGCCTTGCCGGTTTCGGTATCATGCATGTAGTAATCGCAGCATATATACGAACAATATCTCAGCGTCCGGGAATTAATCGTTTTTTGAGCGGTTTACGGCTGTATGCCCGCCATAATATAGAAGTTGTTATGGCTATCAAAAAAGAGATGTCGATAGAAGCCGAAGAAACAATGATGAAGTTTTTCTTTGACCGAAGCGCAACCGTTACCGATGTATATAACGAGATGACGCATAAAATAGACGAATATCGAAATAAACATAAAGAAAAAGAGAGCGCCTTTGATAAAGTTGCGCGGAAACTTGGATTTATGCCGAGTTTTCAATTACGAGCTGCAATCGCATTTCTGAACTGGCTCGACTTTCATAATTTATTACCCGAAAGACTAAGGCTCCTTAGCCCTTTTCACTGTTCCGTTGTCTTTTCTTCGATGGGATCGTTAGGTATCCGTCCTATATTTCATCATTTGTACAATTTCGGCAATGCCCCTGTATTTATCACTTTTAGTGCAATGCGAAGATCACAAAAAAGCGAACGGGACGGCACCGTTACCAATATACGGAATCTCGATCTCACCGTTACGACTGACGAGCGCATCTGCGACGGATTTTACTATGCATCTGCTTTCCACGAATTACATAAATATTTAGAGGATCCTGAATTGCTCGAACAACCACCCGAAAAAATTATCTACGATATCGATTGATAGGTTCATTGTTCCAAAATATTGCACGGAAACAGCTTGACACGTATCAAAAAATCGGATATAAATTATTCATTATTTTTGCCGTTGTAGCTCAGTCGGTAGAGCAAAGGACTGAAAATCCTTGTGTCGACAGTTCGATTCTGTCCGACGGCATTATTCAATCTTTTCGCTGTTTTTAACTTTCTTTCAACACATTCTTGTCATTGATTCTATATTTTATAGCTGCTTTTACTATTGATTTTGTATTCTATCCTTTAATAAACCTGTTCGGAAACTCACCTTTCTGAACAGGTTACCTTGAAATGCGATGCGTGAAATCGTCGACCTATTCGAAAACGAAAGTTTCAGAATAGGTCTAATATAAATGATACAGATGTCATAATGAATATCTTCCTCAAAAATTTAAAAAATCGTGAGAGTTTGAGTATTTTTAAGTAGTGTATATAGTGTATATATAGAAAAAACAAGAAATGAAAACCGGCGAAACCTCAGCTACCTATTCGCCTCTAACTATTTTAAAATAAAATGGGGAGACAAGGATTCGAACCTTGGAAGGCGGAGCCAACAGATTTACAGTCTGCCCCCTTTGACCGCTCGGGAATCTCCCCATATCGATGAGCCAACTTAGGGATTCGAACCCTAGACCCCGAGATTACAAATCACGTGCTCTGGCCAGCTGAGCTAAGTTGGCATAAATATGAGATGTATCATATCGGTTTCTTTATAGTCTGTCAAGTATAAAAAACTTCTAAAAACTCCAGTTTTTAGAGATCCTCTGCGCATTTACACCAGCAAAACAAAAAGAGCGTGGAAATGCAGCAAAAGGTGCTTACTTTTTCGCCATTTCCACGCTCCAACCACAATCAACATACCTCGACGCAGAGCATCGGGGTATTAAACCTTCCGCACGAATCAACTTGAGGATAATCCTCTTTACCCCCTTACAGTTTGTGCATTTTCTTAGGCTGCGTCATATTCTCCGGTTTTAGAATTTCGTCAAGCGCTTCCTTCGATAATAGGCCGCGCTCCAACACAAGGTCGTAGACGCTACGGTTGTCTTTGAGGGCGGTTTTGGCAATATCGCTTGAAGTTTCATAGCCGAGTACGGGATTAAGCGCTGTTACCAACCCGATGCTCCGGTAGGTCAGTTCCTTACACCGCTCCACATTCGCTTCGATGCCGTCGATACAGCGCTGCCGAAGCGTGGACATACCGTTGTTTAAAATCGAAATCGATTCCAAGATACTGTAAATAATAACCGGTTCAAAGACGTTCAGCTCCAACTGCCCCGCTTCGGCGGCCATCATCACCGTCGTATCGTTTCCGATAACACGGAAGCATACCTGATTCATTACTTCGGGGATAACGGGATTGACTTTGCCCGGCATAATCGATGAACCCGGCTGCATTGCCGGAAGATGTATTTCATTTAAACCGGCACGCGGACCCGATCCGAGCAGTCGCAGGTCGTTGCATATCTTTGAAATTTTTACCGCAAGGCGTTTTAGTTGCCCCGAATAGGAAACAAAACAGGTGGTATCATTCGTTGCGGCAATCAAATTCTTCGCTTTCGTAACAGGGTAGCCCGAAATTTCTGCCAGCCGTTTTGTTACCAAATCCGCATAAGCAGGGTCGCTGTTGATACCGGTTCCGATAGCGGTTGCCCCCATATTGATTTCGAGTAAGCCGGAAACAGCCTGCCGGATATGGGACACTTCCTCCTCCAAACTCGCTGCGTAAGACTCAAATTCCTGACCGAGTGTCATCGGTACCGCATCCTGCAGCTGCGTTCGCCCCATTTTGATATGCCCGCCGAATTCTTTTCCTTTTTTACGGAAAGAAGCAACCAAGTTTTCAAGCTCGGTAATCAGTCCTTCCGTATGTAAACAGATACCGAGTTTTGCTGCCGTCGGATATGCGTCGTTGGTAGACTGTGCAAGGTTGATGTGATTGTTCGGATGGCAGAATTGGTATTCGCCTTTTTTATGTCCCAGCAGCTCAAGTGCGCGGTTTGCAATCACCTCATTTGCATTCATATTGGTAGACGTTCCCGCTCCGCCTTGAATCATATCCGCAGGGAATTGCTCATGCAGTTTACCGGCGATGATTTCTTTACAGGCAGCGATAATCGCTTCCGCCGTCGGTTTTTCCAGCAAACCTAATTCATAGTTCGCCTGTGCCGCTGCCTGCTTAACCATCGCAAGGGCTTTTATAAACCCCGGATAGGCGGAAAGATGCACGCCGGTAATATTGAAGTTTTCCATACAACGGAGCGTTTGTACACCGTAATACGCCTCATCGGGAACATCCCGATACCCTAAAAGATCATGTTCTTGCCGCATTGTTTCCTCCTAATCTTTTTGGCAGTTGAATTTTCTGTAATATTTCTTATTTCCGATGCAGCTCGTGGAGTGAATCGAAAGGATAGACCCCGCTTACGGTTGTCTCAATTCGATTATCGGCGGATGATCCGAATATAACCGGCGCTTCCGGCTGCATAAACTCGGAGATAACCTGCCGACACGCACCGCACGGCCCAACCGGATAGTCTGCATCGGGGGTCGCAATTGCAATAGCAGTAAAGTTTTTTTTGCCCATTGCAACCGCGCTAAAAAGAGCAGTGCGTTCGGCGCAGTTGGTCAATCCGTAAGAACGGTTTTCAACATTCACGCCGGTAACGACACTCCCGTCATCAAGCAGTAATGCAGCGCCTACTCTAAAATGAGAATAAGGAGCATACGCATTTTTCGCTGCCTCCATAGCTTGTTCAAAGAGATGATCATACTTACTTGAATTTTTCATATTACTATTATACCATACAATCATGAAAATTGCAGCATTCGATAATCGTTTTGTTATTTTTCCTATTCTTTTTTTATTCATATATATTTTTGCAGCAGCAGTTCCTCTCGGATCCGATATCTATTTGAAACCCGTATGGGCGCGCACCATCACACCGGATAGCGCTCAGGCGGAATTGGAAGGAATCGGTAACGAAGCCGAAAATACAATTCCACAGGCGGCAGCAGAACAATTCGCCGGCAAAGCACCAAAAGTATTTTTGACGGAAAGCAGGTTCGGTTATTTTACCGCCGACAGTGAATTACTCCGCTCATCTCCCGTAACCCAACGTATTTCGGCTTCTTCTACGGCTTGGACTGAATACGGGAGCGATGCTGCAAAAACACCGATTTATCGCCCCGACGGCTCGCTGATAACCGTCATCGAAGAGCCGGGATTTGTATACATCGACGAAAACCGTTTTTACCTGTTTGAGCCGGGTGGAAGCGCCGTTAAACAATATGACACCGATGGGAAACCGCGCTGGCGTTATCTGCACACCGCACCGATTACGGCCTTTCATAGCACAAAAGGCGGAACTATCATCGGATTCTCTGACGGAAAACTCGTTGCTCTTGATTCCGCAGGTAATGTACTGGCAGACTTTTATCCGGGAGGCAGTGATTATCAGGTTATACTGGGAGCGGCAATCTCCGCCGACGGGAAGCTCGCCGCCTGCGTGTGCGGAATTGACTGCCAACGAGCCTTGCTGATACGGATAGACGGTAATAAATATAAAATCATACATCACCGAAAATTGGAAGGAAATCTCCGCAGGCAGGTCTTTGTGGATTTCGATATAAAAGGCAAGAACGCCGTGTTTGAGTGTGCCGAGGGTATCGGCTTTATCGACTGCGATCGGTTAATATCGGGCATTATGCCTCAGCGGGGAACGGTCGTTTCCAGCGGGCAAACTCCGTATAAGAATATGATGGCGATTATCAGCAGACAGGAACAACGCTCGACATTATCATTTATCGAAGCTCCTTTTTATGTCGTTGGGCATACTACCTTTCCCTCAAAAAATACGTTCCTTGTACAAGAGCGGGAAACAATATTCCTTGCCACCGACACCAAATTAGCACGTATCGATATAAAATAAAGTGAAAAATAGGATACTGATATGAAACGATTTTTCTTTTGCATCTTAGCGGCAACGATGTTTTTTGCAGAATTATCCGCATTGGAATGGCCTGCCGACACACAAAATTTCGTACGGCTTTTCGGACAACGCATCGGTGAAAATACTTTTGAACAAGGTTTGACCTTTGAAGATGCAACGACGGTACGCGCTGCCGATGACGGCATCCTTTTGATTACGCTGGATAAAAAATACGGAGCCGGCGCTTTTCCTTCTACGCTTGGGAATGCATTGGTATTTTTACACGATGACGGACTCCAAACGGTTTATGGAAACATGGACGACACCACGGTGTTCCGAAATAGAATAACCACAGAATCTGCTGCGGTTATCGGAAAGACAGGGAACAGCGGATGGGGAAATCCTAACGAGCTTATCTTTCAAGTCAGCGATAATCAAAAAAAAGTATATATCAATCCGTTGTTACTGCTTCCGTCAGTCAACGATAAAATAGCGCCGCAGATACAAGATATCATTTTGATAAATGAGCAAAACACCGCGTTTCAAGTAAGCGGGCAAAAAAATGTGCGACAGGGCAGCTATGAATTATATGCGGATATCTCCGACACGGTTACACAGGGCGGACATAGCTTGAGTCCTTTCCGTATTACGATTTTTGTAAACGGAACAAATATTCGAACCATTCCCTTTGAAACCATTACACAAAAAGACGGTGAATCGTATCTGGGTAATACCGCCTTTACCGATACGCTGCTGTACCGGCGGAACAATGAGCTCTATTTGGGTAAGATTATCTTAAGCCGCGGAAAATCCGATATATTAATTACAGCCCGGGATATTACCGGCAATGAAAAATCGGAACAGTTTACCATCCAAGTAGACTAGCGGATCAGGGAAAACGCATCAGATTGTTGTTTTAACGGCTCCGCAAAATAATGGAGACCGTCAAGCAGAGTTTCGCCGCTTTGCGGCTCAAATACTTGCCCTGTCTCCATTATTCTGCGGCATCGGATATATCCGTCTGATGCGTTTGCGTTTTCCTTGGAAAAGCTGTGCGAAATTTTAGGCAAAATTTCGCACAGTTTATTTTAGAATAAGGACAATCTCATCAGACACTATAGATAAGAATCGCAGAAGAATGGAGGTTGGATGACCATTTGAACCGCGAAGAGGTTCAACTCTGGGCAGACAGCCTCCATTCTTCTGCGGGAATATTCTCGCAACTGTCTGATGAGATTGTCCTAATGGAGGAACGATGAAAAAATACGAGCTGATACAGGCGCTGATTGAGGCGGGAGCGGTTGCCGTTATTCGGGCGGAGCATAAGGCACAGGGGCTTAAAATTGTGGAGGCAGTGCGTGCCGGAGGAATTACGGCAATCGAAATTACGATGACCGTACCGCATGCCGACGAAATTATCCGCGAGTTAAGCGGAGCATTCGGTGCGGATGTATTGCTGGGAGCCGGTACGGTGCTCGATGCGGAAACGGCGCGTGCCTGCATCCTTGTCGGCGCCCAATACATTGTCGGGCCGTCTTTTAACGAAGACTGCGCCCGCCTCTGCAACCGGTATGCGGTGCCGTATATTCCCGGCGTGATGACGCCGCAGGAAGCGGTGCGGGCGCTTGAGTTCGGAGCCGATATCCTCAAGCTGTTTCCGGCAGAGCTTTTCGGACCGAAAATCATCAGCGCCTTTAAAGGACCGCTTCCGCAGGGAATATATATGCCGACCGGCGGCATTACTGCCGAAAACGCAGCCGAGTGGATTAAGGCAGGAGCCGCGGTACTCGGTATCGGAGGAGCGTTGACGAAGGGCGCCAAAACCGGAGATTTTGAATCGGTTACCCGCACCGCCCGCCAATTAAAGGAAGCAATCGCCGCTGCGCGCGGTAAATAAGTATTATTTGTTATGGATACCAATTCGGAAACAGGAACATTGCTGAAAAGAAGGCAAGAAAATAAATGGCTTTTAGTGTTTGAAAGTCTCGTAACCGGCTTGTTGACGGGGCTGGTTATTACGGGTTTTCGGCTTTCGATCTCTTATCTTAAAAATATCCGTATTGCATTATACGATGTTATACGAGAGACAGGCACAGTCAGTGTTATTCTCGCGCTGGCAGGTTTAGCGCTGATAGGATTATTTATCGGTTTTATTATTACGAAATGGCCGATGATTAAAGGCGGCGGCGTTGCACAGATCGAAGGCGTTTTTATGAAAAAATTGCAGTTTTCCCCGCTTTCGGAACTTCCGCTTAAATTTATCGGCGGCGTTCTCGGAATCGGACTGGGACTTTCGATGGGGCGGGAAGGACCTTCCGTGCAGCTTGGCGCGTATGTCGGAGATGCCGTTGAGCGGCTGGGAAAACGATCGTTTACCGAACGGATATGCCTTATTACTGCAGGAGCCGCCGCAGGTCTTTCGGCAACCTTTAATGCCCCTTTTGCTGCGATTGTTTTTGCACTCGAAGATATCCATCATCATTTAACCCCTCTACTTTTAGCCTGCGTCATGGCAGGATCTTTTGCCGGCGATTTTGCCGGAAGTTTCTTTTTGGGTTCCGGCCCGATTTTTCGATTTTTTACACCTGTAGAATTTCCGCTTTCCCACTTCGCATGGCTGATAGGACTCGGAATGTTTGTAACACTTGTCGGACACGGCTTTAAACAATCGATCTATTTTTTTCAACGATGCTATAAAACACTGCATATTCCGCCGGTTCTGCGGCCGGTTATTCCGTTCCTGTTGTCGCTGCCGGTCGGCTTATGTCTAAGTTATTCTTCCGGCGGTGGAGAGGGGCTGATAAAGGCATTGACCGAACAGTCGTTCCCGCTTATGACATTGCTGATGTTCTTAACCGTTAAACTGCTTTTTACCGGTATTTCCGCAGGATCAGGGGCTATCGGTGGTATTTTCGTGCCGCTCCTTGCCTGCGGCGCAGCTGGCGGAGCATTATATGCGACGGCGCTTGTGCACCTCGGCTTATTGGCACAGGAGTACGTGAATGCCATGATTCTCTTTGGGATGGCTGCCTGTTTTACCACTGTTATTAAAGCGCCGCTTACTGCCTGCGTTATCGTGTTTGAAACGAGCGGGGCGCTCCATCAGCTGAGCGGTTTAGTGCTTACTTGTTTTAGCGCCTATCTGACGGCAAATCTTATCGGTTCGCAGGCGCATGACCATATTCTGTTGACACAAATCCTCGAATCGGAATATCAGTCTCCGGATCAAAAAACAAGCGCGGGCGTCGGTGTACCTCAACTGTATGAACTGCCAATCGGGTTACACTCAGTTACTGCATTAAAGAAAGTTCGTGAAATAGATTGGCCTCAAAAATGCCGTATTGTCGGCGTTATACACGGCGAGCACGAGATTATCCCCGATGGAACTACCATATTATATCCCGGGGATAAACTGATTGTCCTTGCAGAAGACAATACCGGTATCCTTTTAAAACAGCTTACCGATTTAACCAATGAACAAGCTAAATAATTTTTAGGTAATCTTACAAATTTTTCTTGCTATTTATCGTATTCGCAGCTATACTGATAAAGTGAGTAATCAACAACTCCGACGCAAAGCGTCGGGGTACAGTGCTCTCATACCGTATGAATCATTCGCATCTCTATCAGTATATATTTTTTATAGAGCAAAATTGCGCGGATGATATGTATTTATAAGAAGGAGGAGATTATGAGTATTTCAAAAGAGAATATTTATAAGCTCGAAGGTCGTGTTCCGTTAAAGAACGCGATTCCGTTGGGTATGCAGCATGTTTTGGCTATGTATGCCGGAAACCTTGCACCGATTCTCGTTATATCGGGCGTACTTAATATCCCAGCGGATATTAAAGTTTCTCTGCTGCAAAGCGCTATGTTTGTTGCCGGCGCCGTTACGTTTGTACAGTTGCGGCCTATCTGGAAAATCGGTTCGGGACTTCCCACTGTTATGGGAACCAGTTCCGGCTTTATCCCCGTTGCTATCGGCGTAGGACTGCAATATGCCGCAATGGGAGACTGGTCGAACGGATATGCCGCCATTCTCGGCGCGTCCCTCATCGGCGGTTTAATGGAGTTTATGCTTGGGTTCATCGTTAAACCGATCCGTAAGTTCTTGCCGCACGTTGTTACCGGAACCGTTGTTACCACCTTGGGAATTTCGCTGATTCCCGTCGGTATTAAATTTGTCGGCGGAGGCGTCGGTCTTGAAAAAACTCCCGGTTTCGGCTCGATAAAAAATCTGCTCATCGCACTGTTTGTCTTTTTAATGATTATCTTTATCCGTCAAACATTTACCGGTTTTTTAAGCATCTCTTCTATCCTGATTGGGCTTATTGCAGGCTATATTGTGGCTATCTTTGTCGGTATGGTTGATTTTACGCCGGTAAGAAATGCGGCGTGGATTTCCGCTCCGCTCCCGTTCTTTGCCGTCGGACACCTGAACCTCGCCTTCCATTGGGATGCGATTGTTCCGTTCATGCTTGTCTACCTTGCGACAACCGTAGAAACAATCGGGGATAACACCGGTATTGCAGTCGGCGGTCTCGGACGCGATATAACCGACAAAGAATTACAGGGAGCTGTTCATGCGGACGGTTTCGGCAGTATGTTTGCGGCAATCTTCGGTGTTATGCCGAACACCTCGTTCAGCCAGAACGTCGGGCTTATCGGTATGACAAAAGTTGTCAACCGCTTTACAATCGGAATCGGTGCAGGCTTCTTGGTATTGTGCGGATTCTTTCCCAAACTCGGAGCAATCGTTTCGACTATCCCGAACCCGGTATTGGGCGGCGGCGTATTGCTGATGTTCAGTATGATCACGATGAGCGGTTTAAACCTGATTTATCAAAGCGGGAAAATTGCAGAACGCGATGTAGTCATTATCGCGGCATCGCTCGGCGTCGCGTTCGGTTTAAGCAATGTACCGGAAGTTATGCAACATCTACCGGTATGGTTCCAGAATATCTTTAAGCAGGCAATTGTCGGCGCCTTTGTTACTGCGCTTATTCTGAATCTTCTGTTGCCGAAGTCAAAAGAGGATTAACCGATTTGAGCATATCGCCGCACAAAAGTAATGCTTTCAATACTCCTAACGGCACCGGCGCTGAGCAGTCGGCTGTTTCAGAATGCGGAAAGCGGATATTCTTTGTTACCGGCGAACAGGGCTGCGGAAAGTCTACGTTTCTTGCAGCCCTTATACAAAAATTTAATTTACAGCCGTCAGGCTTTATTACAAAAAAAGAAACGTCTCCATCGGAAGTTGCAGTATATATGCATCCGGTCATCGGCGGTACTGCCATATATCGATACACAACCGGCAACCGTGTCGGGATATGCAGCCCGCCGAAGCCTGTCGGTTTCGCGCCGGTATTTGATGCGTGCGGAGTGATGCACTTACAGCAAGCGGAAGCGACGGTACGCGCTTCGCTTGACTGCGGTCATTCCAGCGCCGATTCTTCCGGCTGCACCGAAACAGTTTCGCAGCCGCATTTGCCGGTCATCTTAATGGATGAACTCGGCGTTATGGAAGCGGATGCGGAGATTTTTTTCCGCACCGTATGTGCGTTGTTTTCCAATCCCCGGGATTATATCATCGGCGCTGTAAAGCCGCGCGGAACACGCTTTTTACCGATCTTGGAACAAATGCCGGAAGCAGCGGTGTTTCACCTAACGCCGCAAAACAGACCTGTGTTATACGCTCAGCTTGAACAAGCTGGAAGCTTTGCCGCGTTTTTACATACTATCGGCAGCGGATTTCCAAACGGTAAAAAATGATGCCGAGGAATATGTATACTCTCTCGACGGCTCCCGCAAAAAAACATACCGGCAGCGCCGCCGAACTCCCCACTGCAATCATCCTTGCAAGCGGACTTTCTACGCGAATGGGCTGCTGCAAACAACTGCGCCTGCTTTGCGGGAAGCCGTTAATCCAATACACTGTTGAAACATTACTGAAAGCCGGTATTATGCATTTGGTGATTACGGTTAATGCCGAAACACGGCAGCCGATAACGGAAATGATGGAAGCGATAACAGAAAAACAAACGCAAAAACATCCCATGCAGAACGCTGCCCTACAGGAAGCCGCCGTCGAAGAGAACCTGTCTTATCCATTCCACTGTGATATTGTTTTTAATCTTGAACCGGAGCGGGGACAGGGACATTCGGCGGCTCTGGCAGTACAAGCCGCTTGTGCCCGTTATATGGAAGCGCTTGCAGTACAGACCGCTTGCCGCGACTATGCGGAAGGTTCTGCCTCAACTACCGTCCATTCCTATAGTCCGAGCGGCCTTTTATTCTGCACTGCCGACCAACCTTTTTTACAAGCCGACAGTATCCGTAACCTCTGCACCGTATTTCAGAACCATCCCGACCATATCGTTTCCGCAGCCTTTAACGGCAAGCACTGTTCTCCGGTTATATTTCCGGCAGCATTAGCCGGTGAGCTTAGCCGCTTGGACGGAAGAATCGGCGGCAGAACCGTGATGAACGCTCACCCTGACCTGATTCTGTACTCCCCGCTCCGCTCCGAGATGGAAGCCTTCGACATCGATACGCCTGAAAACTTTAAACAGGCAGAGAAATATCTGCAGCAACCAAATGCAGAGCAACCGCACCTGAAATAGCAGGTATGACTTCGGCGTTTTTTATCGTCCGAGCCGGAACATAAGGGTTTTACCGCGAATCATAACCAGTGAAATTTTTTCCATGCCGGTAACGCTTTCTGCTGTCGAGTAGACAATATTTTCCATATCTTCAACTCTGCCAAAATATTGTACCGCATATTTTGTTTGGGCGGCGGATTGATGCACTACCCGTATTGCTTCAACTTTGCGCTGTAATTCATTTCGGAAGTTACTCATCAATTTGCTGTCTGGGGTGTTGTTAATGGTAATCTCATACCGGATACCTTGCGCATAGTCCCGCACCAATGCTTTTTTTGCTTGATCGACGGCAACGCTCATTGCCTTAAACACCGTTGATTTTATCGCATTCTGCGCTGCCGCTTCGGTACTACCGCGATCGAACGTCTTGGGACTGCTATAAGGCACAGCGCCGAGTAATTCTCCCGTAGACGGATTGTACATTTTCAAGTTGACTTCCGCTTGACCGTAGTAACCACCTGTTTCCCGACCACCCTGCACGAAACCGTCAACTTCAATATAAACATCCGCACCGAGTTTTTGTGCAATCCACTGCACAACCGACAGATCTGCTGTTTCCGGTTCTTGGGCAAACAGCGAGGAGCTGTCTGATTTCAACGCTTCTACTGCGGCATAATCGACTGCACGATATCCGTTGTCGAGTAGGTATTTATTCGCCATATTGACAGCGGATTTTGAAAATGTATTCCCGTCTTTTGCCTTTTGATTCGGCACGACCATATACAGCATGCTATCGACATACTGTGTGATAAATCCGACATTGTTCCCCTGCAATTCGCTCTTTGTTTTTGCATCACGTACCTCGGAACTCGATAGAATATTGCCGCCCTTTGCAGAATAGGTACCGATCATATCAAGAGTCTTGCGTATCGCATCTATTTTTACGGGTACAGTGATTTCACAATAGTATCCGCGGTATGTTTCGCCGCGCCGCAAAATACGCATATAGTCGGTTTCAAGGTAAGCATTCGGCTTTGCATCAGTGTAAAAAACCGAATAGAGCTTACTACGGTTTTGCATTTCTTCCGTCTCTCCGATAAGGTCGATGACGGCGAGCCGCAATACATTTGCTTTTGCCTGATTAAGCGCCTCCAAAAATGAATATCCCTCGCCGGATCCGGCATAGTAAGGATTGATTCCCGTGTACTGCGGCATAACCGGTACAACAACACATGATGTCAAAAGCGCTAACAGTAGAGCATATAATACAGTATTTTTTTTCATACGCTTCTCCCTTTTTTTATGAGCAATATCGTGGGCTGTCAAAAACTTCAGTTTTGGACAGTTTATTTAGATTTAGCTGCGTGTCTAGAACCTGCCCGTTATTCCTATAAAAGCATGAAAGTTAATATGCGAAGATAAAATATCCCACTCATAATCATTGACCTTATTGAGTCCCTGACTGGGAGATAGGCTTGCGTTCTTCAATTTTTCAGCTGCTTGTACAGGGCTCAATAAATTGTGCATATAACCGAATCCGACACTGCCGCCTATCGTCCAATTCCGCGAAATAAAGTAATCTGCCGATACCAGAACCCGCCCGCCGAGCTGCGTTGCCATAACAGCAAAAGCGCCTGGTTTTGATGAGCCGGTTTGCACAGCAACGGAGGAGCTTGAAAAACAGAACTGTACTTCCGGCGTAATCTTAAATCGGGATACATAGGCATTATAGACCCCAATACCGAAATATCCCATTCCGAAAGGTATAAGCCGCATTGGTTTTGCACTAAGCGCAGCGGATCCTCCAACCGGCTGCTGTATGGCATATTCATATCCGATTGATATACTGAGATGAAAATTTGCCTTGTATGCGGCCCGTATGCCGAAGGTAGGCTGAACACGCAGATATTCCTTTAAGTCTCTTGTCTTTACCCCGGTAATAGGAACGGTTATACCCGCATACCCTTGCAGCAGAACACCGGATTTTAAAAGCTCTTTAACACCATCCCCTTCGACAATCGGCTGGTCCGCATAAATCACTTTTGCAATCGAAAAAGTATCGTGTACTTCCGAAATAATTACCAGACCGGTTTCTCTTACCGCCTGCTTTCCGGCAACTGAGATGGATTTTTGAAGAGTGTATTCATCTCCTGCATTTATACCGATGTCCTTTCCCAGCTCGATCGTAACGGTATTGTGTTCACGATTAACGGCAAGTATTCCGCTTGTCAATGCAAATTCCGGTTCAAATTTGATAGCTGTATATACCGAACTGAGTAAAGAAGAAATTGCATCGTCAACGGCATTGGAACGCCGTTTTGCGATTTTTCTGACATACAGCGGTATAACCCGCTCCCCTACTGAACCGGAAACGTCAAGGATTGATATTGCTCCTTCTATTCTAACCATCCAGTATTTTTTTATAACTTTTTTGCCCTCAACCTCGGTTTCTTCAAAGATAAGTCTTTCATCATAGTCGGTAATTCGGGGCGCAAAGACCAAAAATGCACCGGTAAGCCGTTCCCAATCGGCACGGGTAAAGGCCTCTTCTCCTGATAGCACAGTTTCGGAAATTTCCGACTGCTGTTCTTTCGTCCTTTTAATTTGATCGATAAAGGACGCAATAGTGTTTGAGTTGAGTCGGTACTCCATACCGATTACGTTAAATCGTTTAAAAGAAGTAACAATGCCGATAATTCGTTGATCTATCCTTGCGGCAACTTCGGAAGGGACATATCCTGAATGAGAAAGCCTAAAAACGGCGATATCTTTTTTACTGCTCACCGTTTGAGCGGAAAGCAACGTTACTAAGAGTAGATATACTAGAGCGAATACGTATCTTTTAAGATATTTAAACATAGCTATATACTAGCATAACCGATAATTTCGACGCAAGAGGATGGCAGGGTAACCGCATAAAATACTTCTTTAGCAGTCTCCCGCAAAAAATTGAGACTTTCCTAATTCCTAATAAAGAAGATATTTTTTACGTATGTCGTTGAATCGTTTTCCCTCTTTTTCCATGCGGGAAAAATAATCCTGTGCGGTTTGCGAAGGATCGGTGAGCTGTGTACAACCTGTTAATAAATGTAAGCCGCAGTATTTTTTACCCGCATTGTTTATCGTAAACTCGTCAGGATAGAGGCGCTTAAGCTCGTAAAACATGGCGATAGCCGTTTTAACGGGAGCGAAACTGCGGCGGTCGGTAACGGCAATCTGTACCCCTCCGCACAGCTTTCCCGTATAGAGTGAAAGCGACGGGGTAAAGAATGCGGACAAAAAGCGCACCCCTTCCAAGCCCAGCCGGTTCAGTCGAGTGGCTAGCCGATATGCATCGATATAAGGAGCCCCTAGGTACTGAAACGGCATCGTTGTTCCTCTCCCTACCGAAAGGTTTGTTCCTTCGAATAAACAGACACCCGCATATACGAGCGCGGTGAGGGGCGACGGAATATTGGGAGACGGCGGCACCCATATCAAAGGCAGCTCGTCAAAGTAAGTTTCTCTGTTCCAGCCTTCCATCGGGATCACCGTTAAATCACAGTGAATGCCGTATTCGGTGTTGAAGAGCAGGGCAAGCTCCCCGACCGTCATACCGTGCCGCTGTACAATGGGAAAATATCCCGTAAAGGAACGGTAGGCAAGCTCCAGCATATTCCCCTCGACGGCGCCGCCGATCGGGTTCGGACGGTCGAACACGACAAATGGTTTTTTGTGCCGCGCACATTCTTCCATCGCATACGCCATGGTGGAAATATAGGTATAGAACCGAGCGCCGACATCTTGAATATCAAAGCAGAGGATATCGATATCTTTCAGCATCTCCGGCGTCGGCCTCTTGGTGTTTCCGTAAAGGCTGTATACCGGAAGTCCCGTCCGCGGGTCGGCGCTATGTCCGATAGACGCACCTTCCCGTTCGTTGCCCTGCATGCCATGTTCGGGCGAAAAAAGCGCCGTAAGCTGCACCGACCGGCTTAACAGCACGGCAGAGGGAGTCCCTTCGGAATCGATACCGGTTTGGTTGGTAATTAGCCCTACCCGCTTCCCTGCGAAAACAGCACGGTACTGCGGCAATCGCTCAATTCCCAATTTCAGCCGATTCTCTGCCGTAGCTTCTTGGCATACAATACAAAATAAAAAGAAGAATACCGCCGCCGTTTTCACTTGGCGTAAATGGCATACATACGTTTTCATAAGGGGATGCAACCCAAATATATTTCTCATTAAGTGTATTATAGAGTACCTGCAAGCTTTGTTAAACCGGTATGGAAATTTTCAATGAGATGCAGTATATTTAGCAACAAAACACCCCAATACGGGAGAAACATATATCAGGAGAAAAAGATGAATACTGATACCATAAGAATGCGAAAGTTCTTTAACCGGATTACGGTAGCGGTGTTGGCCGTTATTGTATCGTTACTATGTACTGCGTGTCCTCAAAATGGGGGGGCTCCCGGCAACAACACGGGAAGCTACACACAGGTACCCTTTGCACAGTTAGACGACTATCTTAAAACAAAAGCCTCTGCCAGCACAGTAAACTACATCGAAGTAACAGGGCTTAAAAAAGAAGACTTAGGAGGACTTATGGAAGCAAGTCCTCTCGGCAAAACTCTTAAAGCGTCACCTTCTAAAAAAGTTGCGCTTAAATTCGGTGACAAAATAGAAGGACTTACAGATATGTTTTCTTGTTTTGACGGATGCAAAACTCTTATACAAGTTTTCGGAATACCCGGTAGCGTTACTGACATGAGTTTCTGCTTTAATGACTGTACAAACCTCACACAGACACCGATAATTCCCGCAAGCGTTACTGACATGAGCTACTGCTTTAGTGACTGTACAAACCTCTCCCAAACACCGGTCATTCCCGCCAATGTTACTGACATGAGATCTTGCTTTAATGACTGTACAAAGCTCACTCAAGCGCCAGTCATTCCTGTAAATGTTACGGATATGCAGAATTGCTTTTCCGGCTGCACAAATCTTAAAACTATTATACTGAAGTGTAATTATAATCCCGAAAAAGATAAGGACAATGATCCGTATTTCGAAGATGCCTTTGCTGGCTGTACGGCTTTAACGGCAGGCGGTATTAAGGTTCCTGCAGGACAGCTGGCAACGTACCAAGCTAATGCAGCTGTTATGGGCGTTACAGCGGATAAGTTTGCTGCCGAATAAGGTAAAACTTTTCGATATTTAAGAAAAATTATTTTTACGCGGGTAAAACTATAAGCTTCTCTCAACACTGCAGGCTTTAAACAGGGCAACCGCACCAGAAATATTTTAAACGGTTGCCTTCCGTCTGTGCGAAATTTTATCCAAAATTTCGCACATTTTTCCTAGCAGACGGGTGAACACATCAGGCTGAGTATATAAAATCGCAGAATTATTGAGGTTGTGAGACCATTTGAATCGCGAAGAGGTTCAACTCTGGTTGAACAGCCTCAATAATTCTGCGGGGGTCGTAAAAAAGGCCCAATATGTTTACCCTGATTCTGTGAGCCCTATAGCAGAAACCATCCGTTTTAAGTATACTAGCACCTAATTATGGAAGATAAAACGCAGGAAATGGAGCGGATTCAAGAACTGCTCGACAATAGGCACTACGTGGCTTTAATTGCAGAACTCGCCGAGATGAATGCGGTCGATGTAGCGGAAATATTGGATAAAGAAAATGCGGCAAATGCGGTGTTTCTTTTCAGAATGCTTCCGAAAGACCTTGCTGCCGAAGTATTCGCGCTCCTTTCGAGCGAGCAGCAAAGCGCATTTATTTCATCGATTACAGATAAAGAACTCGGTCCTATTCTGGACGAACTTGCGTTTGACGATGTCGTAGACCTTGTAGAAGAGATGCCTGCGAATGCCGTCAGAAAGATTTTAGCGAACTCCGGCGAAGAAGAGCGTAAGCTCATCAATCAATTCCTCAAATATCCTCCCGATTCAGCAGGAAGCCTGATGACGATTGAATACGTCAGCCTTAAAAAGACGATGACGGTAAAACAGGCGTTGGACTACATCAGAGAGACGGGGCTTAAAAAAGAAACGATTTATACCTGTTATGTAACTGATGCGAACAGGGTGCTTGAGGGCATCGTTTCATTAAAAGAGTTGGTGCTGGCGCCTGAGCAGGAACTGATTGAAAATATTTTTGAAAGCGAATGTATCTATGTGAACACTCACGATGACCAAGAAAGTGTTATCGCAGTTTTTAAGAAATACGCTTTCCTCGCATTGCCTGTTGTCGATGCGGAAAAACGACTGATCGGTATTATCACAGTTGACGACGTGATGGATGTTATGGAGCAAGAGGCTACCGAAGACTTCCAGATTATGGCCGCTATGCAGCCGTCCGAAGATGCGTACCTAAACACCGGCGTTTTTAAACTTGCCAAGCACCGTATCGGCTGGCTGATGCTTTTGATGGTTTCGGAAACCTTTACCGGTAAGATTATCGAACACTACACCGAACTGTTGGCAACGCTTACCATACTCACTTCTTTTATTCCTATGCTGATGGATACCGGCGGAAATTCGGGAAGTCAGTCATCAACGTTGATTATCCGCGGTCTTGCTACCGGCGAAATTCAGCTGCGAGACTGGGCAAAAGTATTATGGAAAGAACTTCGTATCGCAATTCTTGTAGGCTCGCTGCTCGGGTTCACTATTTTTGTAAAATCTTTTTTCTTGGACGGTAAACCGGTTCTTGTTTCTGCCAGTGTCGGCTTAACGCTTGTTGTAACCGTTACCATTGCAAAACTTACCGGCGGTCTTTTACCGATTCTTGCAAAAAAACTCCGGATGGATCCGGCAATTATGGCAGGCCCGCTCATCACCACGATTGTAGATGCGGTCAGCCTTATCGTCTATTTTAGAATTGCAAAGTTCTTATTGTTTTAAAGACTAATAGTATATTGGGATTATATGAAATGGTTTGAACGCTTCCGATACCGTACATTCTCTCAAACCGCCTCCGTAGAGGAACTGTTGGTTGAAGTGTTTAGGAAAACCATTCATCTGTCTTCTGCTTTAACCGTTGTATTTGCCGAACATTGGTATACGCCTACGATTGTCGCTATTGTTGCTATCACGCTGCTCTACTGTATCTCAGAATTTTTTCGTATGCGCGGCTATGAGCTCGGTATCATTGCGCATATTACTCGTTACGCATCACGGGCACGCGATAAAGGGCGGTTCGTATTGGGACCGCTAACACTTGCCACCGGAGTGCTTGCCGCACTTTTGTTTTTCCCCATGCATACGGCAAAAATTGCAATATTTGCACTTGCTTTCGGGGACGGTCTTGCGAGCCTTATCGGGAAGCGTTTCGGCAAAATTCATTTAGCTTTTTTTAAAGATAAAACCGTTGCGGGGAGTTTAACCTGTTTTGCTGCTGTATTCCTTTCGTCCTTAGCCGTCAGCGGGAATTTTGGGAAAAGCCTTGTCCTCGGTATTGTAGGGGCATGTATCGAAATGCTCCCGCTTAAAGATTACGACAATCTTTTAATACCGGTAGCTATCGGTTTTCTTGCCTTGCTTATCCGTGCATAAGTTCTTTTCGGCTATTTCATTGCTCCGCGTTCGTTCGAAAGTAACAGAGAATTGCCTAAGTAAAAAGAACTTTCTCCAGCGTCAGTAATGCTCTTTTTTTATCAAGGCCGCCTGCATAGCCGGTTAAGTTACCGTTCGCTCCGATAACACGATGACAGGGTACGATAATGGAAATGCCATTATGACCGACTGCACCGCCGACCGCATGTGCAGACATACGGGATAGACCTCGTTGACGGGCAATTTGCTTGGCTATTTCACCGTAGGTAGTTGTATGCCCGTACGGAATAGTACAGAGGATATTCCACACTGCATTTTGGAAATCCGTTCCGTTAAAATGGAGCGGCACGGTAAAATCAGGTTCTTTTCCGGAAAAATAGACATCAAGCCATCGCTTTGTTTGCTGTAAAAACGGGGTTTCTTTTTCTTCATGCTGTTCTTCAAGATACTGAGCAAAAAACTTTTCGCCGTTGAACCACACGCCGGTCAAACCTGCGCTGTCTGCTGCCAGCAAAATGTTCCCCAGCGGAGAATCATACCATTGGGTATATGTCATACGTATCCTCGGTTATCACATTTCAAGGCAACCTGTTTTAAAACTCATACGCGAGAGTGAGTCTGATAAAGCTATTGCGGGAAAATTGTCCGAAGTTTCCGGTCTTTTTACCGCCGAAGATACCGACATTACAGTCGATAAGCAAGGTTGCGAGCTGCCAATGGATACCGGGCATAATGCAAAAGTCTGCGTCCTCAAGCCCGACAATGGCGCCGAGTTTCCATTCCAAGGAATTACGCAAGAGGGTTTGCGATACGGAAAATGCGAGCTTAGTATCCGTTGCTTTTTTGCCGTATTCCACATCGCTGATTTGAGCAGCACTTCTGCTATGATGAAGCCGAATGTTTTCCGTTGCCGTTAAGCTGAGTTGAAAGCCGAGGGGTGCGGAATAGACCGCACCGATATTCCACGCAAGCGACGGGTTATATATGGAAGGATTATTGCCCGATAAATCCGAGGTGATATTTGCGGCGAATTCCGCACTGAGCGATACGGGGCCGAGTCCGACACCGTAGTCGATACCGATGTGGTGATAGGGATTATAGAGACCGGTAAAGGTTGTAGGGGAAAGGGTTTCAAATGCAAGCTCCGGCAGCCGACCGTAAAAATACTGAATACCGAAGTCGTGCTTGCCTCCTACGGCAGCCGTAAGCCGCCCGCCGCCCTGCGAATATACGAGGGTATTCGTTTTAACTGTGTCAACCGCACGGGTAAAAAACGATGGGTCGGTTTGCACAATCCGGTTAAATTGCTGCGAATACCAGCGGTCGGTTTTTCCGGTAACGATGCGGTTCCCTTCAAATACCGGCAAATATACGCCTTCCAGTTTGAGATCATACGGAAGGTACACGACTGCGGATATGAGCGGGCGGGCAATTTTCATCTCCTGCGGGGCATACATCAGCGTAAGGTCGGTTTTGTCGCGAGGATTGACGATATCAAGCACGCTCAAATCTTCCGCCCGCCCCCAGTTCATCTTTTGGATGCCGCCGGTAATAACTACCGAACCAAAGAGCATTTTGAGATATGCTTCGTCAATCCACGGAGCAATCTGGGGGCTTTTGGGAAAAACGTCCTGCTCTTTGCCGAGCAAGGGAGCGAGGGTTTTACCGTTAAGCTTAACGCCGAAATAGGCTTCCGTCATCGGCGCGGTTGCGTGAACGTGCAGCTTTCCCTCAACCAGCGAACCGGGCTGCACATCCTTAAAAGTCTTAAAATCGTTAAAATAAAACGAGCCGCCGAGGGAAAGCTTTCCGCCGATATCAATCGAAAAAGCACTGCCCGATTCCACCTCGCTGTCAAAGCCGAAGTCATCGGCCGCCTCTTCCGCATTCAACGCTGCCGCACAAACCAGACAAAACAGAATACCCGCCAGTATTGAAATTTTTTTCATTTAAGTCGCTCCAGTGATTACAACTTAGACAGCGGCACCATCTCCGGCGCCGTATTTTCACCTTCCATTGCAGAAAATTCGCTGAGCAGTTTCTTACCGCCGGAAGATATCCTCGTCGGTATTTTTATGATGACCTTGAGGTAGAGGTCGCCGGTTCTGCCGCTTGCAGCGGGGACACCTTCTCCGCGCACCTTGAGCGCATCGCCGTGCTGCGTACCGGCGGGAATTTTTACCGTCAGGCGCTTATCGTTCAGCGATTTTACCGTTATTTCTCCTCCGAGCGCGGCTTGCGTCATCGAGATGGGAATTACACAGTACAGGTCGTTCCCATGCCGTTCGAATAAGTGATGCGGCTTAATAAAGATGAATACGTAGAGGTCGCCGTAATCGCCGCCGCCTGAACCTGCATTTCCCTGTTTGGGAATGGTAATGCGCTTGCCTTCTTCAACACCGGCGGGGATGGTGATGATAATTTTTTGCTTTTTCCGCTCTAAGCCGGAACCGCCGCATTTTTTGCACGGGTTTTCAATAATAGTTCCCGAGCCGCCGCATCGCCGGCAGGTACTCGCGATGGAGAAAAAGCCGGTGTTCTGCCGTACCTGTCCGGTACCCTTACAGTCGGGGCACATCTTTCTGCCGCCCCCGCCGGCGCTTCCCGAGCCCTTGCATTCCGTACAGTGCTCGTCGCGTGAATACTGTATTTCAATCTTCTTGCCGTATACGGCGTCGGTAAAGTCGATTTGCAAGTCATACCGGAGGTTTGCACCCCGTGCGGGGCCGCTGCTCCGTGAAGAACCGCGGCTCGATGAACCGAACCCGCCGAATCCTCCGAACCCGCCTCCGCCGAATAAGCTTTCGAACAAGTCGGAAAGCCCGCCTCCGCCGCCGAAGATGTCTTCAAAACCTTGGAATGCGGACGGATCAAAACCGCCGCCCATATTTTTAACACCGTCAAAACCGTATTGGTCATAGACGCTGCGTTTTTTGTCGTCAATAAGCACTTCGTAGGCTTCAGTCGCCTCTTTAAATTTTTCTTCCGCTTCTTTATTTCCGGGGTTTTTATCGGGGTGATATTGAATTGCCAATTTACGGTAGGCTTTTTTTATTTCATCGGCGGTAGCGGTCTTTGCTACGCCCAATACCTCATAATAATCTCGTTGTGCCAAAATAAGCTCCTAGGGTAAACGCAGCAAACGATTTTTTAGTATATCCCGCAGAATCCTGTAGGCTGTTCAACCTCTCCTTTTAAAAATATGTGGGCATCTACTTCGTTATTTCACAAAAATTAGTCCTCGACGTGCAGAAGCACGACTGCGGGTAATTTTTGTTCATGCCTCGTATCTGCCTCGCCTATTTCTAAAAGGCTAACGGAGAGACTATTTTTAGCCTCTCCGTCTGCGATTTGTTTTTATCCGTTTGCTGTGCTTACCCTTATTCTAAAAAAAATATGCGAAATTTTCAAGAAAAATTCAAGAAAATTTCGCATAGAAGAAAAACCGTGGGGTTATTTATCTTCGTCTTTTACGACTTCGTAGTCAACGTCATCGGCGGTTCCTTTGGTGGGTCCGCTGTCGTCAGCGCCACCTGTTGCACCGGATCCGGCAGATCCCGCCGCCCCGGCCCCGGCACCCTGCTGCTTATACATTTCTTCTGCAATCTTGTACGCAGCCTGCTGGAGCGCTTCGGTCTTGGACTTGATGTCGGCAGTATCTCCGCCTTCTACAGCCTTCTTTAAGGTTGCAACAGCATCTTCAATACGCTGCTTGTCGGCGGCGTTCACCTTATCACCCATTTCCTTTAAGGTCTTTTCGGTTTGATAGATCATCGAGTCTGCTTCGTTGCGAACCTCAACTCTTTCGCGCTCTTTCTTATCGTTTTCGGCGTTGGCTTCCGCTTCCTTCACCATGCGGTCGATTTCGCTTTCGCTCAAGCCGCTGGAACTTTCGATGCGGATGTGCTGTTCTTTACCGGTTCCAAGGTCTTTTGCGGAAACATGCACGATACCGTTCGCGTCGATGTCGAAGGTAACTTCAATCTGCGGAACGCCGCGGGGAGCCGGAGGAATACCGACCAAGTCGAAGTTGCCGAGCGTCCGGTTCTGGCTTGCCATACCGCGCTCACCCTGCAAGACATGGATGGAAACCGCCGTCTGTCCGTCAGCCGCAGTAGAGAATACCTGACTCTTGCGGGTAGGAATGGTAGTGTTACGATTGATCAACGGAGTGAACACGCCGCCCATCGTTTCGATACCGAGCGAAAGCGGGGTAACATCGAGCAACAGTACGTCTTTGACATCGCCGCCCAAAATACCGCCCTGAATAGCAGCGCCGACCGCAACCGCTTCGTCGGGGTTTACACCCTTTGAACCTTCTTTACCGAAAATTTCTTTGATAATCTGCGCAACCTTCGGCATACGGGTAGAACCGCCGACCAGCAGGATTTCATCGATCTGATTCGGTTCAAGCCCTGCATCCTTTAGAGCTTTGCGGCACGGTTCTTTCGTGCGTTCAAAAAGGTCATCGGTCATCTGCTCAAACTTTGCACGGGTCAGCGTTTTCTGCAAGTGCTTGGGACCGTTTGCGTCGGCGGTGATGAACGGAAGGTTGATTTCCGTTTCTGCACGGCTGGAAAGCTCGATCTTTGCTTTTTCTGCCGCTTCGCGGAGACGCTGTAACGCCATACGATCCTGTGAAAGGTCGATACCCTGATCTGCCTTAAACTCTTTTTCGAGCCACTCAACAATGCGGTTATCAAAGTCATCGCCACCCAAGTGGGTATCGCCGTTGGTTGATTTAACCTCGAATACGCCGTCGCCCAATTCCAAAATCGAAATATCGAAGGTACCGCCGCCAAGGTCGTAGACCGCGATAACTTTCTCTTTCTTTGAATCCTTGTTAAAGCCGAATGCAAGCGAAGCCGCCGTCGGTTCGTTGATAATCCGCTTTACATCCAATCCTGCGATTTTACCGGCATCCTTTGTTGCTTGGCGCTGTGCGTCGTTAAAGTATGCAGGAACGGTGATAACCGCTTCGGTTACCGGTTCGCCTAAATAGTCTTCTGCGGTTTTCTTCATTTTCTGCAGAATAAACGCTGAAATTTCCTGCGTCGAATATTTTTTGCCATCCACTTCGATACGGACATCATCACCCTGCGGTACGATTTTATACGGAACACGTTTTAATTCGTCGGTTAATTCGCTGTACCGATGACCGATAAAGCGTTTTACCGAATAAATGGTACCTTCGGGATTGGTAATCATCTGGTTTTTAGCAGGCTGACCGACAATCCGTTCATCTTTTTTGAATGCGACGATAGAGGGTGTGGTACGTCCTCCTTCGGCATTTGGGATAACGACAGGCTCGCCACCTTCCATAATTGCAACACAAGAGTTGGTTGTTCCTAAGTCAATTCCGATAATCTTTCCCATAATAAAAACTCCTTCTTATGTACCCCAATATGGGTACTATCTTATAGTCTTATTGACGGCTCCGAAAAGCGCAAAGAGCGTGATCGAGAGCCTCTTATTTCTTCTCGGCCGGTGTAGGCATCAATACCATGACCTTTGCCGGACGGAGAATCCGTTCCTTCAATTTATACCCTTTTTGCAGTTCCGCTCCGACAGTCGGTTCCGTAACCTCCGCCGAGGGATTTGTTGCAACGGCTTCGTGAATGTCGGGGTTAAATACCTTTCCCTGTACTTCGTAATACTGCAATCCGTACTTTGACTCAAGTAGCGAAGATAAGCCGTTCCGGATCATTACAACACCCTGCATAAAGGCAGCAGCGCTCTCTTCTCCGGCCTTTTTACCCGCTTCGATTGCACGGTCAAAGTCATCCAATATCTGCAAGAGGTCGGAAATCAAATTCGTGTTTGCGTAATCGATTGCCTCCTGTTTCTCTTTTATCATGCGCTTGCGGTAGTTATCGAAATCCGCCGCTTTGCGCAGATATTGATCCTGCAATTCCTTGCATTTTGCTTCCAAAGATGCGAGCTTTTCGGCATCGGACAGTTCCGGTTTAGCTTCCTTTGATGCTTCCGTGTCCGAAGCAGTTTGTCCAGAAGCCGTGTTGCCATGCTCTTGATTGCCGGTCTGCTGCTCAGACGCTACATTACGCCCGGTATTTTCCGTACCGCTACCGTGCGTATCCGCTGCCGCAGCTTTTTTACCGGCTTCGGAGTCCGTGTTCATACCGTTCTGCTCTGCCGGCTGCGCTTCGCACTCCTGCTCATGCTTTTTTCCGTGTTTTTTTGTCATTCCCTTCCTCAAAATATCCGACGCTTTATCTGCCTATTAGCTGAACCGCCGTCTGTGTTTCTCATTTGACAAATAGAAAATACTAACGGAATTACAAATGGTCAAGAAAAAATAAACTAAAGTGTTATCCATGTATCTGCAAAAAACTCGGTTAGCTTTTAGAGATACCACGGATATTTGACAGAGACGCGGGTTTCAAACTATACTGTCACGTATGACAATAGCCGGACGTAATAGAATCTTAATTTTCAGTATCTGTATTGCTGCGCTCATGGTAGTTGGAAGTATAAGTTGCTGTATTGCTATTGTTACACACAATTTGCTCGCAGAACTGCCGACAGCGCCTGAAAGTACCTTTCGGTTATTAAGTTTTCCATTTTTTGCCTATAATAATTATGCAGTCTTGGCCGGCATTACCGCGCTCCCTCTGATAGCGTTGGTACTGCTTATTTGCATTTTTTTCCTTTTTGAAAAAACCCATGCACTGGAAATTTCGTTTTTTAGTTTGTTTATTTTTGCACTGTCTTTTGAAGCATTACAACTGCTTTTTCCGTTGCAAGTGCAATATCCGTTATTGGTTGTTTTTATGGCTCCCGTTGCACGGATTATTTTCTTTTTCCGGTTCGGAGCCTGTTTAGCGCTTTTAACATCAAGCCTCTTTGCCCATAAAACTTTTACGCGAGAAACGGGGTCCATTATTTTCTTGTTGTGTTTTACTGCCTTCGCATTGTCTCATGTTATCCCAATCGATACCATTCATACGGTTTCGTTCTTCTCGTTTTCCCGCTCTTATCGCTATCTCCTTTATTCCTTTAACGGGATTGTTTGCGGATTGGCTGTAGCATCGTTTTTAATGGTCGGCATCTACCGCAGTATTACCGAGTATCGGAAGGCCGCGATTTGGCTGTTAGTAATGTTAATCGCATATACGCTCTTGTTGTATACCGGCTCATGGTTTTTCACCCTATTGGGTATCGGAGCGCTGTTAACAGCGGGGCTATTCTTTCTCAAAGCTATTCACCAATTTTATCTGTGGCAATAGGGAACCTCTAAAAAACTCGGTTAGGTTTTTAGAGACTCCCATATAAAAAATAAAAGATTGACAATGTAAAAAATCACCCTTATAATCCTACCTATTATGAATATAAATATAACGGATGTCTTTGATTCCTTTTGCATGCTTAACGCGGCATCCGCCTTTATTATAGCGGTAGCTTCATTAAAAAAAAGCAACTGGAATCCTGTTTTTAAGTCCATCGCTTACTTAGCCGCTATGATCGGTTTTTGGAATTTAATACGCTTTTTTTTGATACAAACGCACGAGCTTCAGTTAAGTTTTATTATGACTCGTTCCATCTATACGTGTATCGCATTTTCAGCGTTGTTTTTATTTTACTATGCCCAATCTTACTGTATACCGAATTTTCCGCTTTTATATCGTAGATTAATCGCGGTTATTCCCTGTATAACCTGTATATTAAGCATTACGGCAAATCGGCACTCCTTTTTTATTAGTATAAATCCGGAAGCAGAAATATTCGATATTGGTATTCAGCCGTTTATTTACGGCCACTGGTTCTACATACATGTTTTGTACAGCTATGCGTTAATCACCCTGTCGTGTATGTTATTTTTTATCAGACTGTTTTCGCCTCAAGTAAAAAACCGCAAGGAAGTTATCGCTATAACGGTTACAGTCTGTATTTTTACCGTAATAAATATCATCGGTACGTTTATTGGTCAAACGAAACCGATAATGCTTCTTTCGCTATTCGCTCATTTGTTCAGTATTAATGTTTTGTATTTCTTAACCTCTCGGGATATGGATCAAAAAGGACTCTATCTTGGCAGAAAGGACTTCTTTCAAGGTTTTAGTCAACCGGTGCTCATCTTTAATACAAAAAACGAATTACTTAAAGCAAATACCGCTGCTATGCAATTTTTTACTAAAGCAAACATCCCCATTCAACGGTATTCGCTGTATGACGATATGTTTTGCAGCCGTTTTTTTGTACCTATTCAGTCTCGAGAGCAAACCGAGTATGCTCTGTACATACAGCACAGGGCAACGGGAAAAGTGTTCCTTTGTCATAAAAAGATAGTTGTAAACCCTCAAAACGATAAAAGTGTCGGAACAACCATTATTATGTATGATGCCGGTATGTTAGGTGAACTTATACAAAAAATTGAACAAAATGCATTTACCGATGCACTTTGTGGATGTTTAAACCGAAGCTGCTTTGAGTTGCGGAAAGAAACAATCGTACAAAATTCTGTAAAGCCTTGTCTTTTGCTTGTCGCCGATATAGACGACCTTAAAAAGGTCAACGACACATTCGGACACAACGCTGGCGACGATTATATTCAAACATGCGCTGCAATACTCAAACAAGCGATAAATACGCCGAATACGCTGTTTCGCATAGGCGGGGACGAATTTGTTGCCTTTATACCGCATTGTACCGGAACTGATGCGACAACCATCATAAAAAAAATAGAAACATTATGCACAAAGCAAAAAAAATCTTGGGCGGTTTCCATTTCAGTGGGTTCTTCGATGATAAAAAACAATCATACTGACTTAATGCAGCACTTTACACAAGCGGATAGCGCTATGTATGCGCATAAGCAAAAACGCAAACAACAGCTTGCAGAGATTCAGCAGGCGATGTCTTCTTAGCTTATGGCATCGTTGGCCGGTACCGATCCTAAGGCATACCCTAAAATTAAATAAGAACACCTAAAAAAAAGTAAGGAAACAAAAAAATTTTCTTGCGGAAACAAACATTTCGTGCTACACTGATAATAACGCTGATTGGTACTCATTTATTCTAAAAGGAGGCTACTTTATGGAAAAACTCTTTCAGCTTCAAGCGCACAAAACGAATGTGCGTACCGAAATCATTGCAGGCTTGACCACATTCCTTGCAATGGCGTATATCCTTGCCGTTAACCCGCTCATTTTAAGTGACGCAGGCTTAAATGCCGGCAGTGTGTTTACGGCTACCGCATTATCTGCGGCAATTGCAACTTTGATGATGGCATTTCTTGCCAATCTCCCTGTTGCGCTTGCGCCCGGTATGGGGTTAAATGCTTTCTTCACGTATACCGTCGTTATCGGAATGAAGTATTCGCCCGCTACGGCATTAACGGCAGTATTCTTCGAAGGCTTGCTGTTTATTCTGCTGTCTTTTTTCAATGTACGGGAAGCGATTGTCGAATCAATCCCCTTCAATCTGAAAAAAGCGGTCGCAGCAGGTATCGGTCTTTTCATCACCTTAATCGGTATGAAAAATGCGGAAATTATCGTTGATAACCCTGCGACATTAGTCGGTCTCGGCAACGTTACTTCGGGGCCCGCCCTATTAGGAATTATCGGCTTGGTTATTACCGCAGTTTTGTATGTTTTGCGTGTTCCGGGTTCAATTCTTCTTGGAATTTTGATTACGACCGTAATCGGCATTCCGATAGGTGTTACCGTACCGTTTGGCGGCTGGGAAAATTGGTCAATCGTAAGCTTACCGGCAGCTCCGATTTTCTGGAATTTTGACTTTAGCAATATATTCAGCTTCCAGTTCTTTACAGTATTTTTCTCCTTCCTTTTTGTTGATATTTTTGATACGGTCGGTACCTTAGTCGGTGTTACCAACAGCGCAGGGCTTGTCGACAAAAACGGGAACATCCCGCGAGTAAAGCAAGCGTTATTATCCGATGCTATCGGTACGGTTTTCGGTGCCATGCTGGGAACCTCTACGGTTACCAGCTTTGTTGAAAGCACTTCGGGCGTAGCAGCCGGCGGACGAACCGGTTTAACAGCGTTGACAACCGGTGTGTTCTTCTTAATTGCTTTGATTTTCTCACCGCTTTTCTTATTAATCCCGTCAGCAGCTACCGCACCGGCGCTCATCATCGTCGGCTTCTTGATGCTAAGTGCCGCAGCCGAAATCGATTTCAAAGATCCTACGGAAGGTATTCCTGCATTCTTAACAATCGTTATGATGCCGTTTGCCTACAGCGTTGCCGAAGGTATCGTTTACGGTATCATGTCATACGTTATTTTGAAGGCAGCAACCGGTAAATTTAAGCAAATCCCGATTATTACATGGGTTTTGTTCATTATCTTCCTCTTGAGGATTATTTTCAATTAAATTATTTCTTAGCTAAAAGAATTTCGGGCATTTATACAAGGTATGAATGCCCTTTTTTATGCCTTTTTCCTGCTTGCAAAAGATATAAATAAGGATACAATAGTCGCCATGGATAGAAAATATGTATTACTGATCGACGGTGATAATATCCCGCCGAGTTTTTTGGAAGCTATCATTACCGAAGTTTCTAAAGAAGGTGAATTACTGATAAAGCGTTTATACGGCGACTGGACAACGCCGAATATGAACGGGTGGAAAAATTGGCTGGAGAAGATACCCATTCGCCCCGTACAGCAGTTCCGCAACGGTCCGAATGCAACCGATAATACCATTATTATGGATGCTATCGAGTTGGCTAATACCAATAAGAGCATTAACGCTGTTTGCATCGTTTCGACGGATTCGGATTACTACAGTCTTGCCCTTAAATTGCGAGAATACGGACTTTATGTACTTGGTATCGGAAAACAAAATGCTAAGGCTCTTTGGGTAAATGCCTGCAATGAATTTAAATATCTGGAAAATCTCGATAGCGCTGCAACCCCTGAAGAGGAAAGTCAAGACTCCCCCTTCGATTCTCTGGAGAAATTGCTGAACCATGCCTATAAAAACTCACGAATGACGGAAGACGGATGGGTTAGCCTTTCCGACTTGGGGAAATCCATCAGGCGGAGTATGCCGGAATTTGATCCCCGATCGTATAACCATAATACCTTACGCGAAATTCTTGAAGCCTTTCCCGATCAATATGAAATGACAACCGATAAACTGGTTCCGCCCAACCATTGGATTAAAGCAACGGAACGGCAAAAAAGCGATACGCTGAGCGGTACCATTAAGCGCTTTAAGGGAAACTGGGGAATCATCGAAACTACCGACCGCGGCGATTTCTACTTCGGTCTTACGAACCTTACGAAATCTTCTCGACGTAAGAAAATTATGGAAGGAATGCAGGTGCGGTTCAAGGTGTTTAAGGAACCGAATGCAGCCGGAGAAAATTTTGCCGAAAGAAACGGCAAAGCAACGGATGTGGAGCTCCGATAGACGTGTTTAATTAACATTCAATGGAAGGATAAGGGGACGTCATCACCTATTGGAACCGTTGTATCCGCTCATAAAGCGCAGAGGCAATAAGTAAGAGCGTCTCTTTGGTATTTTGTGCAGGGTCGTCTAGCACGGTTTCTAAAAGGTCATGCAACACAAGACCGAGGTATTTCCCCGCAGGAATACCGATTGCCATTAAATCTTTTCCGTTAACCGCTAAATCTTTCAGGCTGTAAGCTCCGTCCTCTTTGAGGATAGCATCAATGCGTGCCGTAAATTCTGCAAGAAAGTGCGGCTCAGCATACGTGCCGGTGAGTCCGAAAACATCCGCTTTCCTTAGCGCAAATAAATCGTCGATATTTTCTTTCCCAACGCGGACGATAAAACGGCGGACGGCGGCATCAGTCCATGAAGAATCATAATGAAACATGTGTTCCGCAACTAAATGAGCGGTTTTTTCTATTTCTGCATTGGAGTATTTTAGCCGCCGCATAATACTGCGAGTCATTTTTTCGGAAATAGCTTCGTGGCGGTAAAAGGTGCAGCTGCCGTCCGCCGCTTCCTTGCGGGCAGCGGGCTTCCCGATATCGTGGAAAAGCCCCGCGAGCCGAATATGGATGTGTTCCATTCCTGCTGGGCAGGCATTGCACACCAGAAAGCTATGGTCGAGTACATCAAAGTGATGATAGCTTCCCTGCCCGATGCCGCGGCATTCCATCAGTTCCGGAATAAAGAGATTCAGCAGCCCTGTGCTTTCCATTAGCCGCAAGCCGGTAAGCGGGGTTTGACAGCTGAGCATTTTTGTAAATTCTTCGCGGAATCGTTCAATCGAAATCTTTTGGGTGATATGCAGCGCCTGCGGGATTGCCTGTAGTGTTCCCGTATCAATGGTAAAGCCGAGCTGCGCTGCAAACCGGACGGCGCGGACGGGGCGCAATCCATCCTCCAAAAATCGGTCGAGCGGATTCCCGACTGTTCGGATTCGTCCTGTATGGATATCGGCTCTGCCGTTAAAGGGATCAACGATTTCTCCGTCAGGAAGAGAAACCGCAATGGCATTCATCGTAAAGTCGCGGCGCGCAAGGTCGGCTTCTATAGTCGCAGTATATGAAACGGCAGCGGGGTGCCGCCCGTCGGTGTAATCCGCTTCGGTACGGAAGGTTGTACATTCGATATGCTTGTTTTTATAGATGATGGTAACGGTACCGTGTTCTATGCCGGTGGGAATAGTTCGCCGAAATAAACGCGTTACTTCTTGCGGCGGCGCATCGGTTGCAATATCCCAATCGCTTGCCCTTTTCTTTAAGAAAAAATCGCGGACAGCTCCGCCGACGAGATATGCGGAAAAACCCGCTTCATGGAAATATCCGCTTATTTCTTTAAGTAGAGGCGGAACGGGAAATTTTTGCTCCATAATTTTACACTTTAATATCAGCTTCAGTTAAATAAAGAATCGTAAATCTTTTCTGCCGGTCATGTTGAATCGGTACGCTGTGATATAGGTTCCCGTTATCGCGGTTAATGCATTAATTGCTGCCGCAACGGAGCTGATAAAAAAGGCTGCCGGACGCAGAATCAGATACCCCGACTCAAAGCCGCGTCCATAAAACATGCACAATGAGGTAAGCGCAATATACGTTCCTCCGATGGGGAACCGTCCAAGCAAGCACGAGAAGAGAGAGGCATATCCCACCAGCCAAAATATATCGCTAAAAGCTATCCTAAATACATTAATCGAATAAGATTTTAAAATCACAACAAAACTGACGGTAATGACTAAAGCCGAACCCGCTCTTCCGAAAATAGAGAAAACAGGAAGGGCAACGGAGGAAATACGTCGACGCACGCCGAGACTTTCGTTGGAGTGACGCAGCAATACGCTGAGCGCAACATGGGTATCCTGTGAAAAAAAGGCTGCCATCATGGGGGCGAGGCTGGCATAGAGAACCCGATACGGATTTATATCACGGCAAAAAATCTTTAATAATGCGGGATAAATAATGAGGGCGATGATCAACAGATCGACAATAAGCAGAATTGCAAAATCGGCAAAAACCGCAGTCAACAGCATTTCGTGAAATTTAATCACCCAATAAGAGGAAACAGCCACCATACCGAATACCAGCATATCTACAAAAAAGACCAGTACCGCATAAGATATCCGCGCCAAAGAATCAATGAGCGTTATGGTTGGCTTCGCAATATTTCTGTCAACTGCACAACCGGCTCCGGCAAATCCGCCGAAAATACAAAGCGGTAGAATATAGGTTCCGTTTACCAGCGCTTCGAACGAGCTGGAAGGAAGTAATTGTAAAAGCGATTCTTTAACGCCGAGAACTTGTACATCGGATATGCCTTCTACAAAAATAGGTATACGAGCCGGTGTATGAATAAGTACGGATATTAATCCGATGCAAGACAATAATAATGCGGCGCCGCAGATAATGAGAATTGTAACAATCGCAACTTTAAGCAAACTTCTATTTTCGCGTAATTCAAAGATACTGAGTGTAAATCCGAAAAATACTGCCGGATAGAGAGCGTACCTTCCGAACTGTATTGCCGCATTTGATAAAAATTCTACAGCTTGTACAAACAGCGTATTTTCAGCACCGGCAACAAGAGCAAAGATTATCCCCAGCACAATGCCGATAAAATATTTCAACCAAATTTTCATAGCGATTGAGTGTAACCCAAAGATTGTACTGCGTCAACTCAGAGTCGAAGTTATAATCCTTACCGGTAAGTATGTACCACACGATTGCACAGATTCATGAGTACAAAGGGCAGCAAACGTTCTATAACGAAGAAGAAATAGCGGGCACTGACGCTCCTTTTATTGTATAAGCATGAATATTTTGTCGGCAGGTATACCAGTATCGAAATGCTAATAGAAATATGCTCAGCATTTTATTAAAGGCGTATATCCAATGCGATGAACGGTTCCGCAAAGCGTTTACTGCAGCTGCGCCTCTATCGTACCAACCGTACACAGCAGCTCAAGGAGCGGAATACGGAGCAAAGCGCGGGATGTCTTTTCAGTCTTTTTCTGTACGGTAACCGTCCCGACGGGACTGATATGCGCCGTCTGTACCTTATACGGCACATCGACGGTTAGCACAAATTCGGAGCTGCGGAGTTCGGCTGCAATCTTTTTTCCGTAAGCGGCGCCGATCAGCTCTTCGTATTCCGCAGGCGGTATTGCATCGCCGGTAAAGAGCGGCGCCATCAGCATATCAATAAAATCACGGCTTTCCTGCGGCAGTATCGCCAAAAACGATGCGATATTTTCGGGAGAAATACGCAATACCGTTTTTCGCTCTTTTGTATCGTAGCTGATAACATCCTTGAGCAGTTCATGATTATACGGCACAGTGCATGCAAGGCGTAATCCCATGGTTCCTTGCAGTGTAATATCTTGAACGCTAATTCCTTCTTTTGTAAACGCTTCTTTCAACTCTTGAACATTAAATACGGATTGCCCGTCAGTCTGCTCAGCCTTTTGTTTTAGTAAACGTGTGATATTTTTTTCCAACAAATCGCTCGGTATAAATTCTGCGGTAAGGCCGTAATCCGTATTATCCCGTATAACGATATGGGCAGAAGAAGAACAAGAAACCGTAATGCAAACGGTTGCGAAACAGCATACTAATATGCGATATACTATTTTCATGATAACAACTCCTCTTGTGTTTAGGGTAACCGCGCTAGAAATATTTTAAGCGGTTGCTTTCTTACTGTGCGAAATTTTATCTAAAATTTCGCACGGATATCGGGATGTATTTGGCAATTCTCAGGTGTTCTCGAAAAAAACGGAACAGTTGATTCGGCAAGAAAAATCTCTTCCGGCTTCATAATACTGCCTGCAAAGCGATACGTTTTTTTCCAGTACGGCTCTTGGATAGTCGAAATAATAACCCCTGTACGCGGCCCGTCCGATGCCGAATGAATAAATTTTCCCGCGCCGATATAAATACCGACATGGGAAATACCGCCTGCAGTGTTAAAGAAAAGCAAATCACCCGGCTGAATTTCTTCATCCGTTATCCTTTTTGCATATTCGGCAATCGCATCCGAGCGCCGCGGCATCTGCAACTTTAAAACATCAGCCCCATTGCGAAAAACAAAACCGGAACAGTCCATCCCCTTAGGAGAATGACCTGCGTAACGGTAGGGCGTACCGAGATAGTTCAACGCATTATTGACAAATGCGATCCGTTGAGAATCTTTTGGAGAAGGCGCCCCAAAAAGGAATTGCCCCGTCGCCAATATGATAAATAAATAGAAAAAAAAGGCTCGTATATCTTTCAAAATCATGTAAAATAGTTATACTAAAAATAAGAGAAAATTGCAATTTTGAAAGTAAATCAAAAAATTGTATTTATAAAGGAGTGTATTGATATGCATGAAATGGTAAAACGACCATGGGACTTTCTTGATGCATGGCGTGGGAAAAAATTTACCGGAGAATGGCCGACATTACCGGAGATGTTTGAAATTACTGTAGAACGTTTTCCGAATAGAAACTGTTTAACAGTCTTTGAGCCGGATAGAATTACGCTTACCTATCGTGAAACACTTGCGGCAATTAAGAAGTTAGCAGGTTGGCTTGTCGCTCATGGCGTAAAAAGGGGAACTCATATTGCCGTTTCGGGTAAAAATTCTTCCGAGTGGGCAATTGTCTATTTGGCGGCGCTGTATGCCGGTGGCATTATTATCCCCATCGACTACGGCCTACACAATTATGAGATCGAATCGCTTTTAAAAACAGCAAAGCCGCTCTTTTTCTTTGTTGATGAAGAAAAATATGATTATTTTATTGAAGCATCAAAATCGCAATCTTTTATCGGCGAAGTCTATTCTTTAAACAGTAAACACAGCGACCGCTATGTATATAATTTGGAAGCGGAACCGCTTGCTACCTATTATCCCTTGCAGGAAAACGACACAGCAGCTATCCTATTCACCTCGGGTACGATGGGTACTCCTAAAGGTGTTATGCTGTCCCACCGGAATATCGTCTCCGACTGTTACATCGCTCAATCGAACTTAACCATATTTGAAACCGATATTTTCTATGCACTGCTGCCGATTCATCACTCCTATACTATGGTCGCCGTTTTTATTGAAGCAATTTCCGTCGGTGCAGAAATCGTATTTGGAAAATCCTTAGTGGTATCTCGTATGCTGCGCGAGTTAAAAGAAGGAAAAATCACGATGCTTCTCGGTGTACCGCTCCTCTTTAACAAGCTGCTTGCCGGTATTATGAAAGGAGTGCGCAGCAAAGGCGTTGTGGTATATGGTATCATCAGATTTCTCATGGGGATTTCGTATATCGTGAAAAAGACAACAGGAAAAAATATCGGAAAAAAACTTTTTAAGAGCGTATTGGAAAAGGCGAATCTCACGACGCTCCGTATTGCAATTTCGGGCGGCGGACCGCTTTCAAAAGAAGTTTTTAGAGCATACAATGAATTCGGTATCGATTTTGTCCAAGGATACGGTTTGACCGAAACATCTCCTATTATTGCGTTAAACCCGAAAGATCACTTTAAGATTGAAAGCGTCGGACGTTACTTCCATCCCTATATGGAAATGAAAATTCTTGACCCTGATGAAAACGGTCGTGGAGAAATCTGCGTGAAAGGACCGATGATTATGCAGGGTTATTACAATATGCCGGAAGAAACTGCAGAGGTATTATCGGAAGACGGATGGTTCCGTACCGGTGATATCGGATGGATTGACGATGAAAAATATCTGTATCTCTGCGGACGCGCAAAGAATCTTATCGTTACCTCCGGCGGTAAAAACGTATACCCTGAAGAAATAGAAAATGCTTTCCAGATGTATTACAACGATATCGAACAGATAACTGTAAAAGGCTACCATCCTGCACACGATTTAACCAGTGAAGAAATTGAAGTATTGGTATACCCCACTGATGAGCTTTATAAAATGCTCAACCTTAACCGCGGCACTCCTGCCGGAGACAGCGCCGTTTATAAAAGAATAGAAACGATTGTCGAAATCGTGAACAAAGAACTACTGCCCTATCAGCGGATAACAAAAACCACACTTTTGGACAAACCGCTCGAAATGACCACAACCAAGAAAGTTAAACGGTACAATAAAGCTGAATAATGATCTGAGGTTGGAAAAAATACGGCATCCATTCTTACCGAACGGGTGCCGTACTCTAGAACTTCGATATATCGATAAGGTTTAGTTTACTTTAAATTTTCCAACTTCCATAACCAGCGCCTTAATGCTCTGTGTATTCTTTTGCGTAATCGCGTTGACTTCCTGTACGGCATTGTTAATCTGTGTTGCGCCTGAAGCCATTTCGTTCATACCATTGGTTATAATGCGCGTTAGATTATCCAATGTGCGCATTTCCGCTGCGACACCTTCCCCGCCTTTCAACATCTCTTCCGAACCGGACTGAACTTCCGTTGTTACCATATTGATGTTTTTAATAGCGGTTAATACTTCGTTGCTGCCGTTTGCCTGTTCGCGCATTGCTTCCGTAAGCCGGTCGCTCATTTCTTTTACTTGGGCTGCAAGGGTAAAAATAGTGTTAAACTTTCCTTCTACGGTTTTAGAAGATGACGAAAGCGTTTCTATTTCACTGCTGAGTATTTTAAGCGTTGTCGTAATGTTTTTTCCCTGCACGGCGGAATCCTCTGCCAACTTACGGATTTCGTCGGCGACAACGGCAAAGCCTTTGCCTGCCTCTCCTGCATGAGCAGCTTCAATGGCAGCATTCATTGCAAGTAAGTTCGTTTGCGATGCGATATGCTGAATAACGCTCGACGCTTCCATAAGTGAGCCGGATTCTTCCGCTATTTTCTGCGTTACCGTATTGGACGTAACCAGCGTTGCTTTTCCGTCTCCTGTCGCAGACACAAGGTCTTTCACGATTGTATCAGTCTTATTGAGCGTCTGACTGATAGAGGTAATATTTGCAACCATTTGCTCGACTGATGACGAAGACTGTGCAACACTTGCAGACTGCGTTTCGATACTGCTACTCAACTGCTTAATAGTGCGGATAATTTCCTCTACTGTCGCGGAAGTTTCGGTAACGCTCGCAGCTTGGGTCAAAACTTGTTGCTGAATACCGTCTATGTTTGCACTGATCTCGTTGATTGAGCTTGCCGTTTCGGACATATTCGAAGCAAGCTCACCACCTATCTCTTCCATAATATCGCTATTGACGCCGATAGATTTTATTGTAATACTAATTTTTTCTATTGTTTCGTTAAAATACTCCGATAAATCCGTTACCTCATCATTACCGCTTACAACCATACGAACCGTTAAATCACCTTCTCCTTGCGCAATATCCTTAAGCGCTGCAACAAGTTTTTGGATCGGTTTTACGATACTACGTGCAACAAAGTAGACGATAACCAATGCTGAAACAAAAATAACTACCAAGATAATGTCTATAGCAAGACTCATCTCATTCACTGATCCCATAAGCTCGCTATATGGAGCGGTCATAATAACCGTCCATCCTGATAGCTTGCTCTTAGCATAAGAAGATATTACGGAGGTGCCATCGCTGTCATAATACCCGATACCCGGTTCTTGCGCTTGTAACGCTTGTTGTTCAAACGATGCAAGCGGCACCATACTCGGATCACTTTGTGCATCTTCATAAGAATTGTATTGATCTTCGACAAAACCTATATCTTTATCCGCTATCGTATTTCCCGTTAAACCGAGTATATAGCAATAACCGCTCTGTCCCAAAACAATATCTTGAATTACTTCGGATAAAAGGTTGGCTCCGACAGTTACGCTCAATACGCCGACAATCTCTTTGTTATCGCCAATAATGGGAACGGCATAGACAATCTGCATTGCATTTGAGACACGAGATATAAGGGGTTCCGATACAAAACTTTTTCCCGATGAAGCAGCTTGGAACCAATCCCTGTCGCCGACATAAATAGGTTTCTCGTCATTTGCTCCATAACGGTTTCCCTGTAAATCAGTCACGCCGAAATAATCGACCCTTGCATTATGCTCCGCTTCATGCGCGAGACTCTGTGCTTTTTGATAGTATGAAAGGGAAGTATCACGCAGCGAAGGCATACGGGCAACCCCTTCAACAAATTGAAGAGTCGCTTGTATTCTTCCATCGATAATCTCTGCGACATCAGCAGCTTTATCTATTAAATGAGCTTCAATTTTTTCCGTTACAGCTTTGCGCGCAATCATAATTGCAAGCACCCCCTCGATGACAGATGCCCCCAGAATCAATAGCCCAAAAACCAACATCAATTTGTTTCTTAACGAAAAACGCTTTTTCTTTAGTTTACTTCCCATCTATTCGTCTCCTAATCGTTTTGATACCGACTACTCAATTAAGCGATAATTATAACAGTTGCCATATAGAACAGCATTGCCGACCTTTTACTGTTTTAAACGGTATAAACCTCACAGCATAATTCGACAATTTTAAAATTGCAAAACAGGAATATTATTTTCCTGAGCAAAGAGACCTATTTCTATGACTAATATTATAGAGAATATTATGAATTATATTTGTTTAAGTTCAGTTAGTCTATCCCTCCATAGGCTGAGTTTGAGAAACCGCCATACAGCACAGTACAATGCGATTACTGAAAAGAGTTCCTAGAGTTGTTCACCGGCGCGTAGTTTTACCCGCATTGCTTGGATTTTTGCATCCATCGCTTCAAGCTCATGTAACAGTTCTTTCTCGTGATTGGAAGTTTCGATAACCGCATAGATACCGCCGTTCTTAATGACGATACGTTTATCGGCATAGAGCGCAAGCGCCGGATCATGCGTAGCCATCAGCACGATTTTATCGTTCGATACCAAAAGCTGCAAAGCCTTTTTCCGGTCGATTCCGGCATTTTCAATCTCGTCTATCAGAACGATCGGAGATGAGCTTAAAATGGCGGTATCGGCAATCATTAACGCCCGGGACTGCCCGCCGCTTAGCACGGTAATCGGTGTGTCCAGCCGGAATTGTTCGCCTGCCAGTTTATTTGCCGCCTCGATAATACCGCTGACAGCTGCTTCTTTGTCTTTGACCATCCGGCTTTCCGCATGCAGCTCGATAAACTCCCGCACGGAAAGATCCATCACAAAGTTCATATTCTGCGAAAGCTGCGCAACCAGTTTATTGTTAATCGAAAACCGGAGCGCTTTATCGGGCGCCTCGCCGTTAATCAGTATTGCCCGACCGGTCGGCGTGTCTTTTTGTGCCGTCCATTCGATGTCGGCAAGCAGCCGCGACTTACCGGAACCGGTCGGTCCAACAATCGAAATAATCTGAGACGGATATAATACAAGGTCTTCAAAGTTTTCAGGCTCACCTGATTTATTCGTACCGGGCAGTATCGTAAGGCTCTGCACGCCTTGAACATCATCCCCATTTAAAAACCGCTGCATTTGAATGATGTATTCAAAAAATGAGTATGATAACGTTTCTCTATCGAGCGCATAATCTTCACACTGTTCTTCGGAAAGACTTTTCAGAAAAGAGTCAAAAGTACGATGTGTATTATCCAGAATGTGCAGCTCGGTCAATCTGTTTTCTGCAAAAAAATCTTCAATAAACGGATACTCTGCGAGGAGCGTTTCTATCGTTTTTTTTGAAAGTTCTCTTTTCTTTTCGGCGGCGCCGTGCGTTTCAAAACCGGTATCTGCAGCCATATTGTCCCCCATAAAATTTTTGCACGATGTTTTGGACATCTCTAAAAACTCGGTTAGCCTTTTAGAGGTTCCCTTTAACTATTTGTTTGCGATTCGGCAATCTTCATCTTGCGGATGTTGCCCATCTGGAAATTTTCGCCGACCCGCGTTTCGCCCAAGCAGTAAGAACACAGCGCCGCGGGCATCGGGAATCGGAGTTCCATTCCCTGCACCGTCGAAATATCTTTATCGGGACTGAACAGCAGCGTGCTGAGTTCAAAAGCGCCTTGCCCCGTCAGTCCGTTCACCTGCATAATAACCGCCCGCGGATTAACGGTATTGACACGGGCGCAAAACACTTCGCGTTCGGCTTGCGACACAATATCGCCTTTTGTGATGACAACAATATCCGCCGCTTTTAAAAGCGGGCCGATTTTTTTCGGCGTATTGATGCCGGAAAGATTATCGATAACGCAGATCCCGAGAATATTCTTAATATACGGAGAACAGCGGTTGCACAAACCTGCGGATTCCGTTATCAGAAGGTCAAATTTCTCTTTTACACCCCATTGTACTACCTCTTCGATATTGGAAACAAAGAAGTGATCGGGGCAGAGTGAGCCGGAAATACCTTTTTGGACAGGGATACCGGCCTTTTCGTATAGCACATCGTCATCGGTGTAAAGGCAGTCAAATTTCACCACTCCGGCGCGGAGTCCTTGCGTGCGCAGCGCCTCGATTGTCTTTAGAATAACGCTTGTTTTGCCCGAAGACGGTGGGCCGGAAACGATCAAAAGATTCATAGTGTTGCGATTATATCATATACAATGAGGGTGTTCCGTAACATACGTTACAGAACACCCTTTTAAAAATATTCAAGC
>NZ_JACCLP010000015.1:0-80174 GCF_050937395.1 Treponema sp. OMZ 805 | reverse complement strand
CGCCTCTTATGAAGCGCCGAGTGTATTCGGTATTATCTGCTATTTCTAGCAGCTATCCCCATCTTAAGGGTAGATTACCCACGTGTTCCTCACCAGTCCGCCACTCTAGGAGAGAAGCAAGCTCCTCTCTTGCCGTTCGACTTGCATGCTTAAGACGCGCCGCCAGCGTTCGTTCTGAGCCAGGATCAAACTCTCCATTATTTTATTTCAAACACCCCGAAGGGCGTCTGATTTCAATAATTTTCAAGCAAGTCCCGTTTCTTATTTTTAGGAACGTTGACCTCGAGAGAAAAAAAATAACAACACAAAGCAACTATCCATCACCCTGCGTCATTTCTTCTCTCATTCTTTGTTCTACGCTTATCTTCCTTACCAAAGATGATTGCTCTTTGGCTTTCTTCTTTCCCTTCCCTTTAATTTCAAAGACCAGTTTACTCGCCCCGACGCTCTGCCTTAGTGCGCCGCAGCGAAGAAGAATATATCACAAAATCATTTATTCTGTCAAGCGCATTTTGCTTTTTTCTTTTGTTTTTTTAATTTAGTAAGCGCCCAAAACATAAAAACACCGCTTCAGCATCATCGCTACGGAAGTCTATGCGTATCAAAAAAAGAGAAGACCGACAAACTCCGTTAGCGTGATGTGTTTATACATCTAAGGGGAACCTCTAAAAAACTGAGGTTTTTAAAGGTTCCCAACTGTACACTTCTGATATTATTATGGAAGAAAGCAGTAAAAGTATGCACAGAGAGATATAAACTTGTGGAGAATAGGGGATTCGAACCCCTGACCTATTGATTGCGAACCAATCGCTCTACCACCTGAGCTAATTCCCCAAAAACGGTATGAGTATATAGTTTTTCGATAAATTGAGCAATAGTTTTTTAAGATAATATTTTAGAAGATACAAAAATACAAAATAAAATCCTTGACTTTTCCGACAAAGTCCCGTACACTAAATATATGAACTTGAAAACTGTTTTGACACCTGAAACTGTCAATCTCCATTTAAAAGGAACCTCTAAAGAGGAAATCATTGATGAATTGCTTGAAATGCTTGTTCAGGCAGGAAAAGTAAAAGATAAAGCCGTTGCCCGAGCCTGCGTGTTAGATCGTGAACGCAAAATGTCTACGGGAATGAAGCATGGTATCGCAATCCCACACGGAAAGACCGATTCAGTAAACGATCTTGTTGCCTGTATTGGCATTTCGGATCATCCGGTCGATTTTGATTCGTTAGATCAAGAACCATGCCGCATTTTTATTATGACACTTTCACCGATTGACAAAACAGGTCCGCACTTGCAATTTTTGGCTGAAGTCAGCCTGTTGTTCAAGAGTGCCGAAAAGCGACAAGAAATACTGAATGCAACTGACAAGTCCGATATTATCCGTATTTTAACCGAATAGTGTACGCGACTAACGTAAATGCACTTAAACTAACAAAGTATGAGGAGGTTTTATGCTTGTAAATGTATTAACAGCAGGGGACGATGTAAGTGAAAAATTAAAGACATACTGCAACGGGTTACCCGACGTCGATAAGAAGATTATGGATGCTGCATCCGATGAAGGAAAAAGCTTTATGGGCGCACATGGCGTATCTGCAGCTCCGATGGTAGTCGTACTTGATGAAGACGGAAAAGATTTATTGAAGACTACCGATATGAACGAACTCGAAAAGTTCTTTTCTTAGATTTCAGCAGACTTAATTTAAAACCTCTCGGGAACATTATTCCGAGAGGTTTTCTTTTAATATATGGCTATATTTTTCTCTGCTTTACAAGCAAAAGAGCCGCACCGTATTTAAAGATTTTTATACATATTCCACGTTGATTCAATCAAAGTTTTTACATCAGAATACTGAGGATTCCAGCCTATCGTTTCGCGGGCATGCTGAGATGTTGCATAAAGCTCGGCAGGGTCTCCGGCACGGCGGCCGACAAAGCGGGCAGGTATTGCCTTTCCGGTAATAGAACGAGCGGCGGTAAGCATTTCGCTGACGGTAATTCCAACTTCGCTGCCGAGATTTACGATAAGACTACTATTTTCCTTATCGATATAATGCAGTGCATCGGTATGCGCTTTCGCGAGGTCGCTCACGTGTACATAGTCACGAATACAGGTACCGTCGCGTGTGGGATAATCGTTTCCAAAAATCTGAAGTTCCTTCCGCATACCGGCTGCGACCTCCATAATAATCGGCAGGAGGTTCTGAGGATTCCGCTCAAGCCCCTTAACAGCACCTTCCGGATCATAGCCCGCTGCATTAAAATACCGCAGTGATGCAAATTTAAGCCCCTTTAACCGGTCATACCATTGCAAAAACTCTTCCGTTTTGAGCTTGGTAAACCCATAATAGCTTTCGGGATTCTTCGGGTGCTTTTCGTCGATGGGGAGATATTCAGGCGAACCGTAGACGGCAGCCGACGACGAAAATACAAAACGAAGGCAGCCGTGCTTAACCGCTGCATTTAAGATATTCATCGTTGCCGAAATATTATTGATGGAGTATTTTTCGGGGGCAACCATTGATTCCCCTACCGCCTTAAATGCAGCCAAGTATACGGCGCCGTCAAATCCGCGGGCAAAGGCTGCGTCAATATCATCACTGTGGCGGGTATCTCCTGCGATGAACTCCGTACCCGGAAAAATATTGCAAAGCTGCCCCGTCGATAAATTGTCGAACACCGTAACCGAATGACCGGCATCGAGCATTGCTTTAACTACATGGCTGCCGATATATCCGGCGCCACCGATAACTAATACACGCATAGTAAACCTCTTATAAGCCTCTTTTCCGACATTGCTAAATCATCAAACCGTTATGGTTAATCGGTCTGCCCGATATGCCGTAATGAGGTGATATTCCGTAATCGCTTTGTCAATTCTTTATTTTTACTCAGTGTTTCTATGGGAAGAGGAAGCCGATATGTCCAGTTTGATTCGCTGACGGTACCGGGGATGTTAATCCGCTCATCCTGTGCCTTGACAGTATGTAATTCATCGATCATAAGCCCCAGCCAATCCTGTATGGGGAAAATGGCAAAGATCGACGGAACTTTAACTAAGGCGCTCAATAACGCTGCGGCTAAGTCTGCTGTGTAGGCAGGTTTTTCCCCTTCGATAGGGCACAGCGCTGTCCGCATCTCTCCGTCAATAAGCAGCGCATCAAAGAACGAAAGCATATCGGTATACGAGAGTTCTTGTTCCCACCATCCCCGCATCGTTGATGAATCGTGCACGGAAGTTACCGCAACCGCTGCTTTCGGATAATCTTGCAGCGGAATAAAAGGACAGCAGGGTTCAGCCCATCTGCGTTCCCATCGGAATACCCGAAGGCTCAAAATCTGCAATTTTTCCAGAACCTCCGGTAATGCCGCCGGTTTCGCCCCCAAATCTTCGGCGCACGGCTGCATATCGACGAACGTGCACAATTCCGACAAAATATCCTCTGCTTGCGCCGCCCAGAGTTTATTTTGCTCTGTTTCTTTTTCTTCTACCAACAAAGAAAATCGTCTTTGTTCATCCTCCGATAACGTTCTCCACGCAGTAGTATTCCGGTACAGATATGCCGCAGTATATACGGTATTACCGTGCAGGTCTTTTCCGGCTTTTACCAGCATACGATCAGTCCATTTTTTCCGCAAAGCCGTTTCCACTTTTGCAGGAAGCCCGCGGCGATGAAGACCGGACTCACTTTGTATTCCTGCTTTAAAAAGCCACAGCTCCTCAGTACCGATCCTATCGGCAACTTTACGCAACAGACCATGCGCATACAGATAATCACCATTCACTGCATTTTGAACGATATCGGTATTGATATGCGGCTCTGCCATCCATCGGATACGGTCTTCGGAAAAGCCCGCTTTTTTCAAATCCTCAATTGTTATTTCCGAATAGGGAATAGGCTTACCTAAAAGCCCTGTCATTTCGCCTTTGGGAATAGCCCAAATTCTAAAAAAACCTAAAATATGATCGAGCCGGAAGGCATGGTAATACTGCGACGCACGAGCAAGCCGATCCTTCCACCAACGATAGCCGGTTGCTTTTAAATTTACCCAATTGTAAATAGGGAATCCCCAATTTTGCCCGGTAGGATTATCCCCGTCAGGCGGACTACCGGCGCGAAGGTCACTGCGGAAATATTCAGGATGAGCCCACACTTCCACTGAATCCTCGTTCATCAAAATCGGAATATCGCCTTTTACCAGAATCCCGTTATCAGCGCAATAAGTAACGGCTTTCAATAATTGCTTATGCAAATGCATTTGTACCCACGCATAGAATAGATGCTCTCGCTTCAAAACAGGATCGTTCCATGCAGCAGTGATTTTTGCCGTTGAAGGAGAACGCATGCCGACACATTCTTTCCAATCCTTCCACGAAGCATGATAGTTTTGTCGCTTAATATTTTTAAACACCGCATACTCGATTATCCACGGATTTGCCTCTATCCATTCCGCAAGCTCACCGGTCTGAGAATCTGCAATAATCTGCTTTTCGGATTTATTAAACACGGCATGCAGCAGTACGTTTTTTTCATGAAGTATATCGCGGTATCGGAACCGCTCCCCCGGAGTATGCGGTTCAAAAGCAATGCGTATTTTTTTTATCTCAGTCTTAAAGGTATGCGCTTCCGGTATATCGTCCAAACAGATGTAGAGGGGGTGCAATGCAAAAGCAGAAAGAGCGTTATACGGAGAGCTGTCGGTTCCCGTATCATTGACGGGTAAAAGCTGAATAATGCGCAATCCTGCTTTTTTACAAAAATCTGCAAAAGGAATAAGGTCGGAAAATTCACCGACGCCGCAGCTTTTTTGACTATACAAAGCGGAAACCGGTACGGCAGTCCCGCATAAAGCTTGATTAAGCGGTGTACATTTCATCTCATTCCTCCTAGTCAACTAGGGCTATCATAGACCAAAAACGCAAAGTTAGAAAGAGGGGAATAGCAATCAATAATTTTATTTGACAAAAGACCATATGCGTATTACCGTATAATAAAGGAAAATTATATGAAAAACGTACCGACAGAAACCCTACAGCACAATATAAAGTATTTGGATTTACTCTCCCGCTTGTTCCCCAATGTTACGACAGCAGTTGAGGAAGTAGTCAACCTGAAAGCTATTTTGAATCTACCGAAAGGCACCGAACATTTTTTAACGGATATACACGGAGAAGCGGAGGCGTTTAATCATGTGATGCAGAATGCTTCGGGCGCTATCCGGCGGAAAGTCTCCGAAGAACTCAGCTCAACGGTCAGCATTGACGATTTGGAAGAGCTCACCACGCTCATTTACTATCCTAAGGAAAAACTCGAACTGATCAAAGCGGACAAGAAGGCCAATATTACAAACTGGTACGAGCTGACTATTTACCGGCTGGTACGGGTAGCGCGGGCGACAGCCTCAAAGTACACGCGGTCGAAGGTACGAAAACTGCTACCGAAGAGTTTTGCTTACATAATGGAAGAGCTGCTGCAGGAAGATGAACACCGCTTTAACAAAAAGGATTATTACAGCGAAATTATCAAAAGCCTCGTGGAATACGGACGTGCGGATTTATTCATCATCGAGCTGTCCGAAGTGATAAAAAAATGTACCATCGATCACCTGCATATTATCGGTGATATTTTTGACCGCGGCCCGTCCCCGCATAAGGTGATGGATACGCTGATGGCGCAGAACAGTCTTGATATCCAGTGGGGCAATCACGATATCCTTTGGATGGGGGCTGCTGCGGGATGCCGTGCGTGTGTTGCAACAGCGATACGGATTGCACTCCGCTATTCCAATATCGACGCTATCGAGGACGGGTATGGAATCAGCCTTTTACCGCTAGTGAGTTTTGCCCAGCATGTGTATAAAGACGACCCCTGCACGCGGTTTATGCCAAAAGTAAACGATAAAAAACCTTTTGATGTCGATGCGGAACTGCTGGCAAAAATGCATAAGGCAATCAGCATCATACAATTCAAAATTGAAGAGAATATCATCGAGCAGAACCCTTCGTATAATATGGAACACCGCAGGCTTTTGCGCACCCTTAATCCGGCAGCGGGTACCATCGAAATTGAAGGAAAGACCTACACCTTGAACGATACCTCGTTCCCGACTGTCAACCCTGCGCATCAAACAGCGCTCACCGACGAAGAACAGTACCTTATCGACACACTGACCAATACGTTTATGACCAGCGAAAAGCTCAAACAGCATGTGCGGTTTTTGTATGCAAAAGGGAGTATGTACCGGCGCTATAACGACAACCTGCTCTTCCATGCGTGCCTTTTGCTGAATGAGGATGGCAGTTTTAAGGAGAAGGAGATAGACGGCGCCGTATATTACGGCAAAAGCTTGATGGATAAATACGACCAGATGGCGCGGGAAGCCTACTTTTCCGGTCAAAATGCGGATTTCCTCTGGTTCCTGTGGTGCAATCAGGATTCAACCCTTTTCGGCAAAACGAAGATGACCACCTTTGAGCGCTACTTTATCGATGATAAGGCAACACATAAGGAGCCGTCCTCGCCGTATTATAAGCTGATGGAGCGGGATGATGGTACGCTTGCCGCGCAGATACTCAAGGAATTCGGGTTAAGCGGTAATGCACACATCGTCAATGGGCACACGCCGGTCAAGGTTGCAAAAGGCGAAAGTCCGATTAAGGCGGGCGGCAAGCTCTTGGTTATCGACGGCGGATTTTCCAAGGCTTACCAAAAGACCACCGGCATTGCAGGCTACACGCTGACCTATAACTCTTATGGGATGACACTGATAAGCCACCACCCGTTTGAGTCCGTAGACAAGGTTTTGCGCGAAGGCTTTGACATTGAATCAAGCAAAGAAGTTATCGAAACTCTCGTTGAACGGAAGCGGGTTGCGGATACCGATACCGGCGCCGAAATGAAAGAAAAAGTCCAAAACTTGGAAATGCTGATCAGCGCTTACAACAAGGGAATTCTAAAACAGCAGGATTAACAAGGCAATAACAATGGCTGCTAAAACCGACTGCGGTTTCATTTTTGAAGCCGATAGCATTATGCCGTTTCAGAATGCAACAAATACTTTTCCGTATACCGATGAGCAGCGGCCGGTTCCGGTTCATAGTAGCGTTTGATGCGGATAAGCCGTTGCACGATGGAGACAAGGTTTTCTCCCCTAGCCTTGCCTTTACCAAGCCCGTAGAGAGCCAGCGCCGCATCTCCGATCAATTCTCCGTCGGCAAAAGCGGGAAGCGCGAAAGTTCTGCCGGTCATATCTGCTTTCATTTGACACCAGATAGCATTGTGCGCCTGCCCACCGGAGAGCGTATACACAGGATGAAAACCGGAAGCCTGTTCCAGTAAATCACAGCCGTGCCGAATACGGAAAGCAAGGGCCTCTACAAACGCGCGCCCCTGTCCCGCAAAGGTTGCGGGATATGTGCCCGATGCAATAAACGATTCCGCGGCAATCCGTTCCATCGCAGCGATATAATCGTTGCCGCGTAAGCCGTGCGCTATTAAAAAATCGGAAAACGCTGCGCCGGAGGATGGAATAACGGATGAAAGATTCCACAAATCGGGCATAACCGACGGCAGCAGCAGTGTTTTTTCGGCGCGGCGCGGCTGCAAAATGCAAACGTTAATGCCCTCACTTGAACCTGCACGGTCGCAGGCGGTGCCAGCTGTCAGCGTTCCCGTCCCGATAAGCGCCGCGATAAAATCCGGTACTCCTGCAATAACCGGAATACCACAAAAGCGTCCCATCACCGTACCGGCGGCTGCAAACGGCGGCAACAAACCGGCCAGTCTTTCCGTATTGATATGCAGTGCTTCTGCAAACCGGAAAAGCTCGTCTTTGCTCCAATACGCCGCCTCGTAGCGCGGATCGGGGAGACTGGTTACCGCCGCCCCGGTTAAAAGATAAGAAACATATTCCGGCCCGGAAAAAAGCTGAGCAGCGCTATTAAATACATCAGGGTACTTTGCACGGAACGCCGCAATCCGCGGCAAAAAAAGAGAGGCTCCTACCGGCGGGATCGCTGCGGTTCCATCTTGCGGCGCTCGTATGGCAACACTCTGCGGCGCCGGTACGGCAGCCCCCTGTCGCCCCGACACGGTATCCTCCTGCGACGCTCGTATGGGCATCCCCTGCGGCGCCAGTACGGTAAGCCCTTGCGGTACCGGCTCATTCCATAAAAACAGGGTATCGCCTTTAGCCGCATCAAGAATACCGTTAACAACATCATCGGGAGAAACAGCGGAGGATAAAGATACGGCAGACCGAGGAGATGCGGCGTTGATATGACTCTTCGGTATGCGTCCGGCAGCGTTGATGCTTGCTTCCGGCGCACGGCGGTTTTGGGGTACGGCGACAAGTGAAGGGCCGTTCCCCGAAATACAAATTGCGTCTATCACATAATCAGCCGGTAAGCTGCTCCATGCGGTAAAAAAGGTTTGAACCCAGTCAACCGCGTGAACAGGCTGCGGAAACAGCAACCGTATAAACTTAAGTACCGTTCCGTCTTCGGTAATAACCGCCGCCTTTAGCGACGACGTACCGATATCGGCACAAAAAATACCGCTTTGCATGAACCTATTGAGCGCCGCCGGAGAAAGACTCGTCGTTTGTAAGCATACGGGTTATATCGCCATCGGCACCCTCCGAATGGGTATGCACGGAGATAAAACGGGTACTATACCAATCAACCCGCCGCGTAAGGAACATCAGCAGCGCAACAACGCAGAATATACCGATGCTGCCGATAAGCAGCGCATAATCTTCCGATTGCAAAATACCGAACAGCAACAAATACGATATCGCTTGTACCGCCGTTAAAAGAATACCCCAACGTATCCGCTTAAAAATTGCAGCAGTATAAAACCCGACAACGGTACACACACCTGCCGTAGCAATCAAATAGCTAAGGCTAAACGAAATATGTTCGGAAAAAGACAGGAGCAACAGGTAAAACAACACATCGGCAATCCCGATAAGAAAATATTGGATGGGATGAATCCGTACCGCACTCCACAATTCGCATAAAAATATCGCTAAAAACGGCACTGCCAAAAAAAGGAGCGCATACGTAATGCACCGCTTTACCTGCGAATAATGGTTAACGGGAGTAATAAAACCGATCTTTACCGTTTCGGGCGAGCTTCGGGGCTCCGCCACCGCTTTTGCCGCATAACCGCCATATTCATCGTACACATCCGTATCTTCAGCTATGTCGAAATCCTGTGCTTTCCAGCTGCGGGGAAATGCCGTACTTAAACCGGAAATATGCCAATCGGCGGAAAAGCCCGAATCGTCAAGCGTACGGTTCTTCGGCAGCCACCCTCCCGAAAAACTGGGCGCAGGCCACGTCGACTGCACCGCAAAACTGTTGTCCGCAGCAAGCGGTACGATACACAGGCTTTTACCCCCTTGAATGGAAACGGAACCCTCTATCGAAAAGCCGGAACGCACGGTATCTTCCGGCATCATGTAATAAACGGCATTGCGAAACGGCGAGGCTCCTGCAGGAGCCGTCAGCGCTTCAATAAGCGGCATACCGTTTACGCGGAGCGCGGGGTAGGCGGTTAAGGTCTTTTTATCTTTTATGCCAAGAATCAACACCGCATCCTTATAGCGGATGTTTTTTTCCGCGATATTGAATTGACTGAATTGAAAGCCGGAAAACGAAGCTTTAATCGCCAAATCTCCGTTAAAAATAGGCACGGTAAATATGCCCCGCGAAAGATGATAGGGATTAATCTGCGTTACCAGATTATATGTTTCCGGTACGGTGAGAATATAGTCTTGCTTTTTCCCTTTTTGAACAACCTTTCCCGAATCATCCGTATATTCGATCAATTCATCATACGGCACGGCAAGAACAAGCCCTTCAATAACAGGCTCACCTCCCGCCGGCTCCATGATAGACGCTTCGGCAGTCCGCCGGTACTCTTCCCGATCGTTGACAAGCGAACGGATAAATGCCAGCGGGATAAGCAGTATCAGCATCATAATAAAAATGATAACAGGCTTTATCCACGCCGCTTGATGAGAAAATAATGATTTTTTCGGCAAAGCAGGCATATCCGTTGATTGTTTTATTTCCATATAAATTCCAGCTTTACTTACTCTTGTTTATTTTCCGCCTTATGCTGTGCATTCGAATCCGCTGTATGCAATATCCGTTCGATAATATCTCTATTATCCAGCAGTCCGCTCAAAGACTGATTATGGTGCAAGCGCGAAATAGCCTGTGCAAACAATCTTGAAACATCAGTCGAAATATACCATTCTTTCTTGAGCAACTCTTCGTGGTATACTGCATTAGTACCGATGATACGATAGAAATGTCCTTTTTTATATGCTTCATCAAAAAGCTGGATTGCATCGCCGGTAAAAAACGGTAAACTCACAGCCGCAATAACTTTTTTTGCACCCTTGCTTTTGAGGAACTCCATTGCCTTTAACAGCGTACCGCCTGTGCCGAGCATATCATCGGCAAGGAAAGCAGTTTTGCCGTTTACATCGCCTAGTAGATTGATATTTACAATATTGGATTGCTTTGCATTCTGTGTAACGACGGAATAATCGCGCTCTTTGTAAATCATCGCAAGCGGTTTTTTTAGGCCGCTGGAATAGAATTTATTCCGGTCTACCGCCCCACTATCCGGAGCAACAATAACAAGCTCTGCATTCGGATCTGCAAGGTTTTCAATTTTTATCAACTCTCGAATAATCTGATAACTTGCATGGAGATTTTCGATACGGGCAGTATGGAAGGAATTTTCAATCTCGCGGGAATGGATATCCAACGTAATAATTTGGTCGACCCCGAGCGTTTCGTAAAAATGTCCCAGCATACTGGCGGTTAATCCTTCGCGTCCCTTCTTTTTATGCTGACGGCTATACGGATACACAGGCACCACAAGGGTAATATGCGCGGCTCCGGCATACCGAACGGCATCGATGGTTACCATCATCGACATAAGATGATCATTAACCGAAAAAACGTGTTGGTTCTTACCTTCGTTCACCCAAAGCGGATAATGGTTTTCAACATCCTGAAAAATACAGACATTCTTCCCACGAATACATTCCAGTATTTCCGTCTTAAATTCGCCGTTCATAAAATAGGTAAAACGGGCATTCACTTTAAAGCGAGGGATACGGATTTTCTCAATCTCGTTATTTTCATGTAAACCGGAAGAAATAAGGTCGTTATAAAAATTGAGGTCTCGGATAAGGTTTTCTTTTTGTAAATTATACCGTTTTATTAACTTATCTATTTTTCTATTCAGTTTTTCTACATAAATATGTTTTAAATGTTGAATTACAGCATCGGCAAAGTGTTCGCCGCCAGGACACGCCAGAATTGCCAAATTCGCAGAACTGGAGTACATCATACCCGCCCCCTCATGTCGGAATAAACTTGAGCACTAGTTTACATATTTCACAAAAAAATTCAATCGGTATTGGCAGGATAAAGCATCAAACCTTATTTTACACAGCCCCGCAGAAGTACAGAGGCTGTTCAACCAGAGTTTCGCCGCTTTGCGGCTCAAATGGTCTCACAGCCTCTGTGCTTCTGCGATTTGTATCTTCTCTGTCTGATACATTTGCCCGCTTGATGGGAAAAATGCGCGAAATTTTAAATAAAATTTCGCGCAGAAGGAAATAAAGGTTTAAAAACCGATACCTACACCCAACTTTACCCCAACTCCAGACAGCGTTGTGAATGTACGCCTAAAATCCTGCGACGCAACCGATGCAGCGAGGTTAAACGTGAAACATCGCGAAGCAATAAAGAGACAAAGTTCATGCCGCCACACCCGCTCGATACATCCGGTATCCAAATAGACCCCAAGCACTTTTGCGAAACGACTTTCAATTTTAAGCCCACCATCCACATAATACGGCTTTGCATTGATAACCGGAAAGGCAAAAGACGGTGATAAGATCAAATAGTCATTTTGAAACGGCCTAAAATCCGCTCCGATTTGAATTTTACACGGACGCATAATTTTTTTTTCATTCAAGGTACCGGAGATACTCTTTGTTATTGGCGACTTAAAAAAGGAAAAGGCTCCGCTGGCAATATTGTCTAAAAGATTAGTCACAGAATCATCATAATTAAATAATGCACTCATTCCTTTATTCGTTACTATTGGCATAATCGGTAAGTAGTCGATACCGCCCGTAATCGTGACCCACCCTGTTGGGCGGAATACACCGGTTAAACTTAAATCAACGCCGCCATTTTTTAAGATATCAAGGATAGAAAAATTTCTATTTGCTAAATAATCCGGTAGACACCCATAAATATCTGCCTTGCCTTCAGCTTTTAGCGTGATTCCATCAACTACACCGCCCGTCGTCGTATGCGGAGACAGACTATATGTTCCGCTGGGATTTTCCATATATGCGACAGGAGCAAAATATGCGACCCGTGCCGAAAAACCGTAAGAAGGATTATTAAACTGATACATTATCCCTGCATCAACAAATGCATTAATCTTTGCATTTAAAGTACCTTTAATCGTTTCACCGGTTGCAGTTGCCGGATTGCCATTTGCCACAAGGTCAAGCAAACTCTTCGGCAAATTTCCCCATACATCCCCATTAGCAGTAATAGAAAACTTTACCGTATGTTTTTCCAGCACAGTAAATCGGAAAAATGTATCAATATTAAAGATTGCTCCGGCATGGACTCCCGATTTTATCGTATCCCTTGAAAGCTGATTAAAGTCGATAAGCAACTCCGGTTGAAAAAAATCCAACACAGAAACTATATTATTGGCGACAGCGCCTGAAACAACAAACCCTGTATGCAGAGAAAACGGACGAGCCTTCTTAGTCCGCTGTGTCGGCTCATTCATTTCAACCGGCTGGGATACCTCCTTCTGCTCCTGAGCCTTGTTGCCCTGTTCTGGAACAATTACCGTCTCAGCGGCAGCAGAAGGCTTGTTGTTAGTATTTGCGTTTGGCACCGACAAAGCAGGGGATTCAGTCACTCCGATATCTGCATGGGCGGCAGGCTCGGCAGGAGCATTTTCGGAAGATGCCGCAGGAGACTGGGCGGCACTGCTGTTATCATCCGCAGAAACGGCAGCGGGTGTTTCGTTTTCGGGCATAGCCGCCTCGTTTTCTCGAGAAGGTTGTGCCGTTGCTTCGTCGGCTTTGACGCCGCCGGGCATTGCTCCTTGTTCAGTCAATATTTCTGAATCGGTAGCAGCACTTGTCGCATCCTGTCCAAACGCTGTAACAATGCCTATTACGATACATAATACAATAAGATATTTTTTTTTCATTTTATTTTCCTCAGAATGCTCCGGTAATTAGTTCACTTTCATCGAATAATCGATATCCGTTTCGGCTAAGACAGTGAACGATGCGGACACGGCAAAATCCTTATTAATCTTAACAGTGCGTTGTTTATCTGCCGGAAATTGAAGAAGAATTTCAGGATATACGGGATATGTATTCTGGAGCGTATCCCAGTCATCTTTAGTGAATTGTAATAATTCCCCTTCTCCGGTAGCCGACGACAGTTCTTTTTCCATGAGCACAGAGCCATTCTCCGTCTTCGCTCGAAATATAATAGACGGTTGGAACCCCGAGTCATTTCGAATATTTGCATTCAACCGTATCGACTGCAATGCATCCATAATTTGTTCGTTAAGCAATTTATCGTTTGCACTTGTTCTATTTAAGAGATCCCTTTCGCCTATTTTTTTCATAAACGGCATAAGCGATATTGGGTCGGGCGTATCGATTGTAAAACCGACCGGAACATCTAAAAGCACATCGAGCTTTATTTCGGCCTTTTCTCCGTTTTTTATTATATCGTCATAGGTTGCGCGCTCCACGTCCATTTTGTCCATAGTCAATGTATACGCAAGCTGTATACCAGTCGGGTATTTATTCAAGATATCCGCGAGCGTACTATCGGTAACTCCACGTTTTATAGCGAAACTGTAGGAAGGAATCGTCTCCGTATATTCTTTTTTAGTATCAACGAACTTATCGGCAGGAAAGTTGTGTAATGTGCAGTCAGTTTCACTGCAGAACGTCATCGACTGGGGAGTGCTACTACCTTCTTCTGTATAGCGCGCAGACAGCCCTATTTTTATCGACTTATCAGCCAATAAACCGGAGGCAGTGCCCGCATATACATATACCGGTACATCAGGCATTTTCAGATGCACTTTCTTCAAGTTTGAAAGGGCAGAGAGATCAATAAAGCTATTGTCCCCCTGAGGATAAGAAAACGACTGACCGTTTTGCGCTTTCAACGTAATTTTTTTCCAATCAAGAGTAAACTTTGTTTTTACAGAAACTTTTATGTCCGTACCGGTAGAAATATTTTGTAAAGTAAACGTCTTATCACTATCGTTATAATTGGGAAGTTCCACTGCAGCATTCAAATCAAGATTAGCCGTATGTTCCACATCCAACATCCAATCTGCAATACTTGTGTAGGTGCGGTCCGTTGATTTTTGGGAGGGGAAGTCTTGTGATTGCGACGATATATTAAGCGCAATTGACGAAAGCGTCAGCTTTATAGGGTTCCCTTCCGGCAATCCGTTGTCCATCGTTACCGTTGCACTCACTTCTTTAAACTCTATCTTATTAATCCATTTTTTCATGGCTTCGGGAATAGGTTCGGTTTTTGCTATTACAAACGTATCTCTATTTTTCAAAGTAAGTTCGGTAAACTTCCGGATGGAAAAGCTGAATTCGGTAGTCAGCGATTGGGATGGTTTGCGGTACGTTGCATTCTTTAATGTTACCTCAAGCTCCGGCGTATACGTCAGCGTTTTTGAATCATTGAGCGTCAAACCGGCAAGCTTAATCGGTTCTCCTAAGGTACGAAATTCTGACGGATTAATATTCAGCCCCTGCACACCGTCTTTTTCCGCCTGTGCTATTTTTGTTTTCTCTTTTATTTCTATCCCGCTCCACCCCTCAGGCTGTCGGAATGCAAACTGCAGAGTTCCTTCTCCGATAACGGCTTTTTTAAAATCATCCGGCAGCGGCAATTCAACAGTTTGAGCGCTGCCCGGCGTAAGATGTTCAAGATGGGCGTTTACGCCTTTCACTTCTTGTATCGTTCCTTCAAGGGTACGCTTGAACGTAACCGTGCCGCCCGACGATGTGCTGTCGTGCAGAGTCATCATCCCTGTAAGGGTTAGCGAGTTGCCTATCGACCTACCACCAAGATAAAATTTTACCACATTTGAGGAACCGTAAGGGCTATGTCCGTCAAATGTATTGCCGTTACTGGTAAGTTTTGCATCGGAAAATGAACACGTCATACCAGTGGGAAGCTCTGCCGACAGTGTTAAATAAGCATCGTACTCGAACGTAAGTTCTTCAAAACCTTCAAAGTTAATAGGAATATTTACAGGTATCGAAGTTTCGCTCGGTGTGTCAGCCGGAATATTTATCGATGGCAGCGTCGACGAATCAGCATTGTTAAAAGCCTCCAGTAATTTAGTATTAATCACATCAGGCTCCGCTATGGTACACACTTGGGTGGTGTCCAAAGTAGGAATGGAAATCTTCTCATCTACCTTGTATGAAAGTCCCGTGTCGCTTGAAACCGCATTTTCTCCGAAATAATTGCTTAGATCAAAGTCTAAAGATTTGATAGGATAGTGAATTAAATAACGCAACTGATTTTTATCTTCACCTGTTGCATCGGACGGAGTATAACGAAATATACGCGCCTTTGTACCGGAAGACGAATCTCCGTTTGAAGCTATAATATCTCTCAGTTGTTTATCTATATCACTTACTGTAATTTCCTCCGCCCCCAACGGCAAATAAACCTTAGGACTTGCTTTTACTCTAATGCTTGAAAAAGGCTGCAAATTACAGGAAGCAGTAAAAACCAAAGCGATAAGCATACCGATATATACGAAATATTTGCTATATTTATGACAAGACATCCTTTCCCCCTTAGATAGGCTTTCAGCTTTTGGACAGCCCTACCAAAAATTGCGTTGGCTTTGGATAACGAAATAATTCAGTATCTATAGAATATATCACGTTATCCGTGCAAAAACAAGAAGCGCTTTTGATATCCCACGCTTTTGATATAAAAAAAGGGAGCCGGTAAAACAACGGCTCCCTTTTCCGGCTTACTCTATAAGCTATCACTAAAAAACCAGTTCGATTTTTAACTATTCGTCTTTACCTTTTCTTCCGTAACATAGCTTTTTTCAAAGCCCTCAATTTTTTTGATGCTATTTAGCCAGTATTTTGCCTCGGTGTTATTGGTAAAGGGACCGACTCTTACGCGGTGTGTTAAGCCTGCCGACGTTTCTTTTGTAAAAATCTCTACTTTCATGTGCTGCGCCGCAAGCTTATCCCGTGCGCGTTCGGCGTTAATCCTGCTTGCAAGCGAAGCGGTCTGAACCCAATAAAGAGTCTGAACTTGCGGCACAGCAGGCTTTGCAGGTTTAGCCGACGTTTTCGCCTTAGGTTTAACGGTAACGGAAACACTCGCTTGCGTAGAGGGCTTCTTTTCCACAGCCGGTTTCGACGGGGCTTGCACCTCAGATGTTTTAGGCGACTGTGCAGGAGGTTCTTCTTTCTTTGTAGAGGCAGCGCGTTCTTCCGGCTGTTCCGGAGCGGTATCAATACCGATTTGTTCCGCCAATTCTTTAGGAAGACCGGAAACGTCGGCAGTTCCCGCCTGCACGGTTAAATCGGAAACGTCAATCCCGTTTGTTTGGTCGCTCTGCCCATCGGTGGAAATGATATTCAGATTATTCAAATTGATAATGTTTCCGGCAGCAGCGGGAGCGGTTCTATCCAGTCCGGCAACCCTATCGGGGTCTCGTGCCCATAAGTCAGGATCAACATTGGCGGAAGTACCGGCCGTTTCATAAGGAACAGTTTCCCCGCCGGCCAATGCCGTTGCGCTATTTCGCGACGGTGAATATAAAAATAGTGCAATACCGAAAATAATCAATACGAATAAGCTTACCGAAAGGATAACCCATAAAATTTTCTTTTGTTCCATAGCTGCCCTCAAAAACCCTTTTCGCGCAGTACGCGCTCGATTTTTTTCCGTAAAGACTGCACGGAATGAGCGTTTACCACGCTTACAATATCGGCATTTTGCAAAAGGTATTGAGCAAAGAAATCTTTTTGCTGTAAAAAACGGGCAATGAGCCGACAGAGCGGGATATTATCGCGCTTTCTGCCCCGGATAAGTCTGATAAAAAACGGCGCTTTGATGTAAAGAATAAACGAGCATTCGGGGGTTAAAGAGGTTTTATGCAGTGTCGGCGCATTGAGAACAATCGGCCTGTTTGGGCATTCGGTTAAAGCATCTTTGATAAGAAAGCGGATACGCTCTTCAATTTTGGGGAGAATAAAAGCTTCGTGTTCCGCCAGTAGCGCCGGTTCCGAAAAAAGCAGGACACTCAACGCCTTTCTGTTCAATGCCCCCTCCTGTGTCCGCAGCTGTAAACCCCGCTTTGCAGCATGAGGGGAAAAACGTGCTATCACCGCCTCGCATTGCTCCTGCAGAACCGTATGTGCAACCTTATCAGCATCGATAACGGCATATCCTTTTTCTTCAAGGAAGTCCGCAACCATGTTTTTCCCCGCACAGGACTGCCCTACAAGTCCGATAAGGTTAAGTATTTTCTGCATCATTTCTGCTCCTTTGGCTAAAAAAAATCCGCAAACAGCTTCGCCGCCTGCGGATTTCTCAAATTGCCGGTTAATGCACATCGTACCTCAACCGGCGGTATTCAACATTATTTTGTTATTTAATCAAGATAAATTCAACACGGCGGTTTTTCCACCAGTTATCCCTATCGGAAAGCGACGCAATCGGCTTTGTACCGCCGATACCGACAGACGACAATCTACTGCGGGATACGCCTTTTTCGATCAGGAATCTGCGGACAGCATCGGCGCGTGCGCCCGAAAGCGGAATAAGGTCTTCTCTTTCTTCACGTTCCGTCCCGCTTACGTTGTTCGCATGTCCTTCAACCTGAACCTTGTATTCGGGGAACTTATTCAAGATTTGCGCAATACGGGTTAATACCTTAACATTCCGATCAACGACATTTTGTTCGAGTCCTTCAAAGTCGGCGGCATTCTTTCTAAAGATAATAGAAGGAACGGCAATTTTGAGCTTATCTCCATCGCGGATAACCAGTACATCGATTGGGATATACCCCTTAACAACGGAGGTCTGTCCGACTTCATCGGTTACGGTAAAGGTATACGGATAGTCGGTAGCCGATTGTACGGTTTCGCCCTTTAACGAACGGCCATCCCAGACAATCTGCTCGGTTATCTTATTCTTTCCGCCGGTACTCCAGAATAGCTTATTGCCGGTATCTTCCGGTTCGCGGATTTCAAACGACCACTGCTTTAACTGCGTATCCGACTTTGCGGATAGGTTAATAAAGAGCTCGTCTTCGTTACCGTCGTTATCAGGGCTAAAATACTTAGGAAGCATCTTAACTCCGAGTTCAGGAGCTTTTGTCGAAGAAACAAATGGCGCACTGCTGACCGAAAGCTCATCTCCTTTCGTATAACGCAGCGAAAGCTCTGCAACAAAAGTGCCGGAAGCAACACTGCCTACATCGGATTTACCATCCCACTGAATGGAAGAAGCAAGCGCATTCCCTTTTTCCGATGACCATGTCTTTACCGGAGCGGCATTGCTGTTATCCGCTGGCTTTATTACAACCGACCACGAAGCCAACCCGTCTTTCAGTGTCGTATGAACGGTCAAGTTTTGCGTATCCTTTATGCCGTCTCCATTGGGAGAGAATGCAGGCAGTTCCGCAGTGATATACGCTTTAGGAACTCGCGAGTCAATCACGATATTGTCAAGAGACTTGATTGTCCTATTACCTGCCGGATCCTGCGCAAAAATAGTATAGCGGTAGGTTCCGTCGGGAACTTTATTTCCCGAAGCATCGGTTCCGTCCCAGACAAAATCGATAGCTTTCCCTTCCCATGCAAAGTTTCGTACTTCCCTATTACCGGAAGCAGTAATGCTGCCCGTCCACAGGTTTTCTGCGGAAGATTTCTGCGTAACGGGTAAATTCGGGCGTGTTGCCGCACTATCCGTAGAGAATGCCAGATAGGGTGCGGAAATTTCCACTTCGGGATATTTCGTATCGAGCGTAATTTCGGGGATAGTAGACTTAGCCGTCTGTCCGTTGGTGAGCGTTACGTCGATAGCGGCGGAGTATGAACCGTCAGCACACAGCTGCCCTTTTGTATCCCCCGCATCGGCAATACCGTCCCAGCTGATTGACGCGGGCGGCGTACCGTTTCCTGTAACCGTTTTTACGGCAGCACCCGTTTTATCGTAGATGCTGAAGGTGTAGGAAGCCGCTGCGGTGTTCGATTTCAGTTTGGGTGAGAATACAATCGTATCCTGTACGCCGTCTTTATTCGGCGAGAATGCCAGCATATTTGCAGACAAAATGATATCCGCTTTTTCGGTATTCAGCTCAACCGAAACAGGCGCCGAATATCCGGTATTGCCGGCGTCATTTTTACCTACTAAGCGGTAGGCGTATTTTCCGTCCGCGAGCAAAGCCCCTGAGTTGTTCCGCCCATCCCAAGCAAAACTTGCAGCGTTATCCTTCGTAATTGCAAAGTTGCGCACCGGCTTGCCGCTCATATTACCGGCGCCGTCAAGCGCATAAATTTCGGCTGTCCACGTATCACCGGCGCTCAGCTGCTGTGTAAAGGTAACCGTATCGAGCTTTCCGTCTCCGTCCGGAGAGAAAATGTCAGTCGACGCTTTTACCGTTGCTTTAGGTGCAGTAACATTGAGGGTGAATACCGGAGATGTTTCGCTCGGTGCATATCCGTTTACATACCGTGCGGAAAGTGTTGCTCTGTAATCGCCTTCCGGTAAAACTTTTCCGTTCTTGTCTTTTCCGTCAAAGGTGATTGCCCCGATACGGCTTTCGGTTATCGTGTGCACCGTGGTTCCATTTGCGTTTTGAATATCGATTTTCCATTCCTGTAAGCCGGTTTGAATCGGAATTGCCGGTGATAAAGTGATGGTGTCCTTTACGCCGTCCCCGTTCGGAGAAAAGGCATTGGTACTAATGGAAATACCGACCGACGGTTTGATAGTGTCTACGATGATATTGGGCACCGATTGAGAGGCGCTGTTTCCGGCACGGTCGGTAGCGGCAATTTTATAGGTGTAAATACCATCGGGAACAAATTCACCTGCATCATTCTTCCCATCCCAGATAAAGTCGGAGGGAGCGGCCTTTACGGTGTCGGCTGTGCGCACAACCTTGTTAGCAGAATCGGTAACGGTTGCAACCCATTTATCTTCAACGGAGCCGCTCTGCTTGATAAGGAACGTATCCTTGTTTCCATCCCCATCGGGACTGAAAATCAACGCATTTTGACCGGAAGGAGGTGTAACGGTAACAACCGGCGGCGTATTATCAACTATAACGGCATACCGTTCCGTTTTTGCCGTGTTGTTGTTATCATCGGAAGCAGTAAGCGTAAAATAGTAAGTTCCGTCAGGCGCAACCGAACCGGAGTCGAGCATACCGTCCCACCGCAGCGTCCCCGGTACTTCAACACCTGATTTTGCTTTTGTCAAAAGTTTCCAGAAGGACTTTCCACTTAATTGCGGACGGGATTCCTTGTTTGCAATGGTACGGACAACCTCACCTTTTTCGTTCTCAAAAACACACTCCCATGCCATTACATAGCGTTCATCAGTGATGGATAACGGAATTTCAAGCACATCCTGCACGCCGTCGCTATTGGGAGAAATGTATTTTGTTTCGGGATAATCGATACTAATCACCGGAGCTGCCGTGTCGGCTTTTCCAACCTTTACATTTACCCCTGCGCCGATTGCCCAGATATTATTATAAAAAGGTTTAACGGCAACCTGCGGAGTAATGTCGCTCTGTTCCCACGCATTCGCTTCATTCGCATCTTTTGACTTAATTTTAATTGAACAAGCAAGAGCAAATGACGGAATATAGGTTTGCTGATGTTTCAGCGTTTCAACAAGATTAAAGTTCCATCCGGTTTTAAAGGTAACCATATCGGCAAACTTCATGTGCAAACCGGTATCAAAAACAAGGTTTTGGAATGTCGGAAAGGATAGATCAAAAGCCATACCAAGCTTAAAGTTTTTCACCGAAATAAAGGTGGTCGCAAAACCGACGCGGGGAGTAACCATACCGGGGAAACCGCTCGTTTTGTCGGCGCCTTTTATACCACCCCTGCCGGCGTTATACGGCTTACCCATTCCGGTAATCGAAGCGCCGACTTTTGAATCCTTCGCAAATCCGAGATCCCCGAACCGATAAAGGACACCGATATCGGCTCCTACGCCCCAATCGGTGCCGACAATACCATATAGACCGATACCAAGCGCCAGCTTATCGGTTAAATCCTTTGAATACGAAAACCGCATCGAACCGGCTGTACCCCATTGCAGAGAATTAAACGATGAAGTAAAAAAGTGAACATCGGTAGCGATAACACCCCATCGAGCCGGATATAAAAAATCGATGTTTGCCAAATGGCCTTTTAATCCGAAATCGTTTGCGGTGTTCTTATTAAACCCGACAACGGCAGCATACGAAAGGTCAAAAATAACCCGCTGCTCATACGCAGGAAGGGCAGGGTTCGTTGCCGATTCGGCAGGATTTCCATCCCCGAACGGTCCGCCGGTAGCGCTTGCTTGACCGCCCAGCAAATCGGGAGAAAAGAACGTATTGGCAGCTTCTCCTCCTCCGGGCGGGTTATAAGCAAATAAGAGTGTATATGCACTCAATAATGCACATAAAGTGAATACAATTCGTTTCACACAATCCTCCTAAAATATATTCTGTGGGGCATCTCTAAAAAGCTTGTTTTTTAGACATCCCCTGTGATACGTTAATAAAAAATGTACCTCAGAATCTGTTATCAGCTTTGCACAATTCAGTATAGCGGCCTATTTTAGAACGGAGAAAGGATTAATCAAGCTCCCGTTTTTATAAATAGACAAATGCAGATGCGGGCCGGTGGAGTATCCCGTATTACCGACCGCACCCACGGCCGCACCTTGCGTGACATACTGCCCCCGCTTTACATAAATCGCAGATAAATGACCGTAAAGGGACTGATACCCACGATCATGGGTTATGATAACATAATTTCCGAAAATGCGGTTAAATCCCGTTTCCGCAATTTTTCCGTCTAATGTCGCTTTTACCGCAGTACCGGTCGGCGCCGCTAAATCGATGCCCGAATGGAAGCTTCGTACCCCCGTAAACGGGTCGCTCCGGTACCCGAACGGTGAGGTAAGCCTGCCCCGTATCGGATAGATAAACAGCTCGCCGAGCGCTTTTCGCAGCTCAAAAGACGAAAGCGATGCGCCGGGGATAAAAAGCTTTTGCCCGACTGCCAAAGTTTCCTGCGTTAAATCATTTGCATCAAGTAACGCCGTAACACTTACTTTATGAGCTGCTGCGATACCTGCAAGGGTTTCGTTCTTTTTCACCGTGTACAAAAGACCATCCGTCGAAGGTATACGCAGCACCTGTCCGGCGCTAATCCGGCGCGCGTTATCGATATTGTTAACCGATAGCAGCGTTCCAAAATTCCGCAATCCTGCCCGGGAAGCGATACCGCTGATGGTATCGCCTTTCCTCACCGTATAATCTTTAAACGTTACCGTCGAAACATACCCCTCCGCAACAGGCGCCGCTTCTTGATCGGCGAAATTTTCCTGTTCCGGAAAAATATACGAATGAATCGCGCGGCTTAACGAAGGCTCTTCGTTAAAGCTCATTGTCCGAATGGGATAAGAACCGGCGCCGCTGCGCAATAGCGGAACCGCCAACACCGCATACAGAATACTGAAAATCAGCAAAAAAGGCAAAGGGTTCAAACGCATCAATGGAATAGTATGATTAAAAGCGACCCGTTTCTTTGTATACGGTATATTTGTACTCTGAAAATCGGAAAAAAAGCGCATATCGGCGGCTACCGCCGCTTGTCGAGCCTGCCCGCCTGTATATTCATTTTTACGCTTTAGCTGAACAGCAAACGACACGGAATCATTTTGCACCGTATCCATATCGGATGCATGATACGTGATAATATTCATAGTTACACTATCGGCAAAAAAACGAAATTCTGACAGAGTAATAGACTTACTTTATACAAAATATCTGACTGCTGAAATCTCTTATGATAACATTACAAGAATTGAGCATTTTCCATTTCCTAAAGACGCCGTGCGTGAAGCTGTTTTCAATGCACTAGACCTATTCGATAACTGCGTTTTCGAATAGGTCGACGAGTTCTAAATCGCACAAATGGCACGATTTAGAACATCGCATTTTAAGGTAACCTGTTCAGAAACGGAGATTTCCGAACAGGTTTACTTATTCATCAGGATTTTTCTGTTGGTGTCCCAGTTCAAATCAGTGTTTATAAAGACAAACTCTATATCAGTAATGATTGCATTTTCCCAGTCAGCTGGACGGCTGAAACTCTCATGCAGAAACACCGTTCATTACCACACAATCCCGATATTTCAAACACATTCTTTAGAGCCGGCTTTATAGAAAGCTGGGGGCGTGGGGTAGAAAAGATTTGTAGACTTTGTAGAGAATACGGAATTGCAGAACCTGAATATACAGTTCATCCTAACGATATTATGGTGATGTTCGAATTAAATGAGCCGGTAAAAATGGTTCTCGAGGCGATCTCAGAAAATCCTAATTTATCAAAAGAAAAGATTGCAGAAAAAATCAGTTCGAAAGAGAAATAGAAGCTGAAATGAGGATGCCCCAAAACTATCGTTCATAGCCTTTTTGTTATATAAAACTTTATTAGGGCATCGCTCAATTCTTTGTACGGTGTTACGCAGTCTGTTTTGCCGCCGTGCCTTTCCCGCCGAGTAGCCCGAACAAGAATGCACCGATGATTGCCGGAACAAGCCACGCAACCCCGATGCTTGAAAGCGGAAGCTTTTGCAACAGTGCAGCCAAGCCTGCGAATGAGACAGGCTTTGTGCCGAACAGTCTGAGGAAATCGTTTACAATACCTTCGGTTGAAGCAAAGGCCTGCAAACAGCTCACTAAGAGCGTACCGACAGCCCCGCCGACGTAATAATAGCGATTGGGAATATAATCATCCAAAAGATTCATAATCGTTAAAAGAATACAAACCGGATACAGCGCCTCCAAAAGCGGTACCGAATAGCGGATGATGTTTTCTACTCCATAGTTGGCGAGCCAGCAGCTGAATACCGACACGACAATGACAATCGCTTCATAAGAGACCCTATTATGGAATAATTTTTTAAAAAAATGACCGGCTGTGGCCGTCAAACCGATTGCAGTGGTAATACAAGCAACGGCAATCGAAATCGACAGAATAGCCGTTCCGACATTACCCCATAAACTCGCGCAAATATTGATGAGGAGCGCCGTTCGGCTGATATCTTTAGGGAACACCAACGAAGCCGAAGCGCCGGCATGGAGCAAGCCGCCGTATACCAGCAACAGCCCTGCCGCAGCAATTAATCCGGCAGAAAGATTGATCTTTAACAGCGATTTTCGGTCGGAATACCCACGCTCTTTGATATTATTGATGATGATCGTTGCAAACAACATAGCTGCCAGCGCATCCATCGTCTGGTACCCTTCCAAAAAGCCTTTTAAAAAGAAGTTCTGCGGAGGAGGATTCTCAAGCGGCCCGAGCGGTGCGATAAAGGCACGGATAACGATAGCGGCAAGCACGATGATAAGCACCGGCGTTAAATATTTACCGATGGTATCGATAACCTTTGACGGCTTAATAGAAAAGATCAACACAATAGTAAAGAATACGATAGAACTGACAATGGGACTTATCGACGCGCTGAAAGGGAGCACTCCAATTTCATACGTGGTTGCGGCAGTCCGCGGCAGCGCTAACAGCGGACCGATACCCAGCATAATAACGGTACCGAACACATTGGCAAACACAGGATGAACCTTGCCGGCAAAGTGCTGTACATCGCCGCCCGCTTTCCCCATTGCAAAAATGCCCAAAATCGGAATACAAATACCGGTAATAGAGAACGCGATAAACGTAATAAACCATTTGCTGCCGGTCATAAACCCAAGCAGCGGCGGAAAAATAAGATTCCCGGCGCCGAAAAACATTGCAAAGAGCGCAAAGCCGACAATAATACAGTCTCTAAAGCCTTTCTTCATAGGATGTCCCCTGATATATAATTTACGCTAATCCGTCGATATAACCGTTTACAAGGTCTATACGGAGCGCTTGAGGTTCTTTCGGCAGCCCCGGCATCCGCATCATGTCGCCCATAACCGCAACAATCATTTCGGCGCCGTTATTTACAATAATTTCGCGGACAGTCATGTCAAACTGTTCGGGAACGCCGAGTTTTTTAGGATCGTCGGAAAAAGAATACTGCGTTTTTGCGATGCATACCGGATAGGAATCGACGCCCCATGTACTTATCCGCTTCAGCATTTTTTCCGCATCGGCAGAGTAAGTAACATTTTTTGCACCGTACACTTGTTTGCATATTTTTTCGATTTTTGTTTTGATGCCGTCGCTATCCTGATAGGTAAACACAAGCGGCTTTGACGGCTCGGTTTCAATCAAACCGGAAACGGTACGGGCAAAATCCGTCGCGCCCGCCCCTCCGTCGGAAAAAGCGCTGTTTACGGCAAATGGCACACCGGTATTTCGGCAATAAGTGCGGAGACATTCGATTTCTTCCTCCGTATCGTAGCCGTATTTATTCAACACCACCAATACCGTCTGTCCGAATTTACGCAGGTTTTCAACATGCCTATCCATATTCTTAAACCCGTGGGTAAGCGCATCCTTATTGGGCTTAGACAGTTCCGATTCCGGAACGCCGCCGTGCAATTTCAATCCGCCGGTGGTAACGACAAGCACGGTTAAGGCAGGGGTAAGCCCCGCTTTGCGGCATTTAATATCAAAGAATTTTTCGGCGCCTAAATCCGCTCCGAATCCTGCTTCGGTAATAACGTAGTCGCCGTAGGTAAGGGCTGTTTTGGTCGCGATAATGGAATTACAGCCGTGCGCAATATTTGCAAACGGACCGCCGTGTACAAATGCGGGGGTATTTTCGGTAGTCTGCACCAAATTCGGATTAATCGCATTTTTAAGCAGTACGGTAATTGCTCCGGCGGCGCCGAGGTCTTTAACCGTAAACGGCGTGTTGTCCGGCCGATAGCCGAGTATAATCTTTTCTATGCGGCGGCGTAAATCGTCGATGTCGGAAGCGAGGCATAAAACCGCCATAATCTCCGAAGCGGCGGTTATGTCAAACCCCGATTCGGCAGGAACGCCGTTTCCTTCGCCGAGGCCGGTAACAATTGAACGGAGTGCGCGATCGTTCACATCGAGTACCCGTTTCCAAATCACCTTTTTTAAACCCTGCGGCGTATGTTGCATCCTAAACACATAGTTATCCAGCAGCGCGCTGATCATATTGTGTGCGGAAGTAATGGCGTGGAAATCGCCGGTAAAGTGTAAATTGATATCTTCCATCGGAAGCACTTGTGCATAACCGCCGCCCGCCGCCCCGCCTTTCATCCCGAAGCAGGGACCGAGCGAAGGCTCGCGCAGCGCCAATACCGCATTTTTACCGATTTTCTGCAAACCGAGCGCAAGCCCGATGGAAACCGTCGTCTTGCCAATTCCCGCTTTTGTCGGCGTCATAGAGGTAACGAGGATGAGTTTATGCTCTTTTATCCGGACCGGAATGATAGCTGTATATGGGATTTTCGCCGTATAAAACCCGTATGGAATTACGGAGAAAGCATCTATATGCAGTTCCGCTGCAATTTCTTGTATCGGTTTAAGAGGTGTCTCACGCGCTATCTGGATATCGGTTTTCATGCGGGCGAGTGTACAATAATCGTATGAAAAAAACAAGGTAAAGGCATCAGACTCCTTTTAAAACTCCTCACAGAATAAGAGAGTCTATTCGACCAGAGTTGAACCGCTTTGCAGTTCAAATGGTCTCATAGCCTCACTTATTCTGCGCTTTTTATTTTACTTTGTCTAATGCGTTTGCCTGTCTACTAGAAAAAATAGAGGTGCGAAATTTTAGGTAAAATTTCGCACAGAAGTAAGGTAAAGGTATTACTGCTATTTTTTGGGTGAAAACTTCTTTTTCAGCATCGCTTCAACGATGGGGGGAACCATAGTCGACACATCACCGCCGAAGGCAGCGAGTTCTTTAATTGAACTGGAGCGCAGTACAAAAAACTTAGGGTCGGGTACCAAGAACAACGTTTCGATCTGCGGATTCAAACTTTTGTTCATCATCGCTAAATCGAATTCATATAAAAAATCGTTATCATTCCGAACGCCGCGGATAAGAACGTCCGCTTTAATTTTCTTCGCATAATCGACAATCAGCGAATCCCACAGATGTACTGAAACATTATTCCAACGGGAAACCAATTGTTGTATAACCTCCAGCCTCTCCTCGCCGGAAAAGCAATAACTCTTGTTTTTATTTACGGCAATGACAACGTGTATTTCTGAAAAGAGCTTTTGTGTCCGTTCAATAATATTCAAATGGCCGAACGTGGGAGGATCAAATGAACCCGCAAAGACAGCTTTTACCATAATGCAGCATATTCCTTATTTTATACGATAGAGCGCCGCTAAAAGCTCAACGCCGATTTTTACCGGTGCCCGATAGTGTCTATTGTACCGTACAAAAGACTAAACCGCAAATAGTTTTTTACCCGCCGTTTTTTATCGATACGGATGGCGGCGGTTTTGATCTTTAGATTTAAACATCGCAGAGATGTCGAAAAAAGTAACCAACTTTTGAGATATTGCTGAACGCTCTATGCTGTACGAATCCATACTCTTGCTCAAAAGGATAAAAGTTTCTATAATTATAGACTGTCATTTTCTTAAAAAATGGTTAGGAGCACACTATGGAAACTCGAAGCCGTTATGCCCCGTCTCCGACAGGATTTCAGCACATTGGCGGAGTACGCACTGCGTTATTTAATTATCTTTTTTCCCGCGCAACCGGTGGAAAATTTATCTTGCGTATAGAAGACACCGATCAAACCCGCTATGCGGCGGAATACGAAACAAACCTTTACGATACCCTTGACTGGCTTGGAATTGACTGGGATGAAGGCGGTCCCCGCGGCGGTCCGTATGCGCCCTATATTCAATCCCAGCGTTCAGAATTATACCGCGAATATGCGGACAAACTCGTCAAAAGCGGTCATGCCTATTATTGCTTTTGCGATGAAGAGCGGCTTGAACGCATTAGAAAAATCCAGACGATGAATAAGATGCCACCGGGATATGACCGGCACTGCCGCAATTTAACGCAGGAAGAAATCGAGGCGAATATCGCAGCGGGGAAACCTTATGTTATCCGCCTCAAGGTGCCGCTTGAAGGTACAACGGTTTTTAAGGATGTGCTGCTGGGTACTATCGAGTGGAAAAACGAAGACATCAACCCCGATCCCGTTTTGTTAAAAAGCGACGGCTTCCCCACCTATCACTTAGCGAATGTCGTGGACGATCATTTAATGAAGATTACGCATGTTATGCGCGCTCAGGAATGGATACCCTCGACACCAATGCATGTGCTGATGTACAAGGCATTCGGGTGGGAGCATCCTAATTTTTGCCATTTGCCGATGGTAATGGGAAATGACGGCCATAAACTTTCCAAGCGGCACGGCGCGACCAGCTGTAATGAATTCCGCAATAACGGCTATTTAAAAGAAGCGATTATCAACTATGTCGCGATGCTCGGCTGTTCTTATGAAGAAGGACGGGATATGTTCTCGCTCCAAGAATTGGGTGAACGGTTTAATCCCGAACACATCAACAAAGCTCCGGCAATTTTCGACTATAAAAAGTTGGAATGGTTTAACGGGCAGTACATGCGGCTTAAAACCGATGAAGAACTCTTTGAGTTGACTTGGCCGTTTATTGCGAACTCCGGTATATTCGGAGAGCAGGATCAAAAGGCACGAGATGCTGTCGGCTTACGCTTTGCAGACCAGACCTTACTCAAACCAACCGACGAGCAAAAGGCAATGCTGATGAGGGTTATGCCGCTTATTAAGGAACGGCTGCACTTTTTGACGGAAGCACCGCAAATGGTACGCTTCCTCTTTGAAGAGCCTGCTGTCCCGCCTGCGGAAGAGATTATCCCCAAGAAATTGGATGCGGAAAAAACAAAGGCGGTACTCGAAAAAGCAAAGACCGTGTTGCCTTCTATTGCAAATATGGATGAACACGCAGCAAGCGACCTGTTCCGTGCGGAAGCAGAGGCTATGGGCGTTAAGCTTGGAGACTTTATGATGCCGATGCGTATGGCAGTTACCGGCAGCCGTGTAAGCCCGCCCCTTATCGGTTCCATCCAGATATTGGGCATCGATCGCTCTATTGCCCGGATCGAAAAAACAATAAAAGAACGGTTCGCATAACGAAAAAAGGAGTTTCAGTATGGAAGATCATGCAATTTCAATGGAAAAAATTGTCAGCCTATGTAAAAGGCGCGGATTTGTATTTCAGTCTTCTGAAATTTACGGAGGGCAGAACGGGGCATGGGATTACGGCCCGCTCGGGATTGAATTAAAAAATAACATCGCCCGCGCATGGTGGAAAGAGATGACCCAACTGCACAACTCGATTGTCGGTATTGACGCATCAATTTTGATGCACCCGCGCGTGTGGGAGGCTTCCGGTCATGTGGAAAACTTTACCGACCCGTTAGTTGACTGTAAAAAGTGTAAAGCGCGCTTCCGCGCCGATCAGATTGATCAAAACAAGTTAGCCAAAAAGGAATGTCCCGATTGCGGCGGTGAACTCACCGATGTACGGAAGTTCAACCTGATGTTTAAAACCCATATCGGACCAACAGACGATAACAGCAGCCTCATCTACTTACGTCCCGAAACCGCGCAGGGTATCTATGTGAACTATAAAAACGTCGCGCAGTCCAACCGTATGAAAATTCCCTTCGGTATCGCGCAGATCGGTAAAGCCTTCCGCAATGAAATTGTAACCAAGAACTTTATCTTCCGTACCTGCGAGTTTGAGCAGATGGAAATGCAGTTTTTTGTAAAGCCCGGTACCGATGACGAGTGGTTCAACTACTGGCGCGAGCAGCGGTGGGCGTTCTACAAAAAGCACGGTGTCCGCATGGATAAGCTGCGCTGGCACCGGCATGGCCCGGATGAACTTGCTCACTATGCAAAAGACGCCTACGATATTGAATACGAATTCCCGATGGGCTTTAAAGAGCTTGAAGGCGTACACAACCGCACGAATTTTGACCTAACCCGCCATACCGAATATTCCGGTAAAGATATGCAGTATATCGATCAAGATAACGGCAACGAGCGGTATATTCCGTATATCATCGAAACCTCCGCCGGTTTAACGCGCAACCTTTTGATGTTCCTCTGCGATGCATACGAAGAGCAAAAAGTTGCCGACAAAGGCAATGATGACGATTGGCGAACCGTGCTGCATTTTCACCCTGTTATTGCGCCGATTACCGTAGCGGTGCTACCTTTGATGAAGAAAGACGGACTTGCGGAACTGGCACAGGAAATTCAAGCGGAATTACGTGAAGACTTCCGTACCGACTACGACCAATCCGGCGCAATCGGTAAACGGTATCGCCGTCAGGATGAAGCGGGAACTCCGTTCTGTGTTACCGTCGATTATGACAGCAAAGAAGATGGAACCGTAACTTTACGATTCCGCGATTCTATGGAGCAAGTACGCGTTCCCCGTGCAGAGCTTGCAAACCGAATCAGAACCGAAATAAAAAATTACACCAGAGCGTAAGGCTGTATTTTCCCGTATAATGGCAGGCAGCACCGCATAACAAGCGGCACCGGCATTGTGCGGGAAGAGTTCATCACTTCTTACGCGGAGTTTTTTAATGACCGAATATTCATATAGCGCAGACGATCAATCCATTTTATCACCGGTATTGTATAAGTTTTTTGTTAATCCTTTGGTAAAAATTTTACCATACCGTCTACCGGCAAACTTTATTACATTCTTTTCCTTTCTTTCTATTATCATTGCTTTTTGTATTTCAGTACATGGGTATTATATCGGAAGGTACGAGCATTGGTGGCTTATTCCATTACTTGCACTGATTTATCTGACCGGCGATTGTGCCGATGGAAAGCAGGCTCGGAAAACAGGAACCGGTTCACCGCTCGGCGAATACTTTGATCATTTTTTGGACTGTTTTGTAACCGGTCTTTTGATGGGTATTCTGATGATTTCTTTCCGAGTAACAAAACCGGCTCTTATTACAATAGGTTTCTTTAATCTATATGCGGGGCAGATTGGAAGTTTCTGGGAACGCTATAAGCGGCGAGTAATGTGCTTTGGGAAGCTCGGATCCAATGAAGGAATTATTGCTATCGGTCTGACATCGTGGCTTATGTCAATACCGTCAATTCACACGGCAGCAGACGCGGTGCTTATCTTCAATATAACGGGTGGTGAAGCGCTGATTATCATTATTATGACGGGAACAGCTATCTCCGCAATTCATTCAATTGTTCGTTCCCGTGCAATTTCATCACGGCTCATTACACATTTAATACTATCGTTTACCGTTACCTATACCGCTGCCTATCTCTTTGGGAATAGTAATATGGTGTATATCACAGGTGTAGTAAGTTTCTACAACGTATTCTTTCTTGCTTCGCTTTTAGCAGCGACAAACCTTGGTAGCCGTGAATGCTTGCCGGACATTATCATTCCTCTTTCATTCGTATTATTCTTTTTGATTCCGAATTATACCTCGCTTATTCAGCATTTACAAATTGTATATTTGGCAATACGGGTTGGAATAAAATTTGCCGCTTTTGTCAAAATAAACCGACGGTACTGGTATTGGATTAATCCACCGCCGCCGAGCGAAGGTCTTTCAACAACGCGGTAATCTGATCGGGGTAGTCGGTAATAAGGCTGTCTACTCCCATTTCGAGCAGCTGCCGATAATCGCATTGGATGCTGCCAAACCACGGATTGATGCGAATACCCGTGTTATGTAAAGCGGCAACCAGTTCAGGTGTTACACAATAAGCTGACGGATGATAACACTCGATACCGAGGTTTCGCACATACTGTTCGGGATGGATTTGCCAACTGTCTACCAATAGCCCACATACCACTGTAGGGTCGATCTTCTTCATCCGCAATACGCTTTCGTGATTAAAAGAAGATATGATACAGCGGCTAATCAATTTGTATTCCTTCATCAGCTGATATACAACTTCTTCAATTCCATCATAGATAAACACACCTGTTTTTAATTCGATGTTCGAAATGATATTAGGCTGCGCTGCAATGTATTCAAAGTATTCCCGCAACGAAGGAATGGCTGCAAAATCTATTGTTTCGGGATGCGGTTTTGCAGCATTCAGCGATTTTAGTTCACGGTATGTTTTCTCTCCGACCAAACCCGTACCGTCCGTTGTCCGGTCAACCGTTTCATCGTGAATAATGACCGCTTCTCCATCTTTCGAAAGATGGACATCAAACTCGATGCCGTCACAGCCTGCTTCCACCGCTTTCCGAAAGGCGAGCATGGTGTTTTCAGGGTACCGGCTGCGAAATCCCCTATGTGCAATATTGAGCATTGTTTTTTTTAGCATGCAAGAATTATAGCACAGATGGACAATGATGTACACGGAAGGGATTTCCAATGCGTTCCAAACTTAGCCGTCAGTTGCACTTCCCGGTGAAGTTTGTATAGGAATTTGTTCACCTAAATAAAGGGGAGCAGCTTTAATCAGAATTGCACCGGCGGCTTTTATCCGTGCAAGTTGCGTTATACCATTCTTCGTAACATTCCGTACAGACGGCGAAAGTGTAGAACGATAAAAAAACCGATAAGGCTGACAATCAATGCGCCGAATATTACTTTGATTGAACTGATCATTTGAGCAATAAATTGTAACACCACGAAAAAATACGGCTTTTGTTCGAAAATTGAATAAGAGATATGCTAATTGCTTTAATGTCGCATGCCCCTGCGTTAAAATATCAATAACTAAATTAAGTGCTGCAGCAATAATAGAAAGAGCAATAAAAATAACACTGGCAATTCGGATATATTTCGGTATGTCAATGTCTTGCAGTGTCTGCTTTTTCTTTTCTACAGTTTCATTTTCACTCATAATATACTTCTAATGGACTATATATGCTTTCAATCCTTTAGCATCCAAACCTGCCGACAGCTTCCGCAAGTGCGCTTGCCGTTAAACCGTAGTCGGAAGTATGCAGTAGTTTTGCCGCTTCCGCATGGGCAAGGCTTGCAGTATACGCAGCCTCAACGGGAGAATAACCTTGAGCTGCTAATGCGGTAATCATCCCACTCAAAACATCGCCCGTACCCGCTTTGGCAAGCGCATTGCTTCCGAGCGAATTTACAAATACGCGGCTTCCGCAGCCGATAAGCGGATAAGCGCCTTTCAATACTATGACTGCCTGCGGGAAAGCGCCGCAAAACAGTCTCAAATATTCAAATCGGTGATCCTGTATTTCGGCAACACTTACCTGCGCAAGGCCGCTATTTGCAAGCAGACTTTGGAACTCCTTAGGATGCGGCGTTAGAATAGGCGTTTTTAAAAGCGGCAGCAGTTCAGGCAGCTTGGGGTTATGCAGTATGTCGGCGTCAAGAATGAGAGGATGTTCCCGAACGTGCTCTTGTGAAAGGAAATCGAGCGCCCGTGCCTGTGCATCGGAACTTCGCCCTAATCCGGAGCCGATCATCGCGGCGGAAAAGTTTTCGGGCAACTCTGCCGCATACATAAAATCGAACGGGGCAGCAGGCATAGGCGCTCCGAACACGGTAACCAAACCGATACCAAAATGGAGCGCTGCAGAGGCAGCTAGCATACAAGCGCCGGTCTTTTCGCCGCAGAAAAACACACCGTGTCCGTAGCTCATCTTGTGGGTATTTTGTACGGCGCGATGAGGCAACTTCATATCCTCTACGGACAGGAGAAAGGTGTCGGTCTCACCTTCGTAGCAGCGCCGCGGCAGCCCAAGATTACACACATGAATGACGCCGGTATAATCCTTTGCGGCATCGGCATAGAGAGCGATTTTAAGGGCTCCCATCGTACAAGTTTCATCGGCGCGGAACGCAACAGTCGACGGTATACCGAATTCATTTAAACCGCTCGGAATATCGCAGGCAACCTTATAACCTTGTACGGCATTCATCCGATCAATCGCCGCACACATTTCGCTATCGAGGCTGCCGCGGATACCCGTACCGAACAGCGCATCGACAAGTACATCGCAGCGTTCCTGCAATTCAGCAGCTACCGGAATACCGAGCAGACGAAGCCGCTCCCGTTGCAGTTTGCATAATGGTGATTTTGGTTCCTTTACGGAAATGACACGAACGGTACAAAAATCGGCAAGCATCCGCGCAAGTGCGAACCCGTCGCCGCCGTTATCACCGGAACCGCAGACAACCTGTACAAGCGGCGGTTCTACCTGCGGATGCGGCAACACGCTTTGCGGAGTCGATAGCGCTCTATGCGGATACCGCAGATTCCAAATAGGTTCCGCCCCTGCATCACCCTGTATATGTTGCGAGTATGATAACCATGGCGAAAGAACGCTTCGGATACGTTCGGCCATACCTCGGGCAGCATTCTCCATCAGTACGCCGTTTTTTAGACTAAAGGCATCTTCCGCCCGCTTATCAAGCTCCCGTACCGAGTCAAATATCTTTTCCATCAAAAAGTCCTTTCAGAAAGATACCCTCAATTAGATAAACACTGTAATTCCGAGCGTCAGCTATTCTTCTTTCTTTAGAACAACCTGTTCCAGCATAATAAAATTATAAATCTTCGTATAAACGGCAGTCATCCATTCCCGTATCGGTCTGTCCGAATGTTGTTCGATTTCTTTCCAGTTTTGTAGTAAATCACGATGCGGCTTATCATAATCGGCAATACAGTTCTTTATGGCATTTCCAAGCGTCATAATATTTTTAATAGCAACTTTAAGCAATTTAAATGCCGCTTCGTTAACATCATTCAAATGCTTTTGCACCTGCCGACCGGCTTCTTTTTCTCGCTCCATTCGAGACAACAACGTACGGAATTTTACTCCCATTTCGGAAACTTCTGAAAGTTTTTCGTCAAATTCTAAAAGTTTGGTCGAAATATGCATTAAATTATGATAGCTTTCGGAATATTCGGCAGACAGAACCTGCTGTGTCCATTGTCCGCGTACTAAAATTAAATCGGAGAGCGCCCTGACGTCACTCTTAAAGTATTCAACTAAAAATGATTTAAGGTAGTTCATTGCATCGGCATAGATATAACCGTCAAGTCCCCGTTTTTCAAATGCCGCATTGGAGCGCGGATTATAGTTTTTAGTACCTGAAGGAATGGTATTCCCGAATACACGCTGCACTAGCACTGCTACTTGAGAATTCTTTTGTTCCTCAACAATGTCTTTTAACGTATTATCAATAGATCTCTCTATTTGTTTAAGATAGTCGTCGGTAACCTTTTCGGTGAAAGGACTGATTTCCACCGTGTAGGTTGGATTTTTTGTAATGTGCTGAATGATTTTTTCCAGAATATGAGTACGGCGCACGTCATTTAAAAGACCGAGGTGTTTTTTCCACTGAGGGGCGTTAACCGGCTGTACATTCTTGTATGCGGTAATAATTGCAAAAAGCTTTTCCCAATTTGCATCAAGGGAAAGCCCGTTGAGCACAACGATAAAATCGTTTAATTCATCTTTAAGATACTCGCCGTTCACATTCGAAAAGTTCGGCGTATAAGAAAATTTATCTTCCGGTAAAGCAGGATCAAATTTTTTTAAAAAGAAATAATAGTCAAACAGTACAAAGTGGATAAATTCATTAAGCTGCCGGTACAGTGTATCGATTTCATCTATCTTCTTACCGTCAAGTTCACGCATAAAAACATCAAATTCCTTCTGCACCTGAAGACTCAGCTCTTTGGGATTTGTTGTTTTTGCTCGCTCTTTAATCGCTTCGGGTGTTAATTTTTCTCGCAGTTGATGCTGATGCTTTGATAAGTTTTGTTCTACGGTGATAGACTTGAGAACCTTTGAAGAGGCTGCACTTGCAAGAAGCGCTCGTGCAGGACCGACAATCTTATACAGTTCAAAAAAGAAACGAGCCATCTGCTGTTGAAGCTCTTCAGAAGAGGGTTTATACCACTTTCCGAATTTACTTTTTGAAATTTCCTTTGCCAACGTCTTTAAATGCCGTTTCTTTATCGCCTCTGCATCATCCCGCGGAAAAAAAAGCTGTAATATGCGTGTAAGGAAAGATTCTGTTTTCTGTGCCATAGGTATCCTTATAATGAAGAAAATTGAGAAATCTGTCAATCAAAAAAAGCTTTTTCTCTCTTTTCTGCCCCGCAAATTTATGATACTGTGATATTGGTTATCATCAATAATTATAGAAAGATAAAAATACGGCCCCCTTGATTTGGAGCTTGATACTTTCGATATAACGGAGGTTCATTATGCGGCATGATGAAGAATTCGATTTTACCATTGAAACACTCGGCGCCTGTAAAATACCGTCTCCCATTCACCTTTCAAACGTAATCGGAGACCGTATCGCTAATTACGTTACCAATGAAGATTTTATTCGCTTTCGGCTGGAATCTAAAGTAGGAGAGCAGTACGGCCCCTTCAAACGTGAACAGCTGATCGAAAAAGCAGGCCCGCGGGAAAAAATATTTTTTAATCCGAGCCATGTCCATGCAGGCATTATCACCTGCGGAGGATTATGCCCCGGCCTTAACGACGTTATCCGTTCTGTCGTACGCTGCTTATGGAGACGCTACGGTGTTAAACGGATTAGCGGAATCCGCTTCGGTTTTAAAGGACTCCTGCCGGATTACCATTTTGACGTTATGCCCTTAAATCCGACGGTTGTCGATGCATGCCATAAAACGGGAGGAACCATTCTCGGCACCTCGCGCGGCGGCGGCACCCGTGTCGTCGAAATTGTTGATGGAATAGAACGCCTTAACTTGAACATCCTTTTCGTTATCGGAGGAGATGGAACGCAAAAAGGCGCTTTGGAAATTGCAAAGGAGATTGAACGGCGTAATCTTTGTATCTCCGTTGTCGGCATTCCGAAAACCGTTGACAATGATTTGTCATTCATTCAAAAATCATTCGGCTTCGACACGGCAGTCGTAAAAGCTTCTGAGGCTGTCGCCGCCGCCCGTATGGAAGCACAATCTCAGATTAACGGTATCGGATTAGTTAAGCTGATGGGACGGGAATCGGGCTTTATTGCAACGCACACGGCTATTGCGAGCCATGAGGTTGACTTTGTCCTCATTCCCGAAATTCCTTTCGATATGCGGGGCGAAAACGGCTTTTTAAAGCATTTGGAAGACCGTTTGGAGCAAAGCCATTACACGGTCATTGTCGTTGCGGAAGGGGCAGGCCAAGACTTAATGCAGAGCAAAAATGAAACCGATGATTCGGGGAATAAGCGCCTGTCGGATATCGGCGTATTTTTAAAAGAACAAATTGAAACATACTTTAAGTCAAAATCCATCCATATCAATTTAAAGTATATCGATCCGAGCTACCAAATCCGTTCTGCACCGGCAGCGCCGGTTGACTCTATTTACTGCGAACGGCTCGGAAACAATGCGGTTCATGCTGCTATGGCAGGTAAGACTAAACTGATTGTAGGGTTGATGTATAACAAGTTTGTTCACTTACCAATTAGTGTCGTTGTCCGTTCGCGCAACTATGTTGAACCGGACGGCTCCCTCTGGCGCGATGCCCTTGATGCAACCGGTCAGCCTCCATTGATGAAAAATAAGATTCACGAAGACCATACTGAGCATCATTCCGCACATAAGTAAACACCATATCGCCTATTATCGTGCGTAAAGCACAGATATGCGGTGGATTGCCGCCTTCTATAGAAGAGGGCGGCAATTTTTTTAGCGTATAGAGGAACGCACGTCCTTCAGCACAACATCGTGAGAGCCGCCTTCTACAATGCTGGAAGGTGAGACCAATGTTATTTTTGCATTCGTTTGCAGTTCCGGAATGGTTAGCACACCGCAGTTGCACATTGTTGAGCGTACTTTATAGAGCGTTGTCTTAACACCGTCATGTAATGAGCCAGCGTAAGGGACATAGGAATCAACGCCCTCTTCAAACGCAAGCTTACTGTCGCCACCGGAATCATAACGCTGCCAGTTCCGCGCCCGCGACGAACCTTCGCCCCAATATTCTTTCATATAACTGCCGTTTACCAATATTTTGTTTGTCGGGCTTTCATCAAAGCGAGCAAAGTAACGCCCCAACATACAGAAGTCGCTGCCCATTGCAAGCGCCATTGTAATATGATGATCATACACAATACCGCCGTCGGAACAGATGGGGATATAAATCCCTGTTTTTTTAAAGTAAGCATCGCGGGCTTTGGCGACTTCAATAAGCGCCGTTGCCTGCCCACGCCCGATGCCCTTGGTTTCGCGGGTAATACAGATGGAGCCGCCGCCAATCCCTACTTTGATAAAATCAGCTCCTGCTTCCGCCAAAAAGATAAAACCGTCTTCGTCAACAACATTTCCTGCCCCAATGGGAATTTTTTCACCATATTGCTTTTTTACAAACTTAATAGTACGTTTCTGCCATTCCGAAAAGCCGTCTGAGGAGTCAATACACAAAACATCGACGCCGGCGGCAATCAACGCAGGAACCCGCTGCTCATAATCGCGGGTATTCAGCCCCGCCCCCACCAAGTACCGCTTCTTTTCGTCAAGCAGTTCGTTCGGATGCTCTTTTTTGCTTTCATAGTCTTTGCGAAATACAAACGCTACAAGTTTTCCTTCGGAATCAAGAACGGGAAGAGAATTGAGCTTATATTCCCAAATAATATCATTTGCTTCCTTTAAGGTAACGCCTTCACCGGCATAATGAACCTTTTCAATCGGCGTCATAAATTTTGAAACGGTTAAATCCCGCGCCATCCTACTTGGACGATAATCACGACCGGTAATAACACCGAGTAGTTTACCATGTGCAGTACCGTCATCGGTAACAGCGACCGTCGTATGCCCTGTTTTTTCTTTTAAACGCAACACGTCTTCCAAAGTATTCTCAGGTTTTAAGTTTGAATCACTTTCTACAAAACCGGCTTTATAGTCTTTAACGGCAGCCACCATGGCAGCTTGTTTTTCTATACTCTGTGAACAGAAAATAAAGGATAAACCGCCCTCTTTTGCAAGAGAAATCGCCATACTGTCATTGGAAACCGATTGCATAATTGCCGAAACCAATGGAATATTGAGCGTATAGAGCGGTTTTTCTCCGGTAGCAAAACGAGTAAGCGGCGTATGCAGGTCAATATTTTGAGGGCTATGTTCAACGCCGGTATAACGCGGAATTAACAGATACTCATTAAAAGTATGCGACGGTTCTTCATAATAGTACGCCATAATTTCTCCTCACGTTTACATCATATTTTAGGAAGCGTTTTTTATCAATATTTCATTCGACATCGATTATTCACAGCTTACTCACCGATATGACAAATTATCCACAAGTTATTATCAATACGGTTCTATTGCTTTCTCTCTTTTTTAACTGATATAAATAGAATTCATTTTATATTAAAAGAGGGTAAAATCTTTACACATAACACTTTACATAATAGAAACGATATAGGCGATATAACAAAAAACAAAAATCGCAGATATGTGGCTTATAAGATATCCACAACTTCTACACAAGTAATACTGTTATATAATATTAACCGAGTGAAACCTGTGCATTATTATCAACCGCCAGAATAGTCTTACATTCGGAACAGCGGAAGCGACCTGCGCGAGGCGCTTTTAGTTTTTTTGCACAGATAGGACACGAGAAAATTTTAGGGAAAAGATTGGTCTGAGGAGCAGCCTTTGACCCTTTGTTTTTAAAGAAGTCGATAGAGGTTTCTAAAGAATCGTGAATCGTAAAGAAATTAGCGAACCCGAGTAATTGAAACACTTCATAGACTTTCGGCTGAAGGCTTAGCAGAACGATATCACCGCCTCTTCCTTTAACAGCTTTTAAAAATGCGGTAAACGAGCCGATACCTGTGGACGAAACATAATCTAAATGGGAACAATTGAAAATAAGCTGAACATAACCCGCATCAATAAGGGTTGTAACTCTTTTTTGAAAGAATGTTGAATTGTATGTATCGATATATCCCGACAGAATAATCACGATACATTTTTCAAGCCCTTCTACCTTTTGAAGTTGTATCTTGAGGCTTTTGTCTTTTTCGTTGTCGAAACTCTGAATTATTTCTGCATCATTCATATGACAATCCTTTATATCAGTCTGTTATGTTCTTAAATAAAAATTATACCTGTATTCATATCCCTATTCAAGGGGTTTAGATTTAAAACGACGACCATCCTTTGTCAACCGGCATTATAACCCCATTATAAGCGCTATCTTTTAACAAAAAAAGCGCAGCATCTGTAATTGCAGACGGATTAACCAGTTTACCGTCCGGATTTTTTTTTGCCCATAGAACCCGCGTCTCTTCAGGTAACAAGCCGCTATCGGTGAACCCGGGGCAAACGGCATTGGCCGTAATACCATATTGAGCATATTCCATACTCACGGATTTTACAAGAGACATAATCCCTGTTTTTGCCGCTCCGTATACGGCATTTGTCCGAAAACCGCGTAAAATATGCGTTTCCGTACCACCGAATAACAAAATACGCCCCCAATTCCGCGCTTTCATACCGGCTAAAGCTGATGAAACCAGTATTCCCGGCAGGGTAAAGTTCGCATATACGGTTGTGTTCCACTCCTTCGCAGTAGTCATATCAAGCGGCTTTTGCAAAAACGGACCATAAACAATGCACAGGATATCGGCAGCATTGGCATATTTACACAGTTCTTCCACATAGGAGACTTCTTGCAAATCGCAGATAAAACAGGCTACATTTCCTTGGCTGCAAAGACTTGTAACATGGTTTGAATTGCTCCGCCCCTGCATCACGACAGAAGCAGATTCCTCTAAAAGAGCTTGCGCTAAGCAGTACCCAATTCCGCTTGTACCGCCGACGACCAACGCACTTTTACCTTGCAGCACATTATCCATAGCGTATTCCTTCTTATACGGTTTATTAGATAGTCTCCACGCTTATGTCTCTTCCATTATACTCCGAAGCACTTGACATAGCAAGCGTTCTCTACAAAATAATTGCTATGGATACTTCAACCTCTCAAGAACGGCTTCCGGTTGCGGTTATTCTCTGCCACCCTGAAATAAGCCGTAACATCGGCGCCGTTTGCAGAGCGATGGCTAACAATAATTGTACTGATTTACGCATTGTAGGCAATAGAGCGGATTACGACGAAAATGAAATCCTCCGTTTGGCAATTCATGCGGGGGCGCTTTGGCAAAACGCATGCTTTTTTGAACCCTCGATCACCGGATTAAAAGCAGCTGTTGCTGATTGCGGTATTGTCGCCGGAACAACACGACGAGTAGGCGAAAAACGCAAATCATGGGGCATGACACCGGAGGATTTCGCTTCGTTTTCTTTCAATACGGCAGAAGGACTTACCGGCCTTGTATTCGGCAATGAACGAACCGGGCTTACCGATGAGGAATTAAATGTTTGCTCGGTTGCCATCAATATCCCTTCAGCCCCCGATTTTCCATCGCTTAACCTTTCGCATGCCGTGCAAATCGTCTGCTATACGCTATTCCGCGCCTATAGTCCCCGAAAATACGGCTATGAGCGTATCCCTTATACGCGGGTTACCTCAACCTCAGAACATATCAACGACTGTTTATGTAAAATGGGTCTTTTTAAACATGCAGGGAAAGAAGATAACATTCGTTTTTTTCAGGAGATAATTGCAAGAGCGGGATTATCCGCCCGGGAAGCGCAGTATTTGGAAGAACTTTTTCAAAAGCTATGCTATGTTAAATGTCGAAATGCTGAGGGAACAGTACAGGAGATGCCTTTGCTGCAAACACCGCCCGTTCCAAACAATTAAAAAGTTCACGGACATTCCCCGGCCAATTATACTTACACAGCAGAGACAGAGCCTCCCGTGATAAGTGTTTTCTCGTTTGTTTTAAATAATTATATGCCAGCACTCCGATATCTTCTTTATGCTGACGCAGCGGGGGAACGATAAGATGGGCAACATCAAGACGATAAAAAAGATCTAATCGGAAGAGTCCCTGATCTACCATTTCTTGCAGATCACAATTTGTCGCACAAATCAATCTAAAATCAGAAGAGTACTTTTGAGTGCCTCCCAGTTTATAATACTCGTGTGTTTCAAGAACCCGTAAGAGTTTTGCTTGCAAATTCAGTGTAAGATTTTCTATTTCATCAAAAAATAAGGTTCCTTGATCTGCCTCTGAAAAGAGACCTTCCTTATCGATTGCTCCGGTATAAGCTCCTTTACACGAACCAAACAATAAACTCTCTGCGAGATCTTCCGCAATGCAAGTAGTATTTATCGGTAAATATCTACCGGGACGATTTTTAGAATAGTAATGAATGAGCGAAGCAACGACTTCTTTACCTGAACCGCTTTCTCCGTACAGCAATACATGAGAATTTTGCTGTGCTGTCTGTAAAATAAAGTTCCGTATCATTTGAATTTCGATACTCTGCCCCTGCAATTTCGTATAGAGCGGAGCCGTTACCGGATCTATATCGTACATATCGATTATTCGGATAATTTTTCCTTCAAGCGTATTTTGAATAGTATTGTGTAATATATTGAATTCATAAGGAATAGAAAAACATCCTAATATCATATTTGTTGCAAAAGCGGCCTTTTCTACAAAATTACAATGCTGATGTGATAATAAAAAGATAGGTAAAATGGGATATTGCCCGTAAATTTCTTTGAGTATATTCGGCGGATACTCGCCCCCTGCTTCAAAATCAAATAACAGAAAATCGTAGGCTTTTTCTTCTAAGCAAGGTAGGACAGCCCGATTGTCCAATATATAGTCTATAGACCAAACTTTTTTAGACACACAAGCGAGTTTTTCGGCATCTGTCGAAAATGCTGCAACAAACAAAACACTTAGCACAGCCACACCTACAACAGAAAACCGGAAGAGGCAGGAATCGAACCTGCCGTTGCGAATTATGCAACCAACGGTTTTGAAGACCGCGAAGACCACCAGATCCCATCAGCTTCCATTAATAAGAGAAATTATGATTTAGTATAAAGTGAAAGTTTCTTTTAAGCAACCCTACTGCTTTTAATTTTAACGCTATCAAGAGGAAAATTTTCCGGTTTTTTATCTTTTTAGGATTATTATGCTTTACTTATTTGATCTCTAGTGTTCCGTCTTAAACATGACAAATATTTCACTCCCCGCAAAGGGATATTAGAATCGCCGCATGAATAAACTTGAGTGATGAACGGCCAAATATAATCAAATTTAAGCATACAAAGATTGTTTATATATTGCCGATACTATGTTAAAATAGTACCAATGAGCAAGATAACATACCTATCCGTACAGGATGTAATGAAGCAATGTTTGGATTATTTCGATATTGTGTATTGAAAAACCGCCCCGGAAATGATCACCTAAGATTCATTACCAAAAGTCGGCGTATTAGAGTTTTTTTATCCGGCCGGTTCTTTCACACCCGCCAGATACCGAAGCATTTTATCTACTAGGATAAAGGCTTGCGGTGTCAGTGTTTCGAGCCTATCCTGCGGGGTGTGCATCCGTTGCCATGTCTGCGGAATGACGGCGGCAAGCGGCGAATCAGGCGGAACGTGTGCATTGGTGATGATGCACCGTTGAAGCGCTTGAGCGGCGCTTTCGTTGGCGGATATTTCCGCACCGGCCGACCTATGACATCCGGCGGAATGCACGTTACCCGATAGGGGAGTTCCAGCCGAGTGCGGCATATACCGTATCAGCAGCTCCGCTTCCGCCCTCGGCAATACGGTGATGACCTGCGCGGTTAATCCGGCAGAAATAAGCCCTGCGTTGTCGCTGTAGGCGGTCGGCAGCGAAAGCCAGCGCCCCCTGCACGCGGCGTCGGCATAGATACGGCAGCGCCGATGCAGAGCCGTAAGCGCCGCCGTTTTCCGTGTATCCCTGCCGTATATCCCCGACTCGGAAAGGATGAGCGTATCCCCGCTGCCGCACATATCAAACACAAAGATGTCATCCTGCTGCATTGAAAGCGCACGCAATCCTTGCCCCAAACGGTACGCGCCTTGGTTTTTAATACCATCCGCGCCCGCTTCTTCGCCGTCGGTAAAGATAATGCGGATGTTATGCGCATCCCGTTTCTGCAGCAGCGTTTGGGCAAACAGCAGCAGCTGTATACAGGCGGCGGAATTATCATTTGCGCCCTGTGTACCGGCGGCACGGTCATAGTGCGCTATCAGCGTTTTCATCTTAAAGCGGGGATTGTACGAGGATTGCCGGTAGGTAATAACAATGTGAGTTTTATCTTGAAGGGTAACGGTACGGTAGGGAATTCCTTGCGCCGCCAACCATTCCGTTATAAAGGCGCGCCGGTCTGCCGCCGGTTTTAAAAAAGCGTTGAAAAGAGGCGAAGCGATAATCGCTTGAGCTTGTTCAAGAGTCACGGCGGCAGAGCAATCGGGTTATAGAGCGGCTAAGGCTTTTTCAAGCTCGCTTACTAAGTGGGCAAAGTGCTTACAGGCTGCTTCAACCGGTTCGGGAGAAGCCATATCGACACCGGCAATCCGCAGCGACTCGATGGGATAGCGGGAACCGCCGGAGGTTAAAAACTTAAAGTAATCCTCCCGCTCTGTTTTTCCGCCCGAGCATACCCGTTCGGCAAGGGCAAGCGATGCGGAAACACCGGTTGCATATTTGTACACATAGAACGAATTGTAAAAATGCGGAATACGTAAGCCTTCAAGATCACTGTATTCCTCAAAGTGCATCGCGGGGCCGAAGTAAGCGGTCAGCAGTTTGCGGTACTCACTGCGGAGGTTCTCGATGGTAAGCGGCGTTCCCTCTTCAACAAGTTTATGCGTGATATGTTCGTATTCGGCAAACATCGTCTGGCGGTACAGCGTTGCGAGAATATCGCTTACACGAATACTCAGAAGGTATGCCCGCATTTTGGGATCGCTCGTGTTTTTCAGCATGGAACGGAACAACAGCTCTTCATTAAAGGTTGACGCTACCTCCGCTTCAAAAATCGTGTAGTTGTAGCTTAAAAACGGATTGTTCCGCACTGCATACCACGAGTGCATGGAATGCCCGCCTTCGTGCACAAGGGTGAATACATCCCGGATAACGTCTTCTTTATAGTTGACCATGATATACGGATCGCCTTCAAAGCAGCCCCACGAAAAAGCGCCGGAACGCTTGCCCTTGTTTTCGTACCGGTCAACCCAGCCGCCGAGTAACCCGTTCCGCAGCGTGGTAACATATTCATCGCTGAGCGGCTGTAACGCTTCGGTAATCATATCAACGGCTTCGTTGTACGGAGTGTGGCGCCGCACTTCGCCCACCAACGGAACATACACATCGTAGTGCCGCAGCTCATCAAGTTTGAGCGATTTTTGCATAAGCGCATAAAAATGATGCAGCGGCTCCAAGTTTTTCCGGATTGTGCTGATAAGATTGTCGTATACTTCCGTCGGAACCTTATCGGGATAGAGCGCCTGTTCACGGGCGGAGCCATATCCGCGGATACGGGCAAGCGCGATATTTTGCTGCACTTGACCGGTGTACAAAGACGCTATCGTATTTTTGTACGTGTCGAACGTGCCGTAAAATTGCATATACGCTTGCTTACGGATATTCCGGTCGGGATTGATTAAGAACTGTGAATATGAAGATTGCGTAAGCTCTTTCGCTCCGTCGGGAGTTTCAATCGAGCCGAAACGGAAGTCTACATTCGTAAGCGTCGAGAAGCTGCGGCGTTCGACATCCTGCGATTCGGCTAAAAGCGACAGAAGCTTTTCTTCTTTCTCGCTCAATGTATGAGCCTTCAATCTAATCAGTTTTTCGATAAAGATTTTGTACGGAGCAAAAGCAGCGCCGGTCTTTCCGGCAGGATCGATCCAGCCGCGGATAGTCTGTTCGGGAATCTCCAGCAAAGCGGGAATAAACCAGCTTGTTTCGGAAGAAAGTTCCGTGTCCGCCATCATCGCGAGCGAGACCCGTTCGATGTTTTTAGGATCGCTTTCATCCACCGACTTCATCAAAAAGGCATAATGGCTTGTCTTTTCCGAAATACGGGACGCCGCTTCCACCGCCTGTAAACAGCCGAGTACCGTTTCGGCAGTCAGTTTTTCAGGTGCGGCAAAGGCGGTTTTGTAGGTTAATACGCGGTCTTTTGCGGCGGTAATGTCTTTCAGTGAGGCATTCCAGCCTGCATCATTTGTAAAAAGTTTGCTTAAATCCCATTGATCGCTTTTTGCGACCTCCGAGCGGAGGGGTACCGTTGAGTTTTTCATACGTTCACTATACAATATGGCCGATGAATGAGCAACTGTCGGCCTATAAAATTAAACAAGGGCGGCGAATCTACGACATTTACAATATCTTCAATTCTTTTTCTTTTGCGCTTGTTACCGGTAATACGGTTACCCTTTATGCGCTGTTTTTAAAAGCCAACACAACGGTAGTCGGTTTACTGACCGCATTTATGTACCTTTCTTTTTTTGCCATTCCGCTTGGCAAATTGATGGTTATGCGTTTCAGCATTATGCAGACATTCGGCAGTACATGGCTTTTGCGTACCGCCTCGCTCTTGCCGCTGCTTGCCATCCCGTTTCTTGTCTCTGCAGGACACGATCAGTATGCGCTCTATTGCCTATTGCTTGCGGTAGGGCTGTTCAATTTTTTCCGCGGCGCCGGGATGATTGCCAATAATCCCGTTATCAGAATCCTTGCACCCGGGAAAGACCGCAGCTCGTATATCGTACGCCTTTCCTTAATCAACAACCTTGCGGCATTACTCGCCACTGTTTTGCTGGCGTGGCTTTTACGGATGGATTCTTCGGTACGCAGTTATAACCTCGCGAGTATGATCGGTATACTGCTCGGCTTTATCGCCTCTATCCTGCTGTTTAGAATACCGGAACCTCAGTCCGCAAAGCCGAACCGTCAAAAGCGGAAAGACAGCACAACCCCGCGCCAAGGTTCCACTTTCTTGAGGCATATTCGGGATGCCTTTAAAGATGCAAACTTTAGACGGTTCGTATTGGCGTTCTTTATTATCAGTCTCGGTATTGCGATGATCCGTCCGTTTATCATCGTGTATGCAAAAGAAGTTTACAGTAGACGCGACAGCGCTGCGACCATCTTATCCGTGTACTCACTTGTAGGCGCCCTCAGCGTCGGGCTTTTAATGCATCTGATTATCGACCGCATCGGCGCTAAACCGATCTTTATTATTTTCAGCGCAATCAGCGCCCTTTCGTTAATACCGGCTTTCTTTGCGCCGGGACTTGCAAGCGCCGGTATACTCAGTACCGTTTTTCTCATCTTATTTACGATGATAAGCAATACCGGTTTTGTCGGGCAGGATAATTCGTCGCAAGCATATTTCTTCGCGATGGTGCCGGAAGAGGCGCTGATGGATTTAAGTATGCTCTATTACTTTATCCTTGCGATTACCGGCGGCGCTGGTTCCATCCTCGGCGGAACGATACTCGACCTTTTGCGGGTGCAAGGTTTTTCCTACCTGCAATCGTATCAAATATTTTTCTTGATAGTTATCGCCATTATCGCAATCGGTATCGTATTTCAGCGCAAGCTCTTGAACCTCGGCAGTTACCGCGTGTTTGAAACACTTGCCGTGCTCTTTTCTCCCCGCGATATGAAGGCACTCAACCTTCTGCACAAATTAGACCGAAGCGAGACTATCGAAACCGAAGAGAAAATCCTCAACGAACTCGGCGAAATTGCTTCATCGGTATCCTGCGATCAGCTGCTGCACTACCTTGAATCTCCGCGGTTTACAATTCGGATGAACGCATTACGGGCGCTCTATTCGATGAATACCATCAATTCGAAAGTGCGCGATGTGGTGTTGAAAGAGCTTGAACAAGGGGCGTTTACTACCGCGCCGCTCGCCGCACGGATACTCGCCAAATTCAATGTGCAGCAAGCGGTTACCCCGTTACGGGCAGCGCTCGACAGCGACGACTACTATCTTGCCGGAGAAGCGATGGTCGCCCTTGCACGGCTAAACGACAGTTATAGCCAGCCTAAAATCGGCACCATTCTTTCCCAAGCGGAAAACCCCGCGCTGATACTGAAAGGAATACGTGCGCTGGAGCTTTTTAATGCAGATAATTCCCCTATGTTTATTCTGGATATTCTCCGCAGGGACACCGTTCCGCCCTATATCGAAAACGAAGCGCTGCTTGCACTCGCATCGTTAATGGGTATCCAAAACGACTTTTATTATATGTTTGAAAAATACCGGAACGAAAAACAATCGCCGTCTATTCTTTTCATCGATATACTCGATGAAATCTTTGAAACAAAAAAAACGAGCGATCCTGTACTGAAAAAGACCGTCATCGATTTTATTCAAGACTACCAATACGATGAAGCCTTTGTACGCTGGCTCATCGGATTCGGCAAAAACAAATTGGGCATACGGTCGGCTCTTCTGGTCGCCGTTGCCCTTGATATCGGCTTAATTCATCGGGAAGCGTTCCGCTTCTTTTTGTCGTTTTGGGCTATCTCCTTATTCAAAAAACCGGAACTTGCGGAACGGTAGAACTCTCCTTCGATTTCTGAAATTCAGCTTAACCGTACAGGAAACGGAGAAGCTCAATTTCTCATTATAAATTACCCCTCGATAATCTGTATCTCAAATTCCAACCGAGGCATACATTCCGCTAAATCACTTTGAATCCGTTTGAGCGCGTCTACACGCATATCGACGGACGTATTGGCATTTCCCTGAATGATAAAGATTGCATTTTTTGTCCCGTCATCAAATTTATAATGTTCCCCATCCCGGACATCCAGCCATGCCATAATACCTTTTGAATCGCGGTACACGTAATCGGTTTTAGCGACATGCTTTTCCGTGGATAGGATGGGAAGGAAAACGCCTTCTTCTTTATTGACGGTAAACTCTATCTGCCCGTCTACTTTAGCAAGGTCATGTCCGCCTATTGCCAAAAGCGAACGTAACGACTCGACGTTATAAATATCGATAACGCTATTAATGTGCGGAATAGAGCCGCGGTGCTGAATGTTTCGGATAAGAGCCGGAACGGTCGGCATATATTTTTTGATACTGCGCCCCACGCTTTGCAGCATATCAGTGTATCCCTGAATGACCGGATGATTGAATACTTCATCAACATCGCATTTCAATGCCCATTCTTCCATCTCTTTTTGCTTCTTTAAAAAAGCCTCTGATAAGGGAGCTTGCGGGTCTACATTTTTTGCAATGCCGATCACAATGCTTTTAATCCCAAGCGCGGCAATACTTTCATCCATAATAAATTTCATAGCAGAGAGCCTCCATACTATTTTATTCAGTATAAGTATATTGATTATACCATTGACTTTAAAATTTTTAAAGAATCCGATATTGTTTTGTGTCATTACGGCTAAAAGATAACCTTCGTTATAAAATTCCTCTAAAGTACAAAAAAAAAATACCGATTATTAGAATAGTGGAGGGATCGGTATGGTATCGAATTATGTACCGTTGTCATCATTGTCTTATGCGGCAATGACGAGCATTTCGGCCGGAGGGCGTGCATATCTTCCGGTCGATACCAAACAAGTTGTTTATTCTCATTTTCAATATGTTTCCGGGGTGCCGCGAACCAAAGATCAAAACGGCGTCAGTATCGGAAAGCTCAAGATTTTAAATACGCTCATCGATCAGCTGGTGAGAATGCGCGAAAACGAACGGGAAAACAAGCTATTAACGGGCACTTCCGATGAAAAAACGCTGGACACGATGATTGAATATGTCAACAATAAAATCCATACGGAAATAGCGCTTTCAAAAAGCATCGGGTATGCTTCTTCCTTACCGGAATCGGCATATCTGTTGGATCTGACGGCTTAATCATCAAGTGATGAACGTCCTTGTTCATCACTTGATTGCGAATTTTGGCAAAGCCAAAATATCGCTTCTGTTATAACCACCGCCATCCGTGGCGGTGCTGAATTACTAAGTTTTTTATCGAAAACTTGCATATCCGCTACCCTTTATATTTGCTAAAGAACTTGCGATTTTTTTGATAAAAGAGTAACATAGCGGCCATGGACGTCATTGCGCGGTATCCTGAATTTTCTCCGCTATCTCTTGAAGCTGTACAAGCGATTCAATCCGATTTACAGCCGCTGAAAGACGGTATGTCGGAGTTAACCTTCGGAAGTTTGTATTTTTTTAGAAATACGTATAAATATAAAATAAGCAGATTTAATGAGCGCACCCTGATCTTTTTAGGGGAAGAACAGAAAAAAGCGTTTTTTTTCTCCATAGGAGACCCGCTTCCGCTTGCAACACTTAAAGAACTGTACAACGATTGTGCTTACTGGAAGTTGATCTCAGAATCATATTTAACCGATAATGCAGCTTTTTTCCAAAACTTTAAAGAGTCTCCTACCGAAGATAGGGATAATTTCGATTACCTCTACACCCGCCTCTCGTTGAGTACGCTTTCCGGTAAGCAATTACATAAAAAGAAAAACCATGTGAATGGCTTTTTAAGCAATTATCCTGATTTTACGTTGAAAAAGCTTGATACGGATACCAAAAAAGACGCATCTAAAATTTTAGACATCTGGGCGACGGAGCAAACCAACATCCAAGAAACCGACTACGAGGCTGCACAACAAGCCTTGGCATTGCCGGAAATAGCGAATTTTCTCAGCCTTATCCTGTATGTACAAGGTGTGCCGGTTGCATGGTGTTTAGCTGAATTGGCCGGTCAGGGAACTATCGCCGTTGTCCATTTTGAAAAAGCACGAACCGATTTTCGAGGCAGCTATCAATACATCAACTATGCCTTTGCCCAATCGCTTCCCGAACAGGTTATCTACATCAACCGTGAGCAAGACTTGGGCGACGAGGGGCTGCGCCATGCAAAAATGAGCTACAAGCCGGAAGGTTTTGTTAAAAAATACCGACTTGATAAAGGAGCGCTTTGAAACTATGAAGTTAGTCAGCACTCGAAACAGCAATCTCGCTGTTTCCTTTAAACATGCGATCTTTGATTGTATGCCTGCCGACGGCGGTTTATATGTTCCGTACTCCGAACACGATTTACGCTCGTGGATATTGCATATGAATGAGCAGACAACCTTTTCGACCATAGCAGGCTCGCTAACATCTGCACTGCTCAAAGAAGAGATTAGTCCGGTTATTTCCGAGCGGATTGCAGCAACGGCGTTTCAATCCTATAGCCCGCGGCTTCGCCAGCTTGATGACCGCCTCTTTTTGCTGGAGCTGTTCCACGGGCCGACCGGCAATCATCGAGATTTCGGCTTTCTATGGCTTGCTTCCGCGCTGGAACACCTTTTAACAATAGATGAGAAGAAAGCCATTGTCATCGCCCCCAGTACCGGAGTCGGCGGCAGAAGTATGGCGGCAGCATTCGGAAATAAAAAACATCTTAAATTGATTATCTTATATCCGAAAGGCTATGCAAAGGGGCTAAAACCGGAGCATTTGTTTCAGAACGGCGGCTCCGTCTATCCCGTAGAGGTTAAAGGAGACACTGTCACAGTCGAGAATCTCATCCGGTCTATTTATCAAGAGCGGCAGCTCGTAAAAGATTATAACCTGACATTGGCAAATACGGTCAACATCGGGCGCATTTTGCCGCAGGTGTTTTTCTATATGTTTGCTTTTACCCGCATAAAAACAAGAACGGCAGGGGAGATATTCTATGCAGTGCCGTCGGGAAACTACGGTAATCTTACGGCAGGCTTATACGCATGGAAGTTTTGCTTGCCGGTAAACGGTTTTATCACGGACGCAACGGATGCACTGAACTGTGACGAAACCGGTAGCTGCCGCTGCGTTAATTCGTCCATCCCACTTTCGGAACGCGGCCCCGCCGATCCTGCCGTACCTTCCAGCATCGAACGACTTGAACAAATTTTTACACTCAGCCCTGCGATTATGAAATCGATTATTTTCCCTGCATGGGTCTCGGATGCCGAAGCGGAAATGCTCATCAGCGATTCCTATCGGCGTTACGGTATTATGTTCGATATGGCGACCGCTCATGCATACTCAGCAGCACAAAACCGGAATATATGCCAAAGGAGCGGCGGAGAATCTCTCGTGTTGGTCTCGAAGGATCATCCTGCCTTTGAAAGCAAAATTCTTACCCGGATATGCGGCGAGTCTCCGATAATACCCGAATATCTCCGCGATATCGATACCCCTATTCCGAACGTACCGCTCATCAACGGAACAAAAGAAGAACTCATCAAAATTCTCAATAAAGTAAGCGAGGTACAATAATGCCATACAAATTAGACGGTGCAAAATTCCCTACGTTGGAAGATTTAGTCGAAGCGCTCTATCCGCTCTATGCCGATAAAATGAGCGAAGAAGAATTCAAAAAATATGCAGAAGAAAACGCAGAAAAAAGTTAATTTTTTGGGGAGATTATAATGGATTATTATCACGCCTTCCTCAAGCGAAGTGCAGCATGGTTTATCGTATGCTGTATGTCGGTATTTGTTCCCACACTTCTTTTTGCAACGCAAAAACCTACAAAAGAATCTGCGCAAGGTACTTTTTCCGGTGATTACGTTATTTACCGTGATTATTCATGGAAAATCCCTACATGGATAGGCTTTTTGTATTATAACGATGAAACCTACGGTGCTTTTATCCGTACCGATGAGCAGGGAAATTCCCGTACCGTATCCATCCTATTCAGCGCTCAAGTTGAAAAGGGGCGGTTAGTCCTGACCGGTCAGCAAATTATCTCTTCTATTACGCAGGATGATACATTCGGCGTTAATTATCTGATGGAGCTTTTACCCAAGCTCTATGAAATTAAAACTTTCCCTCGTGCAGGAAAAGCGCCGTTCGGCACGGCAACGGTACGCAAGCAAATGGAAGAATTCGGCGGAGCAGTTACACTGGACTTTCAATCTTTTGTGCCCCTCTTTCACCTTAAAGCGATAACCGGCGCAAAAAAAGAACCGGTTTTGGAATTAACCGAAATAGGCTCCATTAATGGCAACGGGGAATCGGTATTCTATGGTTATGGTCCGGCAGAACCTCAGCAAAACACAAACGTATTTACCGTCGATAAAGCGGCAAAGAAAGAAACGGTAACCGTATCAGGTGTGCAGCTCCATTTGGATAGCCAGTGGAAAAAAATTGCAGATAATTCATTTCTTTGCGAGGATACCGCCTTTTTAACGGTAAGTACGGTCAATATACCGTCGGCAGAAAATGGGAATCCGTTATCCGTACCCGAACGCTTGCTTCGATTGCTAACAGCTTCAAGTCCTTATGCCAAAACACTGCTGCCGTATACGACTGTCGAAGGGAAGCAAACAGCCTTTACGCTCAAGCAATCCGTATACGACATCGAATCAAAAAAGATTTCAAAAGACATAAAACGATGCATTAAAAATAAAGACGGCAGCTTTACCATTGTCAGCCTAACAGTTAACAGCGCTGCGTATAGCGCAGAGCAAGCCTATTTTAATGGACTTTTTTAGTTTTTGTGCTATACTGCAACAGAGATGATAGGGCATTTACTTTTTGATATTGATAATACGCTTTATTCTGCATCCAATCTGATGGAACGGAGAATCTCCGAACGGATGTTTCAATTTATTGCCGATTTCTTATCGCTTCCGTTGGAAGAGGCTATAAAACTGCAACGTGCACGGCGGCACAATTACGGTACGACGCTCGAATGGCTTGAATGTGAATATCATTTTAATGACAGAGACACGTATTTTGAAGCAGTGCATCCCGCTTCGGAAATTGCCGAATTACAACCGGATCCGAATTTGCGGAATTTTTTACTTTCGTTACAGATGCCGATGACGGTTTTGACCAATGCACCGATGGCACATGCCGAACGGGTTTTGAACTTCTTTAATATCAGTGATTTATTCCTCGCTGTTTTTGACATTTCCTATAACCAAGGGAGAGGGAAGCCGCAACCGGAAGCCTTTACCAAGCCGCTTGCCGCTGTGCATAAAACGGTTGAAGAAACGTTGTTTCTGGATGATTGCCCCGCTTACGTTGAGGGTTTTGTCAAAATTGGCGGCAGGAGCGTACTGATCGACGAAAAAGAACGATGTACGGATTTTACCAAAGCGTCCGGTATCCCGTCGATCAAATCAATTTATGAGCTGCCGCCGCTGTTGGAACGTCTTTCCATATAGGAGTATATTAGACCTATTCTGAAACTTTCGTTTTCGAATAGGTCGACGAGACAATTGTATTATTTTGAGGAGCGCATTATGGAAGAGAAAAAAATTGACGGTCTTGTACTAAAAAATATGCTTGAAAACTTGAGGCCATTATTCGAACAATACGCAAGCAAGGATAATGTTATCACCGAAGAAAATGTACACAAACTGGAAAATCCTCAAATTCGATCAATCTTAGAATCGGCCGTAAAAAAACTCTTGTTGGAAGGTTCAAAACTCTACCCGGAAAAACACATTGCCGAATTTTTAACGGCAATTAAAGCCGGAAAGAAGGGCATTATCCTCTCCGAGCACTACAGCAACCTCGATTTACCGATTTTTTTATATTTAATGGAACAAACAGGACCGGCAGGAGAAGAGCTTGCTCATCGTTCGATTGCAATGGCAGGGATGAAGCTTACCGAAGAGGATCCGCTGATAGCCGCTCTCACCGAAGGCTATGAGCGCATTGTCATTTATCCGAGCAGAACACTTGCCGGCATTACCGACCCCGTACAACTGGAAGAAGAGAAAAAACGGAGCCGCAGCATCAATATCGCCTCGATGCGGACGTTGGAAGAAGTGCGAAAAGAAGGAAAAGCCGTTATCGTATATCCGGCAGGTACCCGCTACCGCCCGGGAAAGCCCGAAACAAAACGGGGTGTCCGCGAAATCGACTCATACATCCGAACCTCCGATGTGATGCTGTTGGTGTCTATTAACGGTAACTGTTTGCGCATTTCGGACGACCCATCCAATATGCTGGGAGACATTGTGTGCCAAGACAAGGTTGTAATGGAAATGAGTCCGGTTATCGACTGTAACGAATTCCGCGAGCGTGCGAAACAACGCTGCCGTGACGGAGATGACAAAAAACAGGCCGTCGTCGATCTCGTTATGGAAGAACTGGAGATTATGCACAACCGAAATGTATAGGCTGTTTTCGGGCTTCCATTAACATACCTCAATATCAGCTGTAATAACAACCGCATCCGTTCCATAAAGCTGTCTACATTGCTTTTACGGATATCTTCTACAAAGCTCCATACTGATTTTCCCGTGTCTGTAAACGGTATTGTAGTATATGCAGGCATCAAATTTTCTAAAAACCCGTACCGCACTTCATCATTCGGAAAACCAAGCCGGTACATCCGCTCTTCTGTAACGTATTTCTTAATGGTTAAATAACCGGATTGAAACAGAATAGGTAAGGCATCTTGCGCTACAGCCCTGTATGTTTCCAATCCGGTTTCATTCAATTCAATATTCCCATCCAAGTCAGGGATAAAAAAATGAGCTTCTTTCAGATAATTCACCAAAAAGGTCGGTGTTCCCGTCCCGAACCAGTAGCTTTTAATTTCTTTATTATCAAAAGCATTTAATAGACTGAATGGATTGTACATTCCTTCCCCTGCCGGATGGAACAGGTAGCGTCATACCATTGTTTTAATGCTGCTATCGCTTGCAGATAGTCAAATCCTCGCTTGTAAGCCAGCGCCGGTTTGCAAGCAAACCGGTTACTGCTTGGAACCACCGCCATCCGTGGCGGTTCTGAAATGTACATTCGTATACACCGCTTAACGACAAGGGGCTGTCCAAAAACTGAAAGCCTATCGGCCTTTTCTGTAAGGAAATAATTTATCATATCCGCTAAAGCGGATTGCGTAACAGTTTTTGAACAGTTCCTTTAAATTTAGATGCGACAACGTAGATGCTCCGCATATTCTTAAAAGCTGGTGTTAATACGGTTTCCCCATAGTAACCTTTTTTGAATCGCGGAGTGTCCAGCTTTCTGCTTTATTAATAGCGGTTTTTGCATCGCGTACCAGCGATTTTGAGGCGGTTATCGGCGCGATAACCGCTGACTTTAAGACGGCGCCTCCTCGCCATGCACCGCTTGCAACGGCGGCTTCCGCTTCCCGTACCAGCTCTTCGTCATTCCATGCAGGAGCTGCGCCCCGTTTAGCACATTCTTTTTCGGTACAGTAGAGAATGGCATCCTGAATATCGCCGTCCACTCCGGCTTTTATCAGAATGACATTGGCGTTTCTTTTGGGAATGCTCGTATACGGTCCCCAAAAATCCCGCGCAGCCGCACAAGCTTGTGTTCCGCCGGAAATAATTTTAACGGTTGTTTCATCGCGGATACCCTCTTCGACGGAACGCCAATGGTATACAATAGTCTCGCCTGCGGAAACTTCTGCGGCGGGGAACCGATAGTGCGGGTTTTGCTTATCTCCGACATTCGTGATGGTGATGCCGGAAAGGTTGCCGCTTTCCATTACAATAAACTCGATAAATTCGCTTTTCGGTTTGCTGCTGTATAGCGGACGGATTTCGGTTATCCGCAGTTTTGCAGGGTGCGTATTGGCTCCCTCAAACGGCAGCGCAAAATCAAGAACGCTGTGCTTTGTGTCCGACACGGAACCGCGCAATACAAAAGGAACTCCGATACCGATCGTGGCAGTTGGGCTAAGCGCAAAGGCGGTGTAGGTATCAGCCTTGCCGGATTGTTCGTCGGAATCGGTAAAATTGTCGGGGATATCCATCGGCTCGGCGCTGCACGTTTGCGTTTCTCCCGTTTCGGGGATAAAAATTTCCGCTGAAAGAAATTCCGCCGTACCGGCAAAGTATATCTGTATAGTATTGGTTTCCATCCGTACGGTTTTTACTATTTTAATGGGTTCAGCTTCTCCTCCGAGAATATCGGTAAAAATCGGCTGTTGAGAAAAACCTGCACACCCTGCTCCGCATAGCGCACAGATAACCGGCATAACAAAAAAGAGTTTTTTCATCGGTTCGTCTCCTAAGTATTTGTAAGCTACCTTCTATATGCGACACGCGCGGCTTTTTGGCTAAGAATTTAAGAGAAAAGAAAATAATTTTGCTGTTTTTTAGGAGGTCTGACATTAAATATAAAGACGCTGATTATCCGCAAGATTTTATCAAAATCGATCTTGCGGACTTAAAAGTAAAAGCTGAATATATTCCCGCACTGTTGTATCTTTTAGGAACTTCCTATCTCCGTGCGCGCAGCGAGTTGCACACGGCAAGAAGTGCGACGCCGACATCGGCAAACACCGCTGCCCATAATCCGATAATGCCCAAGGCGCCGCCTGCCAAAAAGGCGATTTTAACAACAAACGACATAACGATATTTTGTTTGACGATTTGCCGTGTAAAACGTGCCGACTTGATTGCCTGCGGAATAAGTTGCGGGTTGTCGGTCATAAGAACGACGTCGGCGGCTTCGATTGCGGCGTCGCTGCCGATTCCGCCCATCGCGATACCCACATCCGCACGGGCGAGAGCGGGCGCATCGTTAATTCCGTCTCCGACAAACACGCAGACGGCGCGGGCGTTGCCTTTCTTCCGTTCGTCGCTGATAGCTTCAAAGCGGGCGACCTTTTCATGCGGCAAAAGTTCGCTGCTGCAGCGGTCAAGCTGCAATTCGGCGGCTATTTTTTCGCCTGTACGCTTCGTATCGCCGGTCAGCATCTCAAGGTATCCGACGCCGACGCCGCGCAGTTCCCGTATCGCTTGTGCGGATTGCGGTTTAATGCTGTCGCTGCAAATAATACAGCCGGCATAACGCCCGCCGTAGGAAAGGAATACCTTTGTTCCTTCGATTTGAGCGATGGAAGCAGGCTGCTTTTCCGCATCGCCGAAGATGAACAGCGCGGAACCGGCCGCAAGCTCCTGTTCGTTCCGCAGCATTTTAACGCCGGAACCGGCTTTTTCCGTGTATTGCCGGAGTTCGGCAGCTTCTTTTTCAAACACGGCTATTTTCTCTTTACCGAGCTGCCCTTGAATAGCGCCTTTTATCGCAACGGCAATCGGATGGCCGGAATGATACTCGGCGATATAGGCAAGCTCAAGCAACTCCTCCGTGCTGAATTGTTCGGCAGGAAGAATATGCTGTACCGTTAAAACACCGGCGGTCAGTGTGCCGGTTTTGTCGAATACAACGCTGTCCGTTTTGGCAAGCGAGTCGATAAAATCCGCTCCTTTTATCAATATACCTTTTTTTGCCGCCCCGCCGAGTCCGCCGAAGTAGCCGAGCGGAACGGAGATAACAAAGGCGCATGGGCAAGAGATGACGAGGAATACCAATCCGCGCGAAATCCACGGAACAAAGGCGTTCCACGAAAGCGGGCTGCCATGTACAGCTGAAAGTACAAGCGGCGGAAGGAGCGCCAGCACGACTGCACCGATCGTTACAATCGGAGTGTATACTCGTGCGAAGCTCGAAATAAGCCGCTCCGTTTTTGCCTTGCGGTCTTGCGCATGTTCCACCAACTGTAGCATTTTTGCCGCAGCGGTATTTTCCGCCGCTACGGTGGTTTTAATCACCGCAAGCCCGTCCGTATTGACGAATCCTGCAAGTACCGTACCGCCTGCTTCAATAAAACGCGGAACACTCTCTCCCGTCATTGAAGAGGTATCAAAAGAACACGCCCCTTCGACCAGTATCCCGTCAAGCGGAACCTTCTCTCCCGGTTTTACGAGGATCAGCGTACCGATAGGAACATCTTCCGGGGCTACAATGTCAGGGTCATCCCCTTCATGATGATGCCCGCAGCAGCACTCTTCGGCATGATTATGCGTATGTTCGTGTTCATGCTCGCACTCGCATTCTTCATATGCGTGATGATGTTCATGGCTATGTTCGTGTCCACACTCGCAGTTTTCCGAATGGGTATGGTGATGTTCACCGTGTTCATACCCGCATTTGCACATCTCGGCGTGAATGTGCTCATGGCTGTGATGGTGGTCATCATCTTCATGTTCATGACCGCAACAACTATGTGCATCGCTGTGTCCCGATTCGGAGTCGGCAGGATTATGATAGAGCCGGACAAATTCGGGGCGCAAATCCATCAAGTTGGTAATGGAACGGCGGGATTGCTGAACGGCGGCGGCTTGCAGCAGCTCACCCAAGTTGTAAAACAGCATAACCGCGGCGCCTTCCGACCACTCTCCGAGTATGAATGCACCGAGTGTCGCAAAGGTCATCAAAAAGTTTTCGTCAAAAATACTTCCTTTACCGATGGTCTTCAGCAAGGTTTGGATAACTTCCAGTCCCGCAGCAAGCCACGAACCGACAAAAAGCAGTGATGAAAGTGCAATGGAGTAAGAAGCGCCGTTGAACTGAACGGTTATTTTGAAAGGTTCGGAAGCAATTTTCAATACAATCCCGGCGATAAAAAACACCGCCGCTACGCTAAAACGGATAATATCGTGTTTATTCCACAAACTGTCATGATGATGTTCATCATGATTATGCGTTTCGTGTATATGATTACATGCCATACAACTACAAGCCATATTACCTCCTATAAAAACTTTTGCAGGATGTTTAAACATCCGAAAAAGTTTTTAGTCGTGCGCGTTGCGCGCACACGTAAATAATCAAGTTTGCAGCGCAAACTTGAGACAAAAAGCGCTGGCGATATTTTAGACAGCGCTTTTTGTCATCTCTCCTCCTTTGGTCTAGCGGCCTTCCAGAATATGCTCCATGCCGACGCTATATAAGATGCCGACATGATTGTCCTCTATGGAATAATAGATTTGTTTTCCCACCCGCCGCGAACGCACTATTTTTGCCTGTCTGAGGATACGCAGTTGATGAGAAATTGCCGAAGCGGAGATTTCAAGTACCTCCGCAATGTCGGCAACGCACAGCTCACCCGCCATTAACGCGGATACAATCTTGATACGGGTTGAATCGCCAAAGTTCTTAAAAAAATCACTCAATGCGGTCATCGTGTCCTCGTCGGGGATCTTTGAGCGTGCATGAGCCACGGCATCGGGGTTAAAATACTCCGCCGCTTCGTCACTCATCGGTTCTTCTTGGTTTTCCATTATGCTGCCTCCTTACGTATTCTGATTATCATGCCTGCCCACCTTGGTCATTCGTCTTCTCAAAACAGCAGGATTGTTTTATCTGTCAATATATGAACAAATGTTCAGATGTTTATTTGATTATATGTACAATTAAAAACAGTGTCAAGAGTGGCTTTTAAACTTTGTATTTTAGCATTGTTATATAAATATTAAAAAATTAACGACCGCCCTCTATAAATTTTTTGTAAAATGTGCTATTATTATTAATTATTAACCAAGGTGTGAAGGGAAAATGGCTAATAAAAATACAAATTTACATAAAGCAAAGCGATTTAAAGATGATGAGTTTTATACAACTTATGAAACTGTAGAAAACGAACTTTCTCATTATATCGGTCAATTTAAGAATAAAACAGTTCTTTGCAATTGTGATAATCCTTTTACATCAAATTTTTCTAAATACTTTATTCAAAATTTTAATCTTTTAGGATTAAGAACTCCTATTTACTTATAATGTACACTATTTTGTACAAAAACAGCAAGAGAAAATATTTGCTTCCTATTGCGGATAAAAGGTATAAGACCGGTGGCTAAAAGCTGAAAGACTGCACCTAACGCAATAATTCGCATATATTGGGCTGTCAATTCGAGTGTTGTTCCGTATGGGAGGCCTTGTACTTGCCAGGTCTATAGCCTTCGGCTAAAATGTAATCACAATACATATTAGCCGAAAGGATGCTGTATGAGTTATATTTCCAGAAGTTTGGAAAAGATAGTCTTAGAGGTAACAAAAGAATATCCGGTAGTATTGGTAACAGGCCCAAGACAGGTTGGGAAAACTACCATGCTGCAAAAACTTATGGAGGGCACAGACAGAGGTTATGTGTCGCTCGATGATTTGCATGAGAGAGCTCTTGCAAAGACCGATCCGGAACTGTTTTTGCAGCTGCATAAACCGCCCATACTGATCGATGAAGTTCAATATGCGCCTGAATTATTCACCTACATAAAAATATATGCGGATAAAAAGCGCAGCAAAGGTGATTTCTGGCTTACCGGTTCTCAAGCTTTTAAGCTGATGCAGGGAATGCAAGAGTCATTGGCAGGAAGAGTAGCGGTGCTCTCATTAACATCTTTATCGCAAGCAGAGATTTACGGAAATAGACTTGAGCCGTTTGTGCTCGATATGAAAAAACTTTCCGCACGGAGCAGAGAACGAAAACCTGCGAATATCAAAGAAATTTTTAACAGAATTTATAACGGCTCCATGCCTGCGGTCATAAGCGGTCAAAATAAAAACACTCACATTTTTTACAGCAGTTATGTAACAACATATATTGAAAGAGATGTAAGAGCGCTTTCGGATTCGATTGACTCTTTAAAATTTTTGCGGTTTATAACTGCCGTTGCCGCACGGTGCGGACAGCTGCTCAATATCGCCGACATAGCACGCGACGCGGATATTAATCAAAAGCAGGTGAAGGGCTGGCTGGGTATTCTTGAAACGTTAGGAATTATTTTTTACTTACACCCTTATTCAAATAATATGTTAAAGCGCCTCGTAAAAACTCCCAAGCTGTATTTTTATGATACGGGATTAGTCTGCTATCTGACAAAGTGGAGCAGTGCGGAAACGCTGGAAAGCGGCGCTATGAACGGAGCCATACTTGAAAATTATGTTGTTTCCGAAATAATGAAAACATATCTCAATAACGGTAAAGCGCCCTTTATGTATTACTATCGGGACAAAGACGCGAAAGAAATCGATATCGTATTAGAGCATGACGGCGTACTTAATCCGATAGAAATTAAGAAATCCGCAAATCCGGGTTCCGAGCTTGTCAAAGTATTCAGCTTACTGGATAACGCTTCTATTCCGCGTTCTAAAGGCGCGGTCATCTGCATGAAACCGGAGCTTTCAGCAATTGATAGGGAAAACTACATCGTGCCGGTTTGGGTGATTTGAAATTTGTAGAGTGAACAACTATTTATATGAAATAAAAATGGCGAACTCAAAACTCGTTATTATTGGAAGCGATGTATGGATCGGCTGTAACTGTATGATTTTGCCGGACGTAACCAACGGCAACAATGTCATCATCGCGGCGGGTGCGGTGGTAACAAAAGATATTCCCGATAACTGCGTAGCCGCCGGTGTTCCCGCAAAGGTGATAAAACAGCTGGAAAATGATATTGAAGACTGATGTTCAATGCCGATGACATGGGAACACAGGCCGATAGGTTTGTTGCAGAGTAGTCCGATTAATAGGTAATAACACAGTCAACTAAACTATCCGCTCTCACGTCGGAGATATCTCTGGCTTGAGGCGTTTTTTTGTGTATATACGTGCGGTATACGTCACGGTATTCTTACAAAACGGCGGTAAATGTGGTATAATTGTATGTTAAGGAGTTGTGATATGAGCACTTCAAACAGAAAATATAAAGATTCTGTCTTTGTCGATTTATTCAGTGAAGACGAAAAAGCAAAAGAAAACTTTTTGTCACTGTATAACGCCTTGCATAATACCAAACTTACGGCTATAGAGCTTTTGAAAAATATCCGCCTTGATCAAGTCTTGTACATGACATTCTATAACGATGTATCCTACCTTGTAGATAACAAAATAATAGTGCTTGCAGAACACCAGTCAACAATCAACCCGAATATGCCTTTACGCTGCCTTGAATACATCAGCCGCTTGTATGAAACCCTCTTTGAATCAAAAGAAAAATATAGCCGTAAACTACTGAAAATTCCGAGTCCTGAATTCTATGTTTTTTACAATGGAGAAGAAGACTATCCTTGTGATAAGACTCTTAAACTCTCGGAGGCCTTCATAGAAAAGGCAGCGGAACCTAATCTTGAGTTGACCGTTAAAGTAATAAACATAAACCGCCAAAACCGCCATCCTGTATTGGAAAACTGTAAAACGATACAGGAATACAGTATATTTGTGGAAACAGTGCGAAAATGGAAAGAAATAGACCCTCAAAACGGTTTTGAAAAAGCCGTTGAAGAATGTATAGAGAACAATATTTTGCGTGAATATCTAAAACGCAAGAGTAAGGAGGTCGTTAATATGCTATTAGCTGAATATGATTATGAAACCGATATAGCCGTACAACGTGCTGAAGAACGAGAAATTGCCTTTGCCGAAGGTATTGAACAAGGTATTGAACAAGGCTTTTCCAACGGATCGCGCCAAGCAAAGCTTGAAACAGCTAAGGCTTTTAAACGTTTCGGTTTTGACATTGACAAGATAGCTGAAGGAACCGGTCTTTCCGTTGAAGAAATTGAAAAACTGTAATTCGGTTTAGCGGCGCCGGATATTCTCCTTACAAATATTAAATTAAAATGCACTGACAGAATCGCCTATCGGCTTTAACATCGAGCCATTACGATTGGACAATCAAGGATATTAAAAAGGCGCTGAAAAAGTGGCGAGAGAAATAGTCGTATTCGTATGCACTTTGTTCAAGCAAAAGGAATTTTATCGGCTAAAAACGGAATGAACCTGTACCGAGGCTGTACTCATGGGTGCATCTACTGCGACTCGCGGAGCGATTGCTATCAAATAAAGCATACGTTCGAAGATATAGAAATAAAAGAGAATGCAATAGAACTGCTCGAAACTGCTTTGCGGCGGAAACGAAATAAGTGCATGATCGGCACCGGTTCTATGACCGATCCGTATATGCCGCTTGAAGAAAAAATCGGTATGACGCGCAAAGCGATAGAAAACGTGTACCGGTATGGGTTCGGCTTTACCGTGATAACAAAATCGCCGCTGATTTTGCGCGACCTTGAACTTTTGCAGGCGGTGAACAAAAAAGCAAAGTGTGTTGTGCAGATGACGCTCACCACATATAACGATAAGCTCTGCAAAATACTTGAACCGAATGTTGCCGTTACGAGTGAGCGTTTTGCGGTGCTTAAAACGCTGCACGATGCGGGCATTCCACAATAATCAAAAAAGTAAAAAATTGGTATGTAAGTATTGATGATGTTATTATCACCATTAATGCATACAGTTATACAATAATCACCGCACATAAGCAAAAGACTATATGACGATAAAAGAATTTGAAAATAAATATTGGTATATGAGTGAACTCAAAGCATTGGCAAAATCGCTTGAAATTCCTTTTCATTCAAAAATACGAAAGGATCAGCTTGAAGAAATGATTATTCAATTTTTGGAAACCGGGACGGTGAATAAAAAGAATAGTTTTAGGAGCAAAAGCCGGAATATAGAAATTTTGAATAATAGCAGTTATGTTGAAAATTTTAGCAATAAAAAAGAAACATGGGAATTCATACATAGTCAAATGAATAGCCGAGTTCCGGGACTAAAACCGAAATCAGGGGCAAAATATTGGCTTAATCGATGGATTGAAAATAAACTTTCTCATGATGAAAAAATAACTTATAATGATGTCATTTGTGAATATATTCGTTTAAATAAAACCGAAGGAAAACTTCCGCAAATTCCATCCTGCAAATTTAATAACTTTATAAGTGATTATTTAGCAAATGAAAAAGATGCGATAAGAGAAGATGCTTTGGAAGAATGGAATAAACTAAAAAATATGAAGATAAAAAAAGATTATATAACGTGGAAAAAGAATAAACATACATAGAAAATTTTGACCCACTTTAACCTGACGTTTGTTTTATCACGAAAGTTGTTTGAGGCGTCGATGCCGGTGCATCTCCCTTTTTTAGGCAGCCTTCGCGTCAACTTTGCCGCCGCTTTATACTGCAGCAAAACCGAAAATCCATGTTAACAGCTCTCGTTTATAATCATTAATCTTTCCGATTATTCCAGGGGGATTGCAATCCCTCTGCTTGCCCCGAATGCTAAACTCGGTGAAGGGCTGTCGGTTCATTATTCGGGCGGCTCATCCCTTGGCAAATATGTGACAAAATGGCTTAATAAGAGCGGAGTTGCGGTAAAATGATGAAAATCGGGGACGGAGGTTATGAGCGTGCTGTTAGTTTTTTCAATAAAATATTTTGTATGTTGACGAATACATAAAATAGTATGTATAATATGGAGGTATATGACATTTGAATGGGATGAAAATAAAAACTCTGAAAACATAGGGAAGCATAAGGTCTCTTTTGAAAAGGCGCAGGATGCTTTTTTTGACGTAAACCGTATGATTTTAGAAGATGTAAAGCATTCCATTTCAGAAAAACGTTATTTTTGTATTGGAAAAACAGATAAAGGAATTTTGACCGTGCGTTTTACAATACGTGGTCAAAATATTAGGATTTTCGGCGCAGGATATTGGCGTCAAGGAAAGAAACTCTATGAAGAGCATTTACAGTAACCCCGAAAAATCAGTAATGGAAGCATTGGATTCTGCCGTATTAGTGACGGATTTTCTTCCTTCACCGGCAGAGCTTGTAAAGAAACCAGCAAAAGAAAAAATAACCATTTCAATAGATTCTGATTGTATTAATTTTTTTAAAACAGAAGCAAAGAAAAATCATACAAAATATCAGACTATGATGAATGAAGTACTTTCTCAATATGCAAAGCATTATGCTGTAAATGGTTAAGCATATATTTACGAGTATGGGAAACTTATATAGTAATATCTATAATGGAAAAAGAGTTTAAGGAATAATACAATAATAAAACTAAACGAAATCAGAATGCCGCTTGATATGATGATGACCGTGCTTTCTATAATCCTGATGGGAGGCACGGTACTTTTCCCTGACGATAAGATTCACCAGATTTTAGGAATGCCGCTGCTCGTACTATGGGCGGTTCACATCGTGCTGAACCGCAGATGGTACGGGGCATTATTTCGCGGGAAATATTCTGCACACAGAATCATGCAAATTGCGGTAAATATGGGGATATTGCTCTGCGCACTTTTTCTGATGATGAGCGGTCTTATGATGGCGTGGTTTGTTCCGCCGGAAGCCGTGGGCGATATGCTCGGCTTTGCACGGATTGCTCATCTTATCGCTTCGCACTGGTATTATCTTTTTATGTGCTTCCATTTAAGAATGCACGCAAATATGATTGCCTCCCGACTTAAAGCAAAGCCCCGTACCCTGCGGATTTTGAGGGTGCTCGTTCTGCTGATTTCCGCTTACGGTGTGTATGCGTTTATCTCCCGCGGTCTTGTACAATATATGTTCCTGCAGCAGCAGTTTTTCTTCTTCGATTTTGACAGAGGCTATGTTTTGTTCGCGGTAGATTATCTTTCAATACTTGTGCTGTTCGCAGCGGTTGCGTATTATGCGGGAATAAAAAGTAAGAGAAAGTGAAATGTGGGCGTGATACTCTGCATCGGGAGATGTTAATTTTGATTGGTAATTGCATAATTCCGATGTGCATTTATTCAAAAGCAGCTGACTGGAGAACGGTTTCTTGAGCCTCTAAAACGGTAAGCCTATCGGTATATCCCGCAAATAAATATATGAACAACACCAGTCAACCATTTCAAGCTGTTCTTCCCAATCATAATCAAGATCATCTCCGTCTTGTCTTTGTAAATATTTTCTGTTTTTTTGTAAAAGTGCTTGAGTTTCCAGAATATCTAAGCCAATAATACTTCCAACAGCTTGAACATTGAAATGTTCATTCCATAGTTCGCAGATATATTTTATAGGATTCAATTCCTCCGTAGAAAAATTAAACTTGACCATCAGTTGATACGTATTCGTATACTCATCGTTAGTAAGATATTTATGTCTTTGATTATAAATTTCTAAAACTTTTTCAGTATCATTTGTCGTATTAAAATAGCAAAACGAAAGATAAAGTAAATGCTCAAATATGTGTTTGAGATCTTCTTTGGAAATATTTGTACCAAGTAGGAGGACGTTTTCGTATGCGGTCATAACATCCGTCAAATTATCGCTATTTTGAACCCAGTCAAGATACTTTAGTGCAGCTATATACCATGCTTCACAGAATGGTACGTATTTACCGAGTGCTTCTGAATTACATATACTGTTAAAAAAATATAGTTCTTTATCTTTATCCGTAAGCAGCGGTTGCGATTCTATATTCCGTATGCGGGATGCAATAAAATCCAGTTTACTTTAGGCTATAGGATTGGCTTGAATTAAAAAAAATATTTATTATAGAGGAAATACATACCTTAGTTCTCAAAGTCGATTAATCGGTCAAGCTGATTTGTGGTTTAAATTTCTGCTAGGTGTCTATTCTTTTTAATTCTGTAAGGGCTTTATTGCGATAAACTAAATCGTCTCTAGCGGAAAAACCTTCCTTAAAATTGAACAACTGAACAAAGTATCAACTTTGGAAGTTGTTCAATTCGTGCGCGGTAGCGCACACGTCAATAAGTGAGTTTGCCTTGTGGCAAACTCATCGGTTAACGAGGCAGCCTTATTTGGTTGCCGAAGTTATACCTTCGTTTTCCCAAAAGGCATTACCGTCTTTATTTTTAGTGAATACAACTAATGCGGTTTTGTGAATACCAATATGTTTTAAAGCATTCAACGCCGTGGTGATCAATTGGGAAGCAACCCTTTGTCTCCGCCATTTCGGATGTACAGCAGTATGGTATATGTAACCTCGCCTTCCGTCATTTCCTGCCAATATGGCACCATGGTAAACGCATCAGTCTGATTTTTTTATATCCCCGCGGAAAAATTGAAACTATTCGACCAGAGTTGAACCTCTTCGCGGTTCAAATGGTCTCACAGTCTCAATTTTTCCGCGATTTATATCTACTTTGCCTGATGCATTTACCCCTTGCTGGAAAAATGTGCGAAATTTTATTCGTGCGGAGGGTTTAATACCCCGACGCTTGCGTCGTAACAAAGGGTATTAAAGCCGACTGCAACCACCTTATGAGAACAACATACCCCGACGCTTGCGTCGGGGGTGTTGATTTCCTTAAAATGCAACAGTTGAACAAAGTATGCACTTTGGAAACTGTTGCATTAGTGCGCGAAAAGCGCACACGTCAATAAGCGATGTTTACCGGACGGCAAACTCGGTGTGTTTTTAAGCGGCGATATTTAAGTTGCTTAAAATAAACTTTTATTTTTCTTTTGCTACTGACGGTTCAAAGGCTTTTTTAGGAGTTCTGCCTTCGTTCTTTGCTGCAAAACCTACCAGTTCCGGGTATATTTTCTGTGCTTTTTCAAACACATCGGCTGCTTGGTCGTTTCCTAATTTGGTTGCATATTTTGCTGCGGCGGATTCACCTTTTTTGGTATAGAGCCGTGCAATTTCAGCATCTTTGTCTTTCTGCTCTTTAATCAGCTTTTGCTCATACGCTTTCCAATAGCTGCGGACATTCTTTCCGTACATATCCCTGTTTAATGCTGAAAAGACATTGATTGTCCGCATCAGCCAGTAAAACGAATCGGGAGTATACATTTCATTGTCTACTTTATACGCAGAGTAGGTGTCCGTAATGTTGCCGTAGAAGGGCAGATACACCGAATGTTCTGCATTTGCCATCGCCATCCACATCACACCGCCGACAGCTTTCGGTAAGGTGTCTTTCATCTGAATGATATGGCATTCCATAGAAGTCGGTGTACCGATTGCGCGAACTCCTGCGTTTTCCGGTAAATTTGCATTTTTATCGGTATCTTCATAGCGATAGCGCTGCAATTCCATTACATCTTCAAGGGCGATTTTCTTATCAGCCTTTCTCCACAAAGAGAATAGCTTCGTGTCATACGCAACCTTAGCGGACGGTGAGAGTTTATTTTGTCCTCCCCAAAGCCGTACACGGTTGTAGTCGCTCATTTCTTCTCCATAAGTAAGCGCTGCATGGAATTTACCGTCAACTTCTTTATAAAAGCCTTTCGACTTAGGCAAATTGATTAAATCTTTTGATGCGATAACATCTTTACTTGTCGTATCGACATAACCGAGCAAGAAGCAATTAGGTACTACCGCATACATATCATCCGGGACATTAACCGCTGCATACTGATGGCCGGTATAAATTTCCATGTACCAGCTTTCTTTATCGTCTGCGATAAAAATGATGTTGCCTTCTGCCGAACCGTAGGTATCTACAATCTTTGCAATCCGTTCAACGCCTTCCCGGGCTGTGGTAATATACGGCAACACAACCGTTGTCATAGATGCTTCCGAAAGTCCGTTTTCAACAAGCGGGTCAGCTTCTTCTGCAGCTTTTCCCGGAGAGGCAGAAACGGTTGCGCTCATCGCAACGCCGTGCTCGTTAAAACCTACTTCGTCGTAGATGCCTTCGGATTGTTCGGCATCGCAAATAGCGGTATACCGATAGCTCTCTTTCGGTAATTCGATTTTAAAGCCGATTGAGTCGGTAAACTGTACCGGCTTTCTGTTTTTCTTATGCGGATATACCTTAAAGGTTTTGTTATGGGCGCCACTCAAATCTTCCGTACGCGCAATGATACGAAAGCCGTCGGCTGTTGCATCCTTTCCTGCAACAAACCCCGTACAGCCAAAAGCATTAGACATTCCTGTCCATACGCCGGCCACGGCAACCAATAAAAACAGACACATTTTTTTCATAATGTACTCCCTGTTAAAAATAATCCGGCAAACACTACCGAATAAAATCACACTTACCTTAAAAAAGGCAATAAATATAAAAAGGATTATATCATGCGATTCAGTACTTGTCAAAATAAATGTGCATTTCGTACTATTTTGTTGTTCCATTGTGGCTTTAGGTGCGATGATATTCGTATTTTGAATGGGCATACGTTGACCGATACGGATCGGCTTAATATGTACGGATATATTGCTATTTTCTGCGCCGAAAAACCGTTTTTTACATCAAAACCAAATCCTGCCGTCGTAACAATCCTCAGAGATCACGACCTTAAAGAGGGTTGTAAAGGTTGCGTTCTTACCGTAAACCGTGGGCTGTTTTCGGGTAAATTTATTCGAGAAGCCGCGCTGGATTTTGGGCTAAGTAAAGCGGATACGCCATTGGCAAGCACAAGTCCGATTTTACCGTTTGCAGAAAGATGGTGTATCATGTGCTGGATCCAAGCGTAGTTCGCATTGCCTGCCGGGGGCACGGCTCCTTTTTTTGAGTTACTTTACCCCACTACACACTTTTCCACACATGCCGCAACATCAGCCATAGGAGCGGGCGGTTCAAAGCGGGCAACAACAGTGCCGTCCCGGGCAATAACGAATTTGGTAAAATTCCATTTAATTTCAGGATTATTTTTATAATTGCTGTCTATTTTTTGAATAAAATCACTTAGCGTTTCCGCCATCTTCCCTGTGCCGAAACCCTCGAATTTTTTCTGAGATTTTAGATAGGTAAAAAGCGGAAGCGCGTGTTCACCCTTTACATCAGACTTTTTCATCTGAGGGAATGTTGTGTGATAACGGAGTGTGCAGAATTGGTGAATTTCCGCATCGGTTCCGGGAGCCTGCTCGCCGAATTGATTGCACGGCACATCGATTATTTCAAAACCGTTATCGTGATATTTTTCGTATAGTTCTTCCAACTCTTTATACTGCGGTGTAAATCCGCAAGCCGTCGCCGTATTAACAATCAACAAGACTTTGCCTTTGTATTGCTTGAGCGGAACATCGTTTCCTTGCGCATCTTGCACCGAATAATCATAGATAGTCATCATTTACCTCCGAAAAAAAATAGAAACCATCTCTGAAAACGTTAGTTCTAAGAAACGTCTCTTAGGTCATTCGATTTTAAGATAATTATTTGAAAGATGCAATCTATTCCCCGCTGCAGAGCATCCCCATGCTACCTGCACATGTTTTTTTCTATAATAGAAATTCCTTTTGCCATCTCAGGCTCCAATAGCGTCGGCTCCAACCTGTTGATAAGGGCACGGCATTCGGAGAGTCGGTTTTCTTTAAATGCTCTGGTCAGTTGATCATAACATTCTTTTATTTCTTCGAATTCCATCGTATAGTCGACATCCTGATAATTTATATAATAGCATGGCACCTTTCCTTTTCCCTTTAAAAGATGTGGAGGGCGTTTATAGAGCCGATAGCTGCCGGAAATGAGCGCCGCTGTTTTCATCGAAACGGTGCACGCCATCGGAGCAGTTACCGATTCAAGGCGGAAAGCCATATTAACCGTGTCACCAAAGATATCGAAAATATATTTATGCACGCCGACGATACCTCCGGTGATTGCTCCCGAATCGATGCCTATTTTTATTCTAAAATGGCTGTTATTATCTTTATTAATTGTTTCAAAGCTTCGTAGCATTTCGACAGCGGCGCCGGTAAGCCTGAGTGCATGGTCTTTTTCCCCTCTAAGGCCGCAGCATGCTAAGTATCCGTCTCCAAGTGTTTTTATCCGCTCACAGCCGAAAACATCCATAATACCGTCAAATTGAGTAAACATCGTATTTAATTGCCTAATAACATGCTCCGGCGCCGTACCACCCGACCATTCGGTAAAGCTGACTAAATCTGCAAACAGTACCGTTACCGCAGGATACACTTTAGGCTTTGACGCTCCCGTACTGATAAGTTCGTCGATAACGGAGGGCGGCAGAGTATTGCGTAAAAGTTTGTCGCTCTTTTCTTTTTCGCCGGCGAGTTCTTTTGTTTTTTCTTTTACCTTCCGGTCAAGTTCATCTGCCCTCCGCTGTAAATTTCTAAAACGGAGTTGGACGGCAAAGAAAATACCGCTTCCGATACAGCATACAAGTAAAAGATAGAACCAGATAGTCTGATAAAAAAACGGCTTCTTATAGATAGCGGCGCTGGAACCGCTCTTGTTTACAATGCCGTCATTGTTCGCAGCTCTTACCTTAAACACGTAATTACCGGGGTTGAGGTTCGTATAGGCAATCTCCCGCGTAGTTCCGCAGCTACGCCACTCTTTATCATATCCTTCAAGTTTATATTCAAACTGAACCCGTTGCGGAATGGTAAAACTTAAAGCGGTAAATTTAAACAGAATACGCTTTATTCCGGCCGCGACCTTCAGTCTTTCTTCCGTTACATCATAGTTTTTGCCGTCTAAAACAATGCTCTCGATAACAACCGGTGGAGCATGTTTATTGGTAACATAATAAGAAGGAGCGCAGACGGCAACTCCCTTAAGCGTAGGCAGAAACAATGTATTTTCGGCGGTAACATGCGCCCATGCATTCGCCGCTAATTGACCTGTTAGGCCGTCAAGCCGGTTGTAGCGGACAAGAAATTCAGCTGGGAGACCGTTCAGCACTGCCTTTACAAAAACATCCGTTTTTACCAGCAGCAAATCTTTTGCCGTTACAATCCAGAGGTTTCCCATTGTGTCTTGTACGATGTTAAACACACTGATAGCTCCTGCACCGAATGCTTTATTGGCATAATAGAATCCGCCGTTTTTATACAGTGTTAGCCCCTCGCTTGTGCATAACCAAATATTATTTTCCGTATCTTCAATAATTCTAAGGATAATATTGCCGTGCAGTCCATCATCTTTGGTAAAAACGTGTTCCACCTTGATAACCGGTCTGCCGTCAGAAAAACCCGACACCGTTAAAACGACCGCCCCGCCGCCGTCCGTACCAAGCCATATCTTTCCGCTGCGGCTTTCTTCCGCACAAAGAATAAATAAATTAGGGAGTCCGTCTTCCTGCGTAATTGTTGTTATCGTACCGTCAAAATAGACGGCGGGTCCTGCCGTTGTGCCGATCCACAGGAGATTATCCGAGCTGCGGTACGAAAAACGTACACGGTTGTTCGGTAGTCCGTCTTTTTTTGATAGCGCTTGCATGCTTCCGTCTTTCCTAAAAATCAAAAGGCCGTTATCGGAATAGGTAGCAAAAAATAATGTTCCGTCCGCTTCTTCTCTGATTTGCCGGACACGGACGGCATGCAGCTTTTCGATAAGGGCATCAATTTGCCTTGCTCTTGTAGGAGAGAGCGCCGAACTTTTTAAGCACACAATGCCGTCATCTTTTGCAATCCAAATGTTTTTATCCAAATCTTCCAATACGGAATTTGCCGCGGTTGGTGGCAGGGACTCTGCGCTGGTTAAATCAAGAAATTTTCCTTTACTGAATTTCCCGACGCCGCCGCGTTCCATACCTACCCAAAGGTTTTCCTCAAAGTCTTGACAGAGACATGAAACGATATTATTCGGCAAGCCGTTCTCTTCCGAAAATATTTCCGGCTTACCCTTTTTGATCGTAACAATACCTCTATTGGTCGCCGCATACAGCGTTCCGTTCACAGTACGCAAAAATTCGTTAATACTCATCCCTTTCAGATATTCTGCGTCAATAAATTCAATGTCTTTTTCTTCTTTTATCTTGATGATTTTTCCGTTTTTTGTACCGAGCCACAGTATGTTATCGGAATCAAAATATGCAGCCGAAAAAGTATAATCCTGTATGGCATCCAAATACGGGAGCCGGGCTACTTTTTTATTTTGAATGACTGTAATCCCCTGCAGATTTGAACCGACATATATCCTGTCCTTTACCGGAAGGATAAACGTAATAATCCCTAAACTTTTATTGCGTTCATCAAGGATAGGGACAAAACGGCCGCTTTTTTCCAACCGCGCGAGTCCGTCTGCCGTTCCGACCCACAGCACATTGTCTTTATCAAATTTTATCGCTCTAATTGAAAGATTCGGCAGACCATCTTCTTCGGCATAGCGCTTAAATATCTTGTTTTGATAGGCGTATAAACCGGTGGAATTGGTTCCTATCCAGAGCGTACTGTATGCATCTTCGCATAGAACACGCGGCGCTATGCCGGTAAACCCGTGTTCGGCTTCGGTAAACTCGGTAAACGTTTCTCCGTCAAACCTGATAAGGCCGTCATAGGAGGCAAGCCAAATATAACCCGTTCCATCCTGCAAAACGTCCAATATTCTATTTGAAGGTAACCCGTTCGTATCCGACCAGAAAGTCTGGACAGAGCCTGCAAGACTGTTAAATGATATCTCCGCTGCGAGTGGAAAAATTGCCATAAGTGTAAGTACAAGTACAAAAAAGCATTTTTTTAACATAAGTACCTCAAGGATTTAACAGGAACGTGTAAAAACTACAAGCCGATAGGCTTATTCGTTAACACAGTATACACTATCGAAGTGAAAAAACCATATATTTTACCACAAAGAACCATAGTTACCGTAAAAGAACTCACGTTATTAAAGCACCGAAAAGCCGTACCTCATACAAGCTTCCCGCAAAAGGTACGACGAGGAAAAGGTTCCCGTAACGACATGCAATAATTGGCAATTTGAAACCAATTATTGTATTGCTCATTCCTTTACAGACTTGGATCAACCTTTCCTAACTAGGCGTCCGCTTGCATAAGAGATTTATTTTTTCTATTATATCCCCATGACAACCGCATTGGTGTATTTTGATAAAGGGAAAAAAGCACAAACACAGCTTTTTCTGGCAGCCCTAAAAGAAGGCGCCCATAATCGGTGCGATGATATTCGTATTTTGAATGGGCATACGTTGACCGATACGGATCGGCTTAATATGTACGGATATATTGCTATTTTCTGCGCCGAAAAACCGTTTTTTACATCAAAACCAAATCCTGCCGTCGTAACAATCCTCAGAGATCACGGCCTTAAAGAGGGTTGTAAAGGCTGCGTTCTTACCGTAAACCGTGGGCTGTTTTCGGGTAAATTTATTCGAAATCTGATGAATACATTAGAAAGCTGCGGTTTTATGATCGACTACTTCGATACTTTGCGGAATGTAGCGGATGCTCGCCGCGCGGGGGCAAATATTGGGTAGCAAGGCGGAAAGCGGACGGCAGGATAGCGAAGAAGGACGCGGAGATCGTTCAACACATCAATCCATAATAATAGAAGATTATTATAAGATTTTAAGTGTTTCTCCTTCCGCTTCTACTTCCGAAATCAAACGGGCATTCCGAAAAAAAGCCAAAGAACTGCATCCCGATATTCCCCATAATGTTCGGAATACCGACGGCAAAAAGGCTAATGAGCAGGCGATGATGAGGCTTATCCGTGCCTATGAAGCCTTGCTTGATGCGAAGCGCCGGGCGGAGTTTGATTTTTTCTATAATAAGACCGCGAAAAAAGGTGAAAGTTTTGATTACCGTACATGGCTAAAAGAGCGGACGGATCCCGAAAGCAGGGCGACGCTAATTTTTTTTGACCTTTTCCATAATGCTGAGGACGAAGCGGTACAGGAATTTTTACGGCTCCGCTCGGTACAGCCTTCGTTTTCGCTTCGCCGGTACTTTAGCAGGGGAGACTTTATGGATTGCGGATTTGTGCTTGCAGAGGAACTCTATTTCCGTGATCACTATTATGAGTCTTTTTTGCTGCTTGACCAAATTATCAGCGAAGAGCAGAAGCAGGCATATTTCCGCCATTTTTTTCCCGAAGTGCTTATTCTAGCCCGCAAGCTTATCCGCGAAAAACTCATCTACAATCTTGCAGACGATTTACTGCTTGATTGTTGCGAAGCCGCGCTGGATTTTGGGCTAAGTAAAGCGGATAATGCAGAAATATTAAAAAAGATGGCGGAAATTTATTACCGGATGGGTGATTTTACTACCGGCGACGGATGTGCGGAGGCGTCCATGCGAATGAATCCCCGCATCCGCGGCATAACGAAGTTGAAAAAAAACTATCAGGAGCAGCTTTGGCGTTAAAGGTGCTCCGGTTATCCTTAACATAAGATAACCGGCAAATCCTAAGACGATAAGGCTGCGCAAAGGGTAAGGAATATATGATACGAATTAAGACAAAGGAACAGATAGACGGTATCCGCCTATCATGTAAAGCATTGGCGCGGCTCTTTAAGCAATTAACGCCGCGGGTGAAGCCGGGCGTAACCACGAAAGAACTGGATGACTTTTGTGTTGAGTACATTAAGAGCATCGGCGGCGTTCCCGCATGGTATGCGGAAAATTTTCCGGGGGCAGCCTGTATCTCCATCAATGAGGAAGTTATACATGGTATCCCCAGTAAAAAGAAAATCGTACAGGAAGGAGACCTCGTATCGCTGGATATCGGTATTGACCTTAACGGATACATCAGCGATTCGTGCGTAACGGTGCCGGTTGGAAAGGTAAGCCCCGAACGCGCACAACTTTTAAAGGTTACCACCGACTGCCTCTATGCGGGAATCGCCGCCTGTCAGGCAGGTAAGCGTGTAAATGCAATATCCCGCGCGGTGTACGACTTGGCGCGGCAGTATAAATACGGTGTCGTATATGAATACTGCGGTCATGGGGTCGGGCTTAAAGTACATGAAGAACCGAATATTCCGAATGTACCGGAGCGGGGCGCACCAAACCCGCGGCTAGTACCCGGTATGGTGATTGCGATTGAACCGATGATTAACCTCGGTACGGCAGATGTTAAAACCCGCGCCGACGGATGGACGGTTGTTAGCGCCGACAAGTCCTGTTCCTGTCACATGGAACACACGGTTGCCATCTTTGAAGACCACACCGAAATTTTAACGCAGCTGAATCCCGGAGAAGCGTAAGTAAACGCGGCGCATAGTTATCATACGTTAATTATAAGTTAAACAGAAGGGGAACCTCTAAAAACTTCAGTTTTTTAGAGGTTTTCCTTGATTTTAATTTGCGATGTTTTTAATAAGTCATTTATATTTATAGACTTATTAAAAACTCGACGGGCACCTCTAAAAATCTAACCGAGTTTTTAGAGGTGCCCAAGAAAGGCCGCTAAAAGGTTAAATTTTTAGCGGCTATTTAAGGATAGTTTTGTTATTTTACCAATTCAAAGGCTGAGTATTCGTTGGTTCCATCTAAACTGTTTATCACCGTGTATCCTGCATCCGCTAGTTTTTCCGCAACGGCAAAAGAGCGGTTACCGGAATAGCAGTAGGTTAGTACCGGTTTATTCTTAGGTAATTTGGGCAGTAACTCAGCAATAGCATCCGCATTCCCCGATATTGCACCTTTTAAATGCGAAGCGGCATAATCAGCGGGTTCTCGGGCATCGACAACGGAGTAGTTCCCTGTATTCGCGAGCTCCTGCATCTGTTTTCCGCGTACATTTGTCACTTTGGTAAGCGACTTATAAGAATAACGTCCGACTCCATCCGCATTGAACAGTTTTTTGAACCCATTTTTTTGTAAGATTTCCGCAGCTGCGCGGCTCCTGCGTCCGCTTCTGCAAATAACGATAATATTTTTATCCTTGAAATCGGCAATATCGCTCAGCCTGTTTTCGATATCGTTGAGGCTGATATTGATTGCATAGCGGACGTGGTCCGCCTCATACTCGTGTTTTTCACGCACATCGATAACCAGATACTGCTCTTTTTCTGCCTTATCGTTCATAATACTATCAAGCTCGGAGCCTTTCATATCCACGATGTCCGCGCCTTGTATATCATTCTTTTTTTTCTGCGTTGTGCAGGCATTTCCCAACAATGCAATCAAAATTAGTGCACTGATAAGGATGCTGATCCTTTTAGGATCAATTTTCCGACTATACATTTTCAACTCCTCCCCGTTGGGATATAGTAAAACAATTAGGAGCTACTGTATGCTTATGTTTTACCTATTAAACTTTAAACTTTGAGACCTCTTCCGCCAAACGCTCAATACTCCGTTTATTTTTCTGCGTAATCTCGCTCACTTCCTGCACGGCATTGTTAATCTGCACCGCACCCGCAGCCATCTCGTTCATACTTTCCGTAATAATGCGCGTAAGGTCGTCCAATGTATGCATTTCCTGTGCAACACTCTCTCCACCTTTTAGCATTTCTTCCGAACCCGCCTGCACTTCTACGGTTACCATGTTGATGCTTTTTATCGCCGCTAGAACTTCCTTGCTGCCGTTTTCCTGCTCTCGCATCGATTCGGTAACACTGGTGCTCATTTCTTTTACCTTCTCTGCAAGGCTGAAGATTGTATTAAATTTTTCTTCCACCGTTTTGGATGAAGTAGAGAGTGTTTCAATTTCACCACTGAGCGCTTTCAATGTAGTGGTGATGGTTTTCCCTTGCATCGAAGATTCTTCTGCGAGCTTGCGAATTTCATCTGCAACAACAGCAAAGCCCTTACCTGCTTCTCCCGCATGAGCCGCTTCTATTGCAGCATTCATTGCGAGCAGGTTCGTTTGTGAAGCAATATGCTGAATAACACTGCTGGCTTCCATCAAGGAACCGGATTCTTCTGCGATTTTCTGTGTTACCGTGTTAGAAGTAACAAGCGTTGCTTTACCGTCGCCGGTTGCTGTTGTAAGGCTTTTAATTACGTCATCGGTTTTACCGAGTGTTTGACCGATAGATGCAATATTTGCAACCATCTCTTCTACGGAAGATGAAGATTGTGCGACACTTGCAGCTTGCGTTTCAATACTGGCATTTAGTTGCTTAATAGTCCGAACAATTTCTTCAATAGTTGCTGCAGTTTCGGTAACGCTGGCAGCCTGAGTTAAGGCTTGCTGTTTAACACCATCAATGTTTGCACTAATTTGGTTGACGGAGCTTGCCGTTTCGGTCATATTCGACGCAAGTTCATTACCGATTTCTTCCATTTCGCTGCTGCTTGTTCCAACCGCTTGTATTGAAGCGCCGATTTTAGCGATTGTTTCATTAAAATACTTTGCCATATCGGTGATTTCATCATTACCGTATACCGGCAGCCGGACTGTTAAGTCGCCATCACCTTGTGAAATATTTTGTAAAGCCGAAACCGTCGTTTGAATTGGTTTTATCATTGTACGGGCAACAAAATAGACAATAATCAGCGCTCCAATTAGTACACTAATACCAATTCCAATCATTGTGCTGCGAAGTGTGTTGACCGTTCCCATGAATTCGTTGACAGGCGCTCGAATGATAATCGACCAATTAGTAGTTTTAACCGCTGCGAATGATGCAATATATTCAATGCCATGATAGTCATAGTAGCAGACTTCTCCTTCGTCAGTATCAAGCACATACTGTAAAAAGGCTGCGGTCGATGTGAGTGAAGGATCTGTTTTTGCTTGTTCAATGATATTATCTTGACTTTGTACTAAATCGGTATCCCTATCTGCAATGATAATTCCCGTTGCCCCCATAATATAACAGTTGCCGGTTTCTCCTACGACGATATCAGCAATATTTTGGGATAACAGCAAACCGGGGATATCGGCAGATAACACTCCTACAATAGTTTTGTTATCATCATAGATAGGGACAGCAAGGGTGTTTATTAATTGTCCATTTGCACGAGAGATGTATGGCTCCGAAAAAAAGGATTTCCCACTAATGGCGGAATGAAACCAATCTCTGTTCACAACGGATAATACGCTTCCATTAGCAAGCATACACTGCCCTTGTGCATCAGTCATATTCAATTCGATTATTGTTTCATTAAAAGAAACTTCATTTGCAAGGAACGCTAATCGTGCAGTGGATGAAGCGGTTGCATCTCGCAAAACCGGCATTCGGGAAATACCTTCGATAAATTGCAACAGGGCTGTAACCCTTCCGTTAATGATTTCGGCGGTATCATTTGCCTTATCAATAAGATGATCCTCTATTTTTTCGGTGACTGCCCTTCTGGCAATCATAACTGCTAAGACAATTTCAATAACTCCTGCTGCAGCAATGAGAATACCAAAAATAAGAATGAATTTCTTTTTTAACGAAAAACGTTTTTTCATTGTAAACCTCCCAATAAAATAATGGATATAGTAATTTGAGATGATGATACAGGGTATTAGTTGCGGTAACCTTACAAACGCATATAAAATTCTTTCCCAGAGAAGGAATCTAAAGAGTAGATTATTTTGTAGGAATTTCGATTACCAATCACCCATCCAGTATTACCAATTAAACGGTAGGTAGGTGCGGGGGGGGGGGGGGGGGGGGGGGGTTTTTTTTTTTTTTTTTTTTTTTTTTTTTTTTTTTTTTTTT